>CADCVQ010000074.1 GCA_902806175.1 uncultured Solirubrobacteraceae bacterium
TTGTCGATCTCGTCGATCATGAACAGCGGGTTGTTGGAGCCCGCGTCGCGCAGCGCGCGGATGATCGTCCCGGGCATCGCGCCGATGTACGTGCGGCGGTGGCCGCGGATCTCGGCCTCGTCGCGCACCCCGCCGGCGCTGATGCGCTCGAACTCGCGCCCCAGCGCGCGGGCGATCGACTTGCCAAGCGACGTCTTGCCGACGCCGGGCGGGCCGACGAACGACAGGATCGAGCCGCGCGCCTGCGGGTTGAGCTTGCGCACGGCGAGAAACTCGAGGATGCGCTCCTTGACCTGCTCGAGGCCGTAGTGGTCCTCGTCGAGGACCTGCGCCGCATGGTCGAGGTCGAGGTTGTCGTCGGTCGCCTTGTCCCATGGCAGCGACGCGATCCACTCCAGGTAGGTCCGGATCACCCCGTGCTCGGCGGCGGCCGGCGGCAGGTTCTCCAGGCGCCCGAGCTCGCGATCGGCCTGCTTGCGGACCTCGTCGGGCAGCTCGATCGCCGCGAGCTGCTCGCGCAGCTCGTTGGCCTCGGCGGCGGACTCGTCGAACTCGCCGAGCTCCATCTGGATCGCCTTGAGCTGCTGGCGCAGGATGAACTCGCGCTGCGTGCGGTCCATGTCGGACTGCACCTGGTTCTGGATCTCCGATCCGATCGAGATGACCTCGAGCTCGCGCGCGAGCGCCTCTGTCAGGCGGCGCAGCCGGCGGGCGACGTTGACCTCCTCCAGCAGCGCCTGCTTCTCCTCGGTGCCCAGCCGCAGCGAGCCCGAGATGAGATGGCTCAGCGCGCGCGGATCCTCGACGTTGGCGACCGCGATCTGCAGCTCCTCGGGCAGGTACGGCACCGCCTCGACGATCTGCGAGAACGTCTGCTGGACGTTGCGCATGAGCGCCGTCAGCTCGGGCGACTCCTCGACGACGTCGGGCTGCTCGGCGATCTTGGCGACGAGGTAGGGCAGCTCGCTCGTCCAGCTGTCGATCCGCACCCGCTGGCCGCCCTGCACGAGTACGCGCAGCGTCCCGTCGGGCACCTTCAGCATCCGCGCGATGACGCCGACGACGCCGACCTCGTAGAGCTGCTTTGGCGAGGGCTCCTCGACCTCCGGCTCGCGGCTGGCGACCATGACGAGCATCCGGTTGCCCGCGAGGACGTCGTTGACGAGCTGGACCGAGCGCTCCTGGCCGATCGCCAGCGGCGTCAGCGTCTCGGGGAACGGAACCGTCTCGCGCAGCGGCAGGACCGGCAGCGTGGCGGGCACCTCCGGCGCCAGGCCGACCTCGATCTCGCGCGCGCCGTTGCCGTCGGTGGTGACGTCGATCATCGCGGCTCGATCTCGGGCCCGGTCGACCCGCCGCGCTGGATCGGCACGCTACGCGTGCGCGACTGCGGGTCGGCGAGCGGCAGCTCGACGCGCAGGATCCCGTCGCGGTAGGTCGCGCGGGCCTGTTCGGCGACGACCTCCGCGCCGAGCTCGATCGTGCGCCGGAACGGGCCGTGCTCGATCTCGAGCTGCTGGTAGACGCGCCCCTCGGCGTCGGCCTCGCGGCGATGGCCGGTGAGCGTCAGCGAGCGGCCCTGGATCTCCAGGCCCAGGTCGCCGGCGTCGATGCCCGCCAGCTCGGCGTGGACGATCGCGCGCGGTGGGTCATCGGCGTAGAAGACGTCGACCGCCGGGCTGAAGCCGGTGCGCCGCGACGTGAGCCCGACGCTGCCGAACACGTCGCCGAACAGCTCGTCCATCTCGCGCCGCATGCGCTCGAAGTTCGCGAAGAGGTCGCGCTCGGGTGGCATGGCCACGGAGCGTACCCGCTGGTCGGCGCGGCGCCCCGGCGACGTCACACCTCATACACCGCCCCCTCGCGCGCGACCTCGACCGGGCCGCCGTAGGAGCGCCGTGCCTCGGCGAGCGCCCACTCCCAGTCGAGCTCGTCGGAGATGTGCGTGAGCACGAGCCGCCCGGCGTTGCAGCGCGCGGCGTGCGCGCCGGCCTCGCCGGGCGTGAGATGACCGCGCGGGCCCGCGCGCTCGGGGCGCGGCAGCGTCGCCTCCAGGATCAGCAGGTCGCTGCCGTACGCGAAGTCGTCGAGCGCGTCGGTCGGGCCGTGGTCGGCGCCGAAGGTGAAGCGGCGGGCGGGAACGTCATCGCTGCGCACCTGGATCGCGTTTGACGGCAGAAAGTGGGGAACCGGCTGAAAGCGCACGCTCAGCGAGCCGACCTCGATCGTCGCGGTCGCGTCGTACTCGGACAGGGCGAACGCCTGGTCGAGCAGGTTGGGGTGGCCGGCGGCGGTCGCGACCGTGCGCAGGATCGCGGTCGCGCCGGAGGGGACGAGCAGCCGCGGGCATGCGGGGTTGTCGGTCCCCGGCCAGCGCTCGACGGGGACCGGCTGCTGGCGCGGGGCGTAGGTCAGCGCGCACGCGAACGGGATCAGGTCCAGGAAGTGATCGGCGTGCATGTGGGTGATCACGACGGCGTCGACGTCGACGTACTCGCGAAAGCGGCGCAGCTTGGAGAACACGCCGCTGCCGCAGTCGACGAGCAGGCACGAGTCGCCGTCCTCGACGAGGTATCCGCTGCACGCTCCGTCGGCGTCCTGCCATGCGGGCGACTTGCCCAGCACCGTGATCCTCACGGGCCGGACTTTATGCACGTCGCCTAGTGAGCGTGCAAGGTGGCCTGCTCCTGCGCGCTCGGGAAGGCCCAGGCGGCCTGGGTGCGGCGCTCCTGGCGAAACGCGAAGCGCAGCTGCTGCGGTGGCCTCAGCCCCTCGGGGCTGTCGGGCCGGAACGTCGGGCAGGGACCGTCGAGGTCCAGCGCGCAGAGCAGGTTGCAGCGAAAGAAGCAGTCCTCACAGGCCACCTTCTTCGTCGCTCGCGTCTTGATCATGGCGCCCCAACACCCCTTTGTCGATCACTCGTTCGGGGTGCATGAGAGCACGCCGCCGCCGGCGGCCGCAAGGGGTCTCGGAGGGTGTTCCCGCTCCGATCGGGTTTTGGATCGGCGGCTCTCCGCAAATGCCGAAGGAATCCGCCGCAGTTCCCGTAGGAGGTTGCCGACAAGCAGGTTTCGCCCCTCGGCGCGGTGGTCGTTGCCGCACTTTGGGGACACTTCCGGTCTGCGCAGGCCCGCCGACAGCTACGACACCATCATCGTGGGGGCAGGCATCATCGGCCTCGCGGTCGCGCGCGAAGTGCTGGCGCGGCGGCCCGGCAGCCGCGTGCTCGTCGTCGAGCGCGAGGACGCGGCGGCGCGCCATCAGAGCAGCCACAACAGCGGCGTGATCCATGCCGGCGTCTACTACGCGCCGGGCTCGTTGAAGGCCCGCCTCTGCGTCGACGGCGCCGCGCGGCTGTACGGCTTCTGCGAGCGGCGCGCCGTCGCCGTCAAGCGCGTCGGCAAGCTCATCATCGCCCGCGACGAGCACGAGCTGCCGGCGCTGGAGGAGATCGGGCGGCGCGCGAACGCCAACGGCGTCGCGGGCATGCGGCGCCTGGACGCCGGCGGACTGCGCGAGATCGAGCCGCACGCGATCGGCGTCGCGGCGCTGCACTCGCCGAACACCGCGATCGTCGACTTCGCGGACGTCTGTGCGCGGCTGGCCGACGACCTCGGCGCCGCGGGCGGCGACCTGCGCTTCGGCTGGGAGGTGGCGCGCGTCGCTGCCGGCGCGCGCTCGATCCGGCTGCGGTCGGCGGCCGGCGACGAGGCCGAGGGAGCGCGCGCGGTCTTCTGCGCGGGGTTGTGGTCCGATCGGCTGGCGGTGCTCGCCGGCGCCGACCCTGATCCGCGCATCGTCCCCTTCCGCGGCGGCTACCTACGCCTGGCGCCGCGGCGCCGCGCGCTCGTGCGCGGCCTGATCTACCCCGTGCCCGACCCGCGCCTGCCCTTTCTGGGCGTCCACCTGACGCCGCGCGTCGACGGCGATGTGCTGCTCGGGCCCTCGGCGCTGCTGGTGGGCGCCCGCGACGCCTACGCGCTCAGCACGCTGCGCGCGGCCGACGTCCGCGACACGCTGGCCTGGCCCGGCACGTGGCGGATGATGGCGCGCTGGTGGCGCACCGGCATCGGCGAGCTGCGCCTGGCCGCCAGCCGCGAGGCGTTCGCCGCGCAGGCGAGCCGGTACGTGCCGGCCCTGCGCGGCGAGGACCTGCTGCCGGGCTTCGGCGGCGTGCGCGCGCAGGCGGTCGCCCGCGACGGACGCCTCGTCGACGACTTCCTGCTCTGCGCGACACCGCGCGCGATCCACGTGCGCAACGCGCCGTCGCCGGCGGCGACGTCGTCGCTGGCGCTCGCCGCGCGCATCGCCGACGCCGCCGACGCGATCTGAGCGGCCGGAACCTTGGCTGCGCCACGATGTCTGCCATGCGCATCCTGCTGACGGGCGCCAGCGGCTCGATCGGGGCCGCGCTGCACCCCGCGCTCGTCGCGGCGGGCCACGAGCTGCGCGGCTTCGGGCGCGATCGGTCGCGCGTGCCCGCGACGCTGCCGTTCGTCAGCGGCGACGCGATCACCGGCGCGGGCCTCGACGAGGCGCTCGCCGGGATCGACGCGGCGTACTTCCTCATCCACTCGATGGAGGGCGGCGCCGGGCGCGGCGCGTTTGCGGACAACGAGCGCATCGCCGCCGAGAACTTCGTCGCGGCGGCGCAGCGGGCGGGCGTGCGCCGCGTGATCTATCTCGGCGGGCTCGTGCCGCAGGGGCAGGCGCTGTCACGCCACCTCGGCAGCCGGCTGGAGGTCGAACGCATCCTGCTGGCGGGCCTGCCCGAGGCCGTCGCGCTGCGCGCCTCGATCGTCATCGGCGCGCGCTCGCGCTCGTTTCGGTTTCTCGTGCACCTCGTCGAGCGGATGAAGGTGCTCGCCCTGCCGGCCTGGCGCGATCACCGCACGCAGCCGATCGACGTGCGCGACGTGCGCGCGTTTCTCCTCTCGTCGGCGACTACCCCGCACGCGCGCGGCGGGCTCTCGCTCGACATCGCCGGCCCGGACATCCTGACCTACGGGCAGATGATCGAGCGGATCGCCGACCTCATGCTCGTGCGCCGCCGCGCGCTGAACTTCGGGCGCAACGCGACGCCGATCGTGGCGCCCGTCGCGGCCGCTCTGGCCGGTGAGCAGGCGGGCTTCATCGGGCCGCTGATGGAGAGCCTGTCCAGCGACCTGCTGCCGCGCGACGACCGCGCGCCGGCGCTGCTGGGCGTGCGCCTGCACCGCTTCGACAGCGCCGTAGAGCGGGCGCTGCGCGAGTGGGAGGCCCGCGAATCGCTGGCGGCGCGATGACGGCTGCGCGCACCGATCGGGCGCCGCGAGCGCACGCAGAACCCGCGCTCGGATGTACTACGTTCTGCGCGCCGTGTCCCTCGTGATCGCCAGCATCGACATCGACGCGCCGCTGCAGGAGGTCTGGGACCACATCATGGATCCCGCCAAGATGGGCTCCTGGGTGACGATCGTCGACCGCATCGAGCGCGTCGACCCGGGGCCGATCCGGCCGGGCTTCCAGATGAGCCAGACGCTCTTCTTGCGCGGCGTGCGCTTCAAGGTGCACTGGACGCTCGAGGAGCTCGACGCGCCGCGCTTTGCGCGGTGGGAGGGCAAGGGCCCCGCGCGGTCCACCGCGATCACCGAGAACCGCCTCACCGAGCGCGACGGGCGCACGCATTTCGACTACCGCAACGAGTTCCGGACGCCGTTCGGGCCACTCGGCGCCGCCGCCTCGAGGGTCATCGTGGGCGGCATTCCCGAAAAGGAGGCCAACTCCTCGCTGCGCCGCCTCCGGGAGATTCTGGAAGTCGCCGGCTAGGAAAGGTCCAGGAAAACCCTGCGCGTCGGGGCGATGCTCTAGTCTCAGTGACGGTAATTGTCACTTGCCTGAACGGGGAACGTATATGGCAGACTTCCTGGATGAGAAGCGAAGCGAGATCGGCGCGCGGTTGAAGGAGCTCAAGCCGCTCGTCGAGGAGTACGAGCGCCTCGAGGCCGCCGCGGCGGCGCTCGACGGTGTGCCAAGCCAGAACGGGAACGCCGCGACAGCCCGCCGCGCGCCCGCACGCGCCGCGTCGGCGACCAGCCGGCGCGGGAAGGGCAGCGGTCGTCGCGGACGCCCGAAGGGCAGCGGAACGCGCGGCGCCGAGGCGCTCAACCTCGTCCGCGAGAAGCCCGGGATCACGATCCCGGAGATCGCGGAGCAGATGGGAATCAAGCAGAACTACCTGTACCGGGTCCTTCCCGGGCTCGCCGAGGACGGCCTTGTACGCAAGGACGGACGCGGCTGGCATCCCAAGGACGCTGCGTAGCGCTCGCTTCCGCGGGGTCAGGCCTTGGTAGGAGTCCTGACCCCGTGGAACCAGCGCCCATCTTCGCGCTTGGCTTGCTAGATCAGGCCGAGCTCGCTCACCGCGGTGCGCTCGTCGGTCAGCTCCTCGACCGTGGCGTCGATCTTTGCCTGCGCGAACTCGCCGACCTCGAGTCCCTGGACGATCTCGTAGGAGCCGCCCGCGCAGCGCACGGGGAAGCTCGAGATGATCCCCTCGGCGACGCCGTAGGAGCCGTCGGAGGCGACGGCCATCGAGCGCAGCCCCTCGGCGCCGCTGACCCAGTCGCGGACGTGGTCGATCGCGGCGTTGGCGGCCGACGCCGCCGATGACGCGCCGCGCGCCTCGATCACTTCGGCGCCACGTTTGCCGACGCGCGGGATGTACTCGCTCTCATACCAGCCCATGTCGACCTGCTCTATGGCTGGGACACCGTGCACTGTCGCGTTGAAGAGATCGGGGAACATCGACGGCGAGTGGTTGCCCCAAACGACCAGGTCAGAGACGGCGTCGACGCCGACCTCGAGCTTCTGTGCGAGCAGCGCAACGGCGCGGTTCTGGTCAAGGCGCGTCATCGCAGTGATTCGATCAGCGGGGATGTCCGGAGCGTTGGACGCAAGGATGAGCGCGTTCGTGTTGGCGGGGTTGCCGACGACGAGCACCTTGACGTCGTCTGCCGCGGCGGCGTTGAGCGCCGCGCCCTGCGGCTTGAAGATCGCGCCGTTTGCCTCCAGCAGGTCGGCGCGCTCCATCCCCTTCGAGCGCGGCCGGGCGCCGACGAGCATGGCGATGTTCACGCCGTCGAAGGCGCGCGCCGGATCGTCGTAGATGTCGACGCTGTGCAGCAGCGCAAAGGCGCAGTCCGTCAGCTCCAGCGTCGTTCCCTCGGCCGCCTTGATCGCAGGCGGGATCTCGAGCAGCTTCAGCGCGATCGGGGTGTCGGGCCCCAGCAACTGGCCGGACGCGATCCGGAACAGCAGTGCGTAGCCGATCTGTCCGGCAGCACCGGTGACCGCGACCTTCACTGGGGCGTTCGTCATGCGTTCATCTCCTCGATCACGGCGTCGGCGAACTGGCTGGTGCCGACGGCGGTGGGGTCTGTACGGCTGGGCTTCAGATCGTATGTGACCTTGTCGCCCTTGCGTATGACCGCTGCGATCGCGTTCTGCAGCGCGCGCGCCGCGGCGGCCTCCTTCAGGTGGTCGAGCATGTAGACGCCCGACTGCATGAGCGCCGTCGGATTCATGCGGTTGCACCCCGCGTACGTCGGCGACGATCCGTGCGTCGCCTCGAACACGGCGGCCTCCGTGCCGATGTTCGCCCCGCCCGCCATCCCCAGACCGCCGATCATCGCGGCGCAGAGGTCGGAGACGATGTCCCCGTAGAGGTTCGGCAGGACGATGACCTCGAAGTCCTCCGGGTAGGTGATCAGCTGGTTGCAGAGGTTGTCGACGATGACGTCTGCGAAGTCGATCGCCGGATAGTCCGCGGCGACAGCGCGCGCGACCTCGAGGAACAGGCCGTCGGAGAACTTCATGATGTTCGCCTTGTGGCCGGCCACGACCTTCCTGTGACCGTGCGCGACGGCGTAGTCGAAGGCGTGGCGCACGATCCGCTCGGAGCCGAACACGCTGATCGGCTTGATCGAGATGCCGGCGTCATCGCGAACGTCGGAGCCGAGCGCGGCGAGCTGTGCGCGCAGGGCTGCGGCGCCATCGCTTCCGCGCTCGAACTCGATTCCGGCGTAGACGTCCTCCGTGTTCTCGCGGACGATGACGACGTCGGTCTCGGGAAAGCGCGTGCGCACGCCCTCGAGCGCCTTGCACGGCCGGATACACGCGTACAGGTCGAGCTCCTTGCGCAGCAGCACGTTGATCGAACGAAAGCCCGCGCCGACGGGCGTCGTCGTAGGCCCTTTGATCCCGACGCGCGTGCTCTTCAGCGATGCGAGCGTCGCCTCCGGAAGCGGGTTGCCGTGCTTGCGGTACTCGTCGATCCCCGCTTCCTGGCGATCCCAGTTGATGTCGACGCCCGTGGCCTCGAGAACGCGCCGGGTGGCCTCGGTCAGCTCCGGACCGGTGCCGTCTCCGGGGATGAAGGTCACGTCGTGCGCCATGGTTCGCGGCGACGCTAGCGTGTCGGCTCGCCGATGAAGATCATCTACACCCACACCGACGAAGCGCCCGCGCTCGCCACGGCCTCGCTGCTGCCGATCGTGCGGGCATTCGCTGGCGCCGCGGGCGTCGACGTCGAGCTGCGCGACATCTCGCTCGCCGGCAGGATCCTCGCCCGGTTCCCGGAGCTGCTCACTCCCGAGCAGCGTGTCCCCGATGCCCTGGCCGAGCTCGGCGAGCTTGCCACGACCCCTGCGGCGAACATCATCAAGCTGCCGAACATCAGCGCGTCGCTGCCGCAGCTCAAGGCGGCGATCGCCGAGCTACAGGACAAGGGGTACGCGATCCCGGGCTATCCCGATGATCCGTCGGACCCGGCGCGCGCGAAGTACGACGCGGTCAAGGGCAGCGCGGTGAACCCGGTTCTGCGCGAAGGCAATTCCGATCGCCGCGCCCCGGCGTCGGTCAAGGCCTTCGCGCGCCAGCATCCGCACTCCATGGGCGCGTGGTCGCCGGACTCCAGGTCGCATGTCGCGACGATGTCCGGCGGCGACTTCCGCTGCACCGAGCAGTCCGTGACGGTCGAGGCCGACGGCGCCGCGCGAATCGAGCACGTCGCGCCCGAGGGCGCCGTCACCGTCCTCAAGGAGCGCGTCCCGCTGCTCGCCGGTGAGGTGCTCGACGCCGCCGTCATGCGCCGCGCGGCGCTCGACGCGTTTCTCGCCGAGCAGGTCGCCGACGCCAAGCGCCAGGGGGTGCTCTTCTCGGTGCACCTCAAGGCGACGATGATGAAGGTGTCCGACCCGATCATCTTCGGCCGCGCGGTCTGCGCCGTGGCGGGCGACGCCTACGAAGGTCTCGACGCCAGTCCGAACGACGGCCTGGCGAGCCTCCTCAACGCGCACCCGGAGGCCGCCGACGCGGTGGCCGCCGCGCTCGCCGCCGGTCCCTCGATCGCGATGGTCGCCTCCGACAAGGCCATCACGAACCTGCACGCGCCGTCGGACGTCATCGTCGACGCCTCGATGCCCGCCACGATCCGCTCGTCGGGTCAGATGTGGAACGCGGCTGGCGAGCTGCAGGACTGCAAGTACGTCATCCCCGACTCCTCCTACGCGGCGCTCTACGCCGAGACGATCGAGCACTGCCGCGAGCACGGCGCGTTCGACCCCGCGACGATGGGGACGACGCCGAACGTCGGCCTCATGGCCCAGAAGGCCGAGGAGTACGGCTCGCACGACAAGACGTTCGAGATCGCGTCGGCGGGGACGGTCCGGGTCGTGGACTCCGGCAACAGGACGCTGCTGGAGCACGAGGTCGACACCGGCGACATCTGGCGGATGTGCCAGACGAAGGACGCGGCGATCCAGGACTGGGTGCGGCTCGCCGTCGACCGCGCGCGCGCGACGGGGGCCCCCGCGGTCTTCTGGCTCGACGAGACGCGCCCGCACGACGCGGAGCTGCTGAAGAAGGTCCGCCCGGCGCTCGAGGCGCTCGCCGTCGACGACCTGCAGATCGAGGTCCTGCCCGTCGCCGAGGCGGCGCGCTTCACGCTCGAGCGCGCTCGCGCCGGCAAGGACACGATCTCCGTCACCGGCAACGTCCTGCGCGACTACCTCACCGACCTCTTTCCGATCCTCGAGCTCGGGACGAGCGCGAAGATGCTCTCGATCGTTCCGCTCATGAACGGCGGCGGCCTCTACGAGACGGGCGCCGGCGGCTCGGCACCGAAGCACGTCCAGCAGCTGCTCAGAGAGAACCACCTGCGCTGGGACTCGCTCGGGGAGTTTCTCGCGCTTGCAGCCTCGCTGGAGATGCTCGCCGAGAAGACCCGCAACGCGCGCGCCCGGCAGCTCGGCCTGGCGCTGGACCGGGCGACCGGCGGCGTGCTGGAGAACGGCCGCTCGCCGTCGCGCAGGTGCGGCGAGCTCGACAACCGCGGCAGCCACTTCTACCTGGCGCTGTACTGGGCGCAGGAGCTCGCCGGCCAGGCCGACGACGGCGCGCTCGCGGCGCGCTTCGCGGCGCTGGCCGAGCGGCTCGCCGCCGACGAGGAGGCGATCGTCGCCGAGCTGGCCGAGGTGCAGGGCGAGCCGGTCGACATCGGCGGCTACTACCGCCCCGACGCCGCGCGCGTCGATGCGGTCATGCGTCCGAGCGCGACGTTCGCCGCGGCGCTGACGGTGCTGGAGGCCGACGTCCGATAGCGGCGAAACCGCGCCGGAGCAGTGGGGTGCAACGTCGCCGTACTGTCGACGTCGCGGCTTCATGGTGGCGCGAAGGTCGGGGTCGCTGAATGGAATCCGTCGCTACGCCCGAGTCAGCGTCAGGCGCGAGTCGGCTGGCCGAGGGTGCGTCGTGACGCGCAGGTTGCGATCTCCGCACTCGACGCGTCGCGATCGTTGCGCTGCGGAGCTCTTGAAGGTAGTTCGACCTGACGGCAGTCGAACGACTGCCGCGACGCCGTGGCGGATCGCTCGGCGCTCAGGGTCGGTCCAGACTACGAAGGCGAGCGCCGCCACGAGTTCGTGGCCGAGCACGAGCGCGACCACCGCGAGCAGGAGGGCAGCTACACCGGATAACCGGGTCAACAGGGCAGGTAGTGCCGGTCCGAGTGTCCGGGATGCGGTTCAGCGGATCGCTGTCGCTACACACCTTGTTGCGGCAGCGGAAGGCGCTACTCGGGCTTGATGACGCCCGACAGGACGCGCTTGTTCGTGACGCCCGATCCGTTGATGATCCGGAAGGTCACCTTCACCGCGAGTCGGCCGTGGCGTCGCACGAGGTTGCGGCCATAGTCGCTGAGCGGCTGCGAGTTGGTGAAGCTGCCCGGAGCCGTGCAGTTATAGGACCCGCGCTCGGTCCCACCGACCCGCTTGCCGCCAACCTGCGCGATCTTCACGAACATCGCGGCCGTCTGATGCCGCGCAGCCGGATGCGAACACCACCCCTGGGGGTCAGGCGCAGCGTCGCCGAGGTCAACCTGACCGTCGGCGCAACGCCGCTCTTGCTGGTGCCGTTCTCGCCGCAGCCGGCGTTCGCGGGTGGCCAAGGGGCATCCAGCGGTGGCGGAACCGGTCCCGGTGCCAACGGATTCGCGGGGTCGTTGGTCTGCGCGAAGGCGTGCGGTCAGGGCAGCGGTCAAACCGATGAGCAGGGCAGCGGCGAAGGCTCGCATGACACCTGCAACGCGTTGCGCGCCCCGATAGTTGCTCCGAATGCTTCAGGTGGACAGATGGCGCGGGTCGTCGTCGGCCCTCGGCCGCTGCTCCTTCCGCCGGAAGCGGCTGCCGCTTCTGCCTCCAAGCGCAAGCGCCTAACGCCGCCGCAAGGGCTGCACGGTACGCGTGGAGGGCGTCGAGCCGTTCTCAGACCTCGTCGGCCGCGACGTTCGCGCTGACGCACCCGATCGCGTGTGGGCCGCCGACATGAAGCAGATCCGCACCGGCGAGGGCTGGCTGTATCTGGCCGCCGTGCAGGATCTGTTCAGCCGCCGGATCGTCGGCCGGGCGATCGCTGAGCACATGCGCGCAGAGCTTGTCGTCGACGCGCTGACGATGGCGCTCGCGGCGCGCCGGCCGCCGAACAGAACGAAGATCGATACGCCCCTCTGGGTTCTGCTTTCGCCTCAGGGAGCGGTGCGCCGGCGGCTACGCGAAGAGGAATGCTGTCACTGAAAGACACCGCGGCCGCGGTGGATCAGCCGTCAACGCGCTGCACTGGCTGGCCGGTGACGTCGGCGATGAGGTCGAAGTCCTTGTCGTTGTGGAGAACGACGAGCCCGGCGCGCTCGGCGATCGCGGCGATGATCAGGTCCGGCACCGACGGCGCGCGATGCTGTCCGCGGTCGGCCAGCAGCGTCAGCAGGTCGGCGGCCCGATCCTCGGCGATCGGCGTGAGGTACTCGATCGGCATCGAGCTGACCGGCGGGCCGCGCAGCGCGGCGTCGAGGTCTGCTGGGTCGCGGGCTGAGTAGCCGACTTCCAGCAGCGTGACCGTCGCGATGTGCACGATGCCGCGCTGGATGCGCTCGGCCCAGGCGGCGGCATCGGCACTCGCGCCAAGGCGTCTCAGCGCCGATTTGTCGATGAGCCACTCCGTCCCCGCCGGGGGGTCGCTCACGACCACGCCTGGCGCATGACGTCGGGATCATCGAGATGGTCGCCCACACGCGCCTGGACTGCATGATCGTGACCGCCGCCGGGATGCGGTGGGGCGTCGCCAACGCCACGTGGCATGCGGCGCACCGCAGCGCGTTCGGCAGGCGCCTCGCCGACCAGCCGCTGATGCGCAACGTGCTGGCTGATCTGTGCGTCGAACCCGAGGCGGCGACGGCGTTCGGGATGCGCGTCGCGCGCGCCTACGACGAGTCCCCGCGCGACGAGCACGCGCGCCACCTCAGGCACCTGGCCACGGCCGTGGGCAAGTACTGGGTCTGCAAGCGCGGCCCGGGACATGCCTTCGAGTCGCTCGAGTGCCTCGGCGGCAACGGCTACGTGGAGGAGTCGGGCATGCCGCGGCTGTATCGCGAGATGCCGCTGGCCTCGATCTGGGAGGGCCCGGGCAACGTCATGGCGCTCGACGTCCTGCGCGCGCTCGAGGTTTCGCCGGAGGTTCTGGCGGCGTTCCTGGACGAGGTCGACGCGGCGCGCGGCGCCGACGCGCGCCTGGACGCCTTCAGCAGCGCGCTGCGCGACGAGTTCGCCGACGTCGATGCGATCGAGCTGCGCGCGCGCCGGGTCGTCGAACGGATGGCGCTCGCGCTGCACGGCTCGCTGCTCGTGCGCCACGCCCCGGCCGACGTCGCCGACGCGTTCTGCGCCTCGCGGCTGGCGGGCGACGCCGGGCTGCAGTACGGCACGCTGCCGCCGGGCAGCGACGTCGAGGCGATCGTCGCGCGCCACACCCCGCGCGCGAGCTGATTGCGGCGAAAGCGGCGCTGCTCGCCGCCCGATGGCTCCTGCGAAGATCCTGCGGATGCTCGGCACCGGCCCGTCGATCCAGCTTCTGCGCGTCTTCGGCATCCGGATCGGCGCCAGCCCGAGCTGGTTCGTCGTCCTCTTTCTCTTCATCTACCTCGGCGCGGACTACTTCCGCGAGATCCTCGGCGGCTCGGTGACGCAGGCCTACCTGGTCGCGGTGGCCGCGGTGTTCCTGTTCTTCGTCTCGCTCGTGCTGCACGAGCTTGGCCACGCGCTCGTCGCCCGTCGCGAGGGCATCGCGATCATCGGCATCGACCTGTGGTTCTTCGGCGGCGTCGCGAAGATGTCCAGCGACACGCAGTCGCCGGGCTCGGAGTTCAGGGTCGCGGCGGCCGGCCCGCTCGTGACGCTTGTGATCGTCGCGCTGTGCGCCGCGCTGCTCGTGCTGATCCAGAACAGCGAGGCGCTCGAGGTCGCCCGCCTGTCCGACGAGGCCGAGGCGTCGCCGACGCTGGCCCTGCTCGTCGCCCTCGGAGGGATCAACGCGATGCTCTTCGCGTTCAACCTCATCCCCGCGTTTCCGCTCGACGGCGGCCGGATCGCGCGCGCGATCGTCTGGAAGATCAGCGGCAACCGCAACACGGCGACGCGCGTCGCGGGGCGGATCGGCGAGGGCTTTGCCTACATCCTGATCGGGCTGGGGATCTTCCTCACAGCGCGCGGCGAGCTCTTCGACGGCATCTGGCTTGCCGTGCTCGGCTGGTTCATCGCGCAGGCCGCGCGCGCGGCGGTCGCCTCGACGGCCTTCACGGAGCGCATCGACGGCATCACCGTCGCCGACATCATGGATGCCCAGCCGGTCTCGATGCCTGCGGCGACGCCGCTCGCGCAGGCCCAGGACGAGTACTTCCTGCGCTACCGCTGGGACTGGTTTCCGGTCGTCGACAGCGGCGGGCGGTTTCTCGGCGTCGTGCGCGAGGCGCGCGTCGACGAGGAGATCGCCGCCGGGCGGCCGGCGCTCGCGGTCGGCGAGGTCGTCGAGCTCGCCGACGCCGACGACTGGCGCGTGAGCTCCGACCGCCCGCTGGAGGCGCTGCTCGGCGACGAGCAACTGCGCTCGCGCGGCGCGCTCATGGCGGTCGACGCCGACGGCGTGCTGCGCGGCGTCGTGACGATCGACCAGGTGCGCCGCGCGCTCACCGCCGCCCTGCCGCAGCGCCTGGCCTGACCGCTCGGACGGCGCACTCCGGGTACACGGGGCCGTACATATACTCGCCCCCCTTGCCCGCACATGACGTCCTCATCATCGGCGCCGGCCTCGCCGGTCAGCGTGCCGCCCTCGCCGCCGCCCAGGCGGGCGCCAGCGTGGCGATCATGAGCAAGGTCCATCCCGTCCGGTCGCATTCCGTCGCCGCCGCGGGCGGGATCAACGCCGCGATCGCGATCGACGACGACTGGACCGAGCACGCCTACGACACGGTCAAGGGCTCGGACTTCCTCGGCGACCAGGACGCGATCGAGATCATGTGCAGCGAGGCGCCGGGCGAGGCGATGCACCTCGAGCACATCGGCGTCACGTTTCACCGCAACGAGAAGGGCGAGCTTGACCTGCGCGCCTTCGGCGGCGCCTCCAAGAAGCGCACCGCCTACGTCGCCGACATCACCGGCCAGGCGATCCTGCACGTCCTCTACGAGCAGCTCATGCGCCACCACCTGACGGTCGAGCGCTTCGAGGAGTGGTTCGCCACCTCGCTGATCCTCGACGACGCCGGCCACTGCGCCGGCGCGGTCGCACGCGACATCCGCACCGGGACGATGGAGATCTTCGACGCCAAGTCGGTGATCCTCGCCAACGGCGGCAACGGCCAGTGCTACAAGCCGACGACGAACGCGCTCATCTGCACCGGCGACGGGATCGCGCAGGCCTACCGGATCGGCTGCCCGATCATGGACATGGAGATGGTCCAGTACCACCCGACGACGCTTGCAGAGAACGGCTTTCTCATCACGGAGGGCGCCCGTGGCGAGGGCGCCCACCTGCTCAACTCCGAGGGCAAGCGCTTCATGGAGAAGTACGCGCCCAACAAGATGGAGCTCGCCTCGCGCGACATCGTGTCGCGCGCCGAGCAGACGGAGATCAACGAGGGCCGCGGCGTCGGCCCCGGCGGGCAGGGCATCTTCCTGGACATCACGGTCGTGCCGAAGAAGCGCGTGCTCGAGGCGCTGCGCGAGATCGTCAACATCGGCCGCGACTTCGCCGGAACGGACATCACGCGCGACCCGATCATGATCCGGCCTGGGCAGCACTACATCATGGGCGGCGTCAAGACCGACGTCGACGGTCAGACGCCGATCCCCGGCCTCTACGCGGCGGGCGAGGTGGCCTGCGTCTCGGTCCACGGCGGCAACCGCCTGGGGGCCAACTCGCTGCTGGACACCCTCATCTTCGGCCGCCGCTCCGGCGAGCACGCGGCGCAGCGCGGCGGTGAGCTCGCCATGCCGCATGCGCCGGTGTCGCGGCTGCGCGAGGACACCGACATGATCGCAGCGATCCTCGACCGCCCGCACGACGGGCGCCGGATCTCCGAGATCAAGGCCGAGCTCGGGACCACGATGAACGAGTACGCCGCCGTGTACCGCGACGAGGACGGGTTGGCCACGGCGCACGACGTCGTCCACCGGCTCAAGGAGGAGGCGGCGAGCGCCTACGTCGACGATCGCGGCACCGTCTTCAACCAGGACGTGCTGGGAGCGCTCGAGCTCGGGTACATGCTCGACTGCGCCGAGATGACGATCGTCTCGGCGATCGACCGCAAGGAGTCGCGCGGGGCCCAGTATCGCCTGGACTACCCCGAGCGGCTCGACGAGGAATGGCTCAAGCACATCAACGTGACGCGCAACGGCGATGGCGAACCCGGGCTGTCCTACTCTGACGTGACGATCACGAAGTGGCAGCCGGAAGTGAGGAAGTACTGAAGTCATGGCCGAGTTCACCCTGAGACTGCGCCGCTACGACCCCGAATCGGGCGAGGGGCCGTTCTGGGAGGAGCACACGATCGACCTCGAGCCGCACCGCTCGGTGCTCGAGGGAATCCTGCAGGCCAAGGATCGCTTCGACGGTTCGATCGGCATCCGCTGCTCGTGTCGCGCCGCGATCTGCGGTTCCTGCGGTGTGAAGATCAACGGCCAGCCCGACCTCGCCTGCCACACGCACCTCGAGCGCGCCAAGCGGCGCTCCAAGGACGGCATCATCGAGGTCGAGCCGATGGGCAACATGCCGGTCATCAAGGACCTCATCGTCGACATGGAGGCGGTGCACTGGAAGAAGATCCGGCGCGTCACGCCGTGGCTCATCGCCAAGCAGCCGGTGCCCGAGCGCGAATACATCGTGCCGCGCGAGACGATGGTCGACGTCACGCAGTCGATGGCCTGCATCCAGTGCGGCGCCTGCGTCTCGGACTGCCTGTCGATGGAGGTCGACCCGGAGTTCATCGGCCCGGCCGCGCTGGCGAAGGCCTACCGCTTCGTCGGTGACCCGCGCGACGCCCAGCATCGCGAACGGCTGGAGGACCTCGCCGAGGACCCGCACGGCATCTATGACTGTACGCACTGCTTTCAGTGCATCTCGGCCTGCCCGAAGGGCGTCGCGCCGATGAACCAGATCATGCGCCTGCGCCGGCGCGCCGGCAACGACTTCCACATCGAGGATCGCAACAACGGCGAGCGCCACGAGCGCGCGTTCGTCTCGCTCATCAAGCGCAACGGGCTGCTCGACGAGGCCGAGTTGCTGCCGCGCTCCTACGGCGGCGACTCCGCGCTGGCGAAGTTCAAGCCGAGCGCCGCCGCCGAGCTCGCCAGCTCGCTGCCGGTGATCGCGAGGGCACTGCTGCGCCGCAAGCTCACGCCGGCGGCCGTGCTCAAGCCGCACAAGCTGCCGCGCGCCGACCGCGACCAGATCAAGCGCATCTACGACGAGGTCGACGGCCCCGACGAGCGCGTCGAGTTCAACATCTACATCTCGGGCAAGGACGAGGATCGCTGACATGAAGGTCGCCTACTGGCCCGGCTGCGTCTCGCGCGGCTTCACCCCCGAGCTGCACGGTTCGATGGCGCAGATCGCGCCGCTGCTGGACATCGAGCTCGTCGCGCTGGACCGCGCCTCCTGCTGCGGCGCCGGCGTGATCGCCGAGCACAACCCCGAGCTCGCCGACACGCTCAACGCGCGGACGTTCGCGCTGGCGCAGCAGGCCGAGGGCACGGCGCTGATGATGAACATCTGCTCGACCTGCCAGGGCTCGCAGTCGGAGTGCCAGGAACGCCTGGATGCGAGCGCCGACTATCGCGCGCGGATCAACGCGACGCTCGCCGACGAGGGCCTGACGTACGAGAAGGGCCTGACGAACAAGAACTTCCTCTGGCTGCTCGTCGAGGAGATCGGGCTCGACGCGCTGCGCGAGCGGGTGCGCCGGCCGCTGACCGACCTGCGCGTCGGCCCCTTCTACGGCTGCTACATCGTCCGGCCAGCCGATCGCCTGGGGATCGACGACGCGCGCCCGCGCGAGACGTACCTCGGGCAGGTCATCGAGGCGCTCGGCGGCACGGTCACCGACTACGCCGGGACGCACAAGTGCTGCGGCTTTCCGATCATCACGATGAACAAGGACGCTTCGTTGAAGCAGGCGGGGCGCCACCTGGGCGATGCCATCGACGCCGGCGCCGACTGCCTCGTGACGCCGTGCCCGCTGTGTCATCTGAACCTCGACCTGCAGCAGCCGCTCGCCGAGCGCACCGTCGGCCGCGACCTCGGCATGCCCGTCCTGCACCTCCCCCAGCTCGTCGGTCTTGCGCTCGGGCTGGCACCCGATCAGCTCGGCCTGCAGCGCCACATCGTCAAGCCGACGGCGGTGATCGACTGGACGACGGCGGTCGTGGGCGAGATCGACAGTGCGACCGCCGCTGGCGGGTAAGCGGGCGGCGGCGCGCCGCCTCGGCGCGCAGGTGCGACGCCGGCTCGAGCCGGTGCAGCGGGTCCTGCCGGTGCGGCGGCCGGGCGTCGAGGCGCCTGAGCAGCAACCGCCGCCGAGCGGCGCACCCGGCCAGGTTGCGGCGGTTGCGGGGGCACAGCCGCAGGAGCCGACGCCCGACGACGCCGCCGCGCGGATCGACGCCGCGCGTGAGCGGCTGCGGGCGTCGATCGCGCCGCCGGATGAGCCCGAGGCCTGAACGCGGGCGCGAAAAAGGGGCCCGTAGGCCCCTTCTCCGTGATTCCCCTGTGCCGCTCCCGCGGAAATTCCTGTGTGCTGCGTTCCCTGTGGACAGCATGGTCGCCGATCGCGGCGGGCGACTCAATCCCCCGCGCCGGGTGATCTTCGGGGGAGAAGCCCTCACCCTCACCCGCCGATCTGCCGATACAGCCCGGTATGGACGCAAGCCGCCCGGTCACGGTCCTGCTCGCCCACTTCGAGGACTTGGTCAGCGCCGGCTTGCGAAGCCTGATCGGCGAGGACCCGAACCTGCGAATCGTCGCCGCCGGGGTGCGCGTCGGCAGGCTCGACGCGCTCATCGCCGAGCTCGAGCCGCGCGTCGCGATCCTGAACTTCGGCTCGCTGCGCGGCCCTGCCGAGATTCGCCGCCTGAGCGCAGACCATCCGGCCAGCCGCCTCGTCGTGCTCGCCAACAACCCGACGCCGGGAGAATGCGCTCAGCTGCTCGCACTCGGCGCGACCGCCTGCCTCGGCAAGGAGGTCGAGGGGCGCGACGTGCTCAACACGATCCACCTCGCCTCGCGCGGCCTGCACGTCCTGCCGCACGCGAGCCACGCCACCCCGACGACGCCGCTGCTGCCCGACGTCCTCACCCCGCGCGAGGCCGACGTGCTCGGTCACCTGCAGCTCGGCCGTTCCAACGGCGAGATCGCCCTCGCGCTGTCGGTCAGCGTCGAGACGGTGCGCACCCACGCCCGCAGCGTCTTTCGCAAGCTCGGGGTCAAGGGCCGGCGCGAGCTCGCGACGATGTCCACCGCGCGCGGGGCGTTGTAGTACAGCCGCGCGCTGCGCGCAAGGGCACGCGCGCCCAGAGGTTGCGCCACGCGGCAAGTCTAGTTAGGTTCGCCTAATTAGGTCTGCCTAACCGCCCGTCGCGGTGGTGCGGGTGGCCTTCACGCGATCCAGGGGGATGACGATGTTGCGATGGATCGCCGCTGCTGCGGCGAGTGGACTGTTGCTGGCCGGATGCGGCTCGGAGGACGACGATGCGGGCGCGGGCGCCGCTGCGAAGCCGGTGACGGCGAGCGACGCCGGCGCTGCCGCGTCGACGTATACGCCGACGTCGGATGTCAGTGGCAACGCGGCCGTGGGCAAGGACGTCGCCGCGATCCGCGCGCTGCTCGGGCCCGAGCAGGCGGGGGCGAAGCCGGACTTCAGGGCCGCGGCCGCGATCTGGTCGAAGGGCGAGAACTCGGTCAAGGACGACGGTACGAACCGCACACTCGCGGGCTTCGTCGAGGAGCATCCGGTGGCCAAGCACGTCGACGCCGCACTCGCGGGTACCGGGATCGCCGCCGGGCTGTCCGACGAGCAGCGCGTCGAGATGATCGACAAGGGCATGGTCGTCACGCTGAAGGTGCACGCGCTCGACGAGTTCGACGGCGCGAAGGAGAAGCTCGCGGCCGGTGAGCTCGATCCGCAGGAAGGAGCGATCCACAACGTCGACGAGGTGTGGGCCTACTTCGACGCGGAGGGCGAGGGCGTCGTGGCGACGGCCGCCAAGCGCGCAAAGGACTTCGGCCTCGGTGAGCACGAACTCGGCAACGACGTCCTCGCCGCCATCGAGGCGGCGCGCGACGCGGTCGAGGCCAAGGATGCGGCCGCGCTGGACGCCGCCGCCGAGCGCGCTCGCGGCGCGATGAACCGGGTGTTCGCCCTGGCGGTCAAGAAGTACGCCGTCGAGGCGGCCACGGACGACGCGAAGGCGCGCTCGGAGGGCCTGGCGTTCTCGTGGGGCCTGACCGGCGAGCTCTCCGCCGCCGACCAGACCACGATCGAGGCCGCCTTCGCCGACGACGCGCCGGCCGGCGCCGCGCAGACGGTGGCCGACACGCTGGACGGTGCGGCCGGCAAGCTCGGGTTCGCGGGACCGCTGCCGGCGTATCGGGCCGCTGCGGGATGAGCTGACTGCGGGACGGAGCGCGCGCCCGCCGGGCAGCGTGGCCGGCGGGTGCGTACGTCGCGGCGCTGCAGGGCCGGCATCGCCGCGGCCGCGTCCGCGTGGCGTCACCCGCGCGCCCCACCGTGCGAAGAACCGCGCGAGCTACGCGGCGGACGCGCGATCGGCCGGTCGCGACGAGCGCAGCAGCCCGCGCTGCACCAGCGCCTCGGCGAGCTGCACGGTGTTCAGCGCCGCGCCCTTGAGCAGGTTGTCGCCGACGACGAAGAAGTTCAGCGTGCGCGGATCGGCGAGATCGCGGCGCACGCGCCCGACGGCGACCTCGTCGCGGCCGGCGTACTGCAAGGGCGTCGGGACGTCGTCGAGCACCATGCCCGGGAACGCGGCCAGCACCTCGAGGGCGCGCGCGAGGTCGACCTCGCGCGCGAACGTCGCGCGCACGGCGACGCCGTGACCGACCATCACCGGCACGCGCACGCACAGCGGCGACACCGCCAGGTCGGGGATGCCGAGGATCTTGCGCGACTCGTCGCGCAGCTTGCGCTCCTCGTCGGTGTGGCCGTCCTCGCCGAGCGCCCCGAGCAGCGGGACGACGTTGAACGCCAGCGTCGCGTGGTGCACGGAGTGCTCCACCTTCGCGGCGGCCGCCGCACCGTCGTCGCAGAGCTGCTGCACGTCGGCGGCCAGCGGGCCGACCTGCGCGGCCAGCTCGTCGATGCCCGACTGCCCCGCCCCGCCGGCGGCCTGATAGCTCGTCGCGACCATCGACACGAGGGCGAACTCGTCGTGCAGCGCCTTGAGCGGCAGCATCGCGACCATCGTCGTGCAGTTCGGGTTGGCGACGATCCCGCCATGCGATCCGAGCGCCTCCGGGTTCACCTCGGAGACGACGAGCGGCACCTCGTCGGCCATCCGGAACGCGCTCGAGTTGTCGACGACGACCGCACCCGCGTCGACGAACCGCCGCGCCCACTCGCGCGAGCGGGTGGCGCCGGCGGAGAACAGCGCGACGTCGAAGCCCTGGATCGTCTCGTCGTCGAGCGGCTGGACGACGAGACCGCCGTCGAGCTCCCGGCCGACCGACCGCGGCGAGGCGAACGGCACGATCTCCGAGGCCGACAGCGCGCGCGAGCGCAGCAACCGCAGCATGACCGTGCCGACGGCGCCCGTGGCGCCGACGAGGGCGACACGCAGGGTGGGCGCGATCCGATCAGACGCGCTCATCCGAACTCCCCGAACGGCCGCTCGGCGCGGATCGTGCCCTCGCCCGACAGCGCGAACGCCGCGTGCAGCGCGCGCACCGCACCGGGCACGGCGTCACCGGAGATCACGCACGAGATCTTGATCGGCGAGGTCGAGATCATCTCGATGTTCACGCCCTCGGCGCCGAGCGTCGTGAAGACCTTCGCCGCCACGCCGGGATGCGACTTCATCCCCGCGCCGATGACCGACACCTTGCCCATCGCCTCGTCGGTCTGGATCTGCAGCCCGAGCTCGTCGGAGAGCGGCGTCAGCGCCGCGCGCGCGTCGGCGAGATCCGCGCGCGGGACCGTGAAGGACATGTCGGCGCCGGCGCCGTCGGACACCGATTCGTTCTGGATGATCATGTCGATGTTCACGTTGGCCACGGCCAGCGCCGTCGCGATCCGGCCGGCGATGCCCGGCGTGTCGGGGACGCCCATGAGCGTGACTCGGGCCTCCTCGGTCGAATGTGTGACGGCGGTGATGAGCGGCTGTTCCACGGTCTCCTCTTCTCCGACCACCACGGTACCGCTCGCGTCGCTGAAGCTCGACCGGCAATGGATCCGCACGCCGTGGTTGCGGGCGTACTCGACCGAGCGCAGCTGCAGCACGCCCGCGCCCGAGGCGGACATCTCGAGCATCTCCTCAAAGGACAGGACCGGCAGCTTGCGGGCGTCCGGCACGATCCGCGGGTCGGCGCTGAAGACGCCCGCGACATCGGTGTAGATCTCGCAGATGTCGGCCCCGATCGCGGCCGCCAGCGCGACCGCCGTCGTGTCCGAGCCACCCCGGCCGAGCGTCGTGACGTCCTTCGTGGTGGACACGCCCTGGAAGCCCGCGACGAGCACGATCGCGTCCTCGTCCAGACCCTGGCGGATCCGATCGGCGCGCACATCTAGGATGCGCGCCTTCGTGTGCGACGTGTCTGTCACGATCCCCGCCTGTGACCCGGTCAGGGAGATCGCTCGGTGTCCAAGGTCGTTGATCGCCATCGCGCACAGCGCGCACGACTGGCGCTCACCGGTCGACAACAGCATGTCCATCTCGCGCGGGTCGGGCGTGGGCGAGATCTCCTGCGCCTCGGCGATGAGCGCGTCGGTCGTCTTGCCGCGCGCGCTGAGCACGGCAACGACGCGATTGCCGGCCTCGCGCTTGGCGACGATGCGCGCAGCCGCGCGCTTGAGCCGCTCCGCGTCGGAGACCGAGGTGCCCCCGAACTTCATGACGACCGTGCCGGACATAAACGAGTCGGAGGCTAGCGGGTGAGCCGACTGGCCCCGCAGGCCCGCCTGGCCGTCGTTGCCGCGGCCGTGCTGCTCGTGCTCGGCGGCGCCATCTACGTACTGTTTCTGCGTGGCGGCGACGACGGACCGGTCACCGAGGCCGGGTCGCGCTTCGGCAGCGAGGACGAGGGCCGCCGCGGAGGCACGCTGATCGACACGCTCGCGCCGGTGCTGAGCGCGCGCGCCGCTGGGCGGCGGCGCAGCGGATCTGACCCCGCGCCGCCGTCCGAGGACGAGCTCGCGCGCGTGCCCGGCGACGCGGTCGCCGGCCTGTTCGTCGTCGGCTTCCGCGGCAAGCTGCGCGACACGTCCTTCTTCGGCCGCCTCGGCGCGCGGCCCTACGGCGGCGTGCTGCTCACGCGCGCCAACTACGAGCAGCCCCAGCAGCTGTCGGGGCTGACGTCGAAGATCCAGGAGGTCGCGCGCGAGGCGGGCCACCCGGCGCCGATCGTCGCCGCGCAGCAGGAGGGCGGTGACTTCAGCGCGTTTGCGAACCTCGAGCCGCTGCCGCAGGTCGATGTCGGCGAGGGCAACCGCGACCAGATCCGTGCGAGCGCGCGGCGCGCCGCCGAGCAGCTCAAAGCGCTCGGCGTCTCCCTGAACCTCGGCCCCAACGCCGACGTCGCGGTCGCCGGCGGTCCGGGCCAGGGACGCGCGTTCTCCGACGTGCCGGCGAAGGTCACCACCGCGATCAAGACGACGGTCGCCGCCTACAACCGCGTCGGCGTCGCGACCGCCGTCGGACCGTTCCCGGGCCACGGCGCGGCGTCGCAGGACCCCGACGCCGGGCCCGCGCCCGTCGGCCTCGGGATCAAGGAGCTGCGCGACGCCGACATGAGCCCGTTTGCGGCCGTCGCCAGCGGCGCCAACGCCGCGCCCGCGATGCAGATGTCAAACGCGATCTACGTCGCCTACGACAGCGTGACGCCCGCGACGATCCTGCCCGCGGCGGTCGAGGAGCTGCGCGAGCGGCTGAACTTCAAGGGGACGATCGTGTCGGCGGATCTCGTCGCGACGACCGCGACGACGGGCGGCACCGTCGGCGAGGCCGCCGTGCAGGCGCTGAAGGCCGGCGTCGACCTGCTCGTCGTCCCGGGCGGGCGCGCGCAGCAGGACGAGGCCTACCGCGACGTCGTCGCGGCCGTGCGCAGCGGCGACATCCCGGCCGAGCGGATCGTGGCCGCGCTGAAGCGGATCGCGAAGCTGCGCGCGCTCACGCGCGACGCGCGCGATCCCGTGAAGCTCGGCTAACCAGCGGTCACAGCCGCCGACGCCCGGAGAACGCCTTGCCGAGCGTCACCTCGTCGGCGTACTCGAGGTCGCCGCCGACCGGCAGTCCGCTGGCCAGCCGCGTGACGACGACGTCCGGCGCGCGCTCGCGCAGCACGTCGGCGATGTGCAGCGCCGTCGCCTCGCCGGTCGTCGTCGGGTTCGTCGCGAGCACGACCTCGCGGATCGCGTTGCGGGGATCGGTCACGCGGCCGAAGAGCTGGGCGAGCTTGAGATCCTCCGGATCGACGCCGTCGATCGGCGACAGCGCGCCGCCGAGGACGTGATAGCGCCCGCCGTACTCGTGGGTGCGCTCGACCGACATGACGTCGGGCGCCTCCTCGACGACGCAGATCAGGCTCGGGTCGCGGCGCGTGTCGTCGCAGATCCGGCAGCGCGCGCCCTCGGCGAGGTTGAAGCACACCTCGCACAGGCCGATGCGCTCCTTGACCTCGCGGATCGCGTCGGCGAGCGCCGTCGCGTCCTGCGGTGACGCGCGCAGGATGTAGAACGCCAGCCGCTGCGCCGTGCGGTTACCGATCCCCGGCAGCTTGCCGAGCTCGGTGATCAGGCGCTGGATCGGCGCGGCGTACAAGCGGCTCCGGCGCCTTACAAGCCCATGCCGGGCGGCAGGCCGAGCCCGCCGAGGTCCATGCCGCCGGTCAGCCCGCCCATCTTCTTGGCGGCGTGCTCCTGCGCCTGGCGGATCGCCTCGTTGACGGCCGCGAGGACCGTGTCCTGCAGCATGTCGACGTCCTCGGGATCGACCGCGTCCGGATCGATCGTGATGTCCTTGAGGACGAGGTCGCCGCTGATCGTCACGGTGACCATCCCGCCGCCGGCCGACGCCTCGATCGTCTCGTTGGCCAGGTCCTCCTGGGCCTTCACCATATCGGCCTGCATCTTCTGGACCTGCTTGAGCATCTGGTTCATGTTCGGCTGCGGCATTCAGCTGGCCTCGCTCTCTGGGTGGATCTCCTCGGCATCGAACTCTGCCACGAAGCGCTGGACCCACTCCTGGTCGGTCGGCGCGACCGCGGGCTTCTCCTCGGCGGCGGCAGGCTCGCCGAGCACGTAGGCGACCTGCGCCTTGGCGCCGGTGACCGAGCGGATCGCCTCGGCGACGCAGGCGCGGTACTCCTCGTCGTCGGCCTTGCGCAGCAGGTAGGCGGCGTCGTGCCCGAAGGCGACCGTGATCTGGCTGCCGTCGACGGAGACGGGCCGCGTCTCGGTCAGCAGCGCGGCGCAGAGCGCGTGTGAGCCCCTGACGTGCTCGAGCACCGCGGGCCACACCTCGCGCAGGCTCTCGAGCTCCAGCGCGACGGGTGCGGCGACCGCCACGCCACCGGCCGGCGCGACCGGTGCGGGCGCGGGCGCCGTCGGCGGCG
>CADCVQ010000075.1 GCA_902806175.1 uncultured Solirubrobacteraceae bacterium
GCGTCGCCGGCAGCGGCGCCGCAGCCGCTGCGGTGGGGTGCGAATGGCCGGCGCCGGCCGCGGCCGGGCCCGCAGCCGCCGGCGGCTGCGCTCTGCGCGTCGCACGCGCATGCGTCGGCGCGACATCCGAACGACCGCCGCCGGCCGCGAACAGCCCCGCAGCGGGACCGTTCGCCGATGACGCGCCCGGCATCAGCGCGGTCGATCGCTCGCTGAGCGCGGCGCCCGCACCCATCCCCGCGACCGCCACGCTCGCCGCCGTCGCGATCGCCTTCGTCCAGCTCGACACGAGGCCGGGATCGAGCATCGTCGCGACGTTCGCCGACCACTGGCTGACCTGGCCACCGTGACCGAGCAGCGAGCTTGCGTCGTCAGCGCCGCCGGAGCGCCGGCGCAGGCATGCGGGCAGCGGCAGAAACGCGGCGATCCGCGCGGCAGCCGCGGCGGGGCGCGAAACGGTGCCGAGATCGACACCGGCGCGGCCGGCGTAGCGCCGGCAGGACTGGCAATGGGCGAGGTGACGCGCCATCCGGCGCTGCTCGCGCAGCCTGACCGAATGCCCGCCAGACGTGTCGACGATCTGCTGCACCCGCAAGCACCGCGCGCCGCTGACGAGCTCCTCGTACTCCTCGCTCAGCCGCTTGCGCGCTCGAAACAGCGTGCTCTCGACGGCCGCGCGGCTCATGCCCAGGCGGTCGCCGATCTCGCGGTAGGAGAGGCCCTCGAGCTCGCGCAGCACGAGGATCTCGTGGTGCGCGGCGGACAGCCCGCCGAACGCGCCGCAGAGGTTGTCGATCGCGACCTTGCCCTCGACCGCCGAATCCGGCGTTGCCCCCGGCTCGGCCAGCCGCCCGTGCTCGTCGGCGCCGATCGCGTCGCGCGCGTCGAGCGAGACCTCGCGTGCGTGGCGCGTGCGGCGAAACGCGTCGATGCACCTGTTCTTCGCGATCTCGAAGATCCACGGCTTGAAGAGGATCTCGCGCTCGCTCTCCGCGCGCATGCGGCGCAGCGCGGCGATGAAGACCTCCTGCGTGATGTCCTCGGCGCGGCCGTGGTCGTGGATCATCCCGCGCACGTAGGCGGTGATCCGCGGCTGGTAGCGCTCAAACAGCAGCTCGAACGCGCGGTCATCGCCCGCGCGCACGCCGGCGACGAGATCGCGATCGTCCGTGTCGCCATCCGTTGGCCGGGTAAGGACTGCCGAGGCCGCCATGAAGTTCCCCTAGTTCATCCCGTCGGGTATCCCTGCCTCGCTCGGCGTCGTGCCTCGCGCGGGTCCTGCGACAGCTGTGTGAACTGTAGCGTTCAGGGTTGTGCTGGACAACATCATCGGCTTCCTCGACGAACTGCTCTCGCCCGCGGCCTTTCAGGACTACGGGCCCAACAGCTTGCAGGTTCCCGGCCCTGATCACGTGCAAACCGTTGTCACCGGCGTCTCGGCGAGCGCCGAGCTGTTCGAGCGCGCCGCCGAGCAGGGCGCCGATCTCGTGCTCGTCCACCACGGGCTGTTCTGGAGCGGCGCTCCGCTGGCGCTGACGACGGCCGCCAAGCGGCGCCTGCAGCTGCTCTTCGAGCACGACATGGCGCTCGCGGCCTACCACCTGCCGCTCGACGGGCACGCGGAGGTCGGCAACAACGCGCTGATCGCCGGCGGGCTGGGCTGCTCGTCGCACGAGCCCTTCGCGCTGCACCGCGGCACGCCGATCGGCGTCGCGGCGCGCTTCGACGGCGACGGCATCACGGCCGGCGAGCTCGTCGAGCGCACCCGCCGGCTGACCGGCCGCGAACCGCTGTCGTTCCTGGCCGGGCCCGAGCGCGTGCGGGCGATCGGGATCGTCTCCGGGGCGGGCGCCGACTACCTCGGCGACGCCGTCTCCGCGGGTCTCGACGCGTTTCTGACGGGCGAGCCGGCCGAGCGCGTCATGACGCACGCCCGCGAGGAGGCAATCCACTTCCTCGCCGCGGGCCATTACGCCACCGAGACGTTCGGGGTGCGGCGGCTGGGAGATCTGCTCGCCGAGCGCTTTGCGATCACGCACAAGTTCGTCGACGTTCCCAACCCGATCTGAGATTTCCGTTGAGCCCGTCCACCCGGGGTGGTACAAGACGTGTGTGCTCTAAACCACACAGGAGGGTTTCTGCCGATGGCCAACCACCTCACCCCCACGGAACTCGCTCGCGAAGCAGGCCTCGACCGTCGCGACGTGATCTCCAAGTGCATGGAGCTGGGGGTACCGATCTTCCAAGGCAGGATTGACAAGACGCTCTTCCTTACGAGCCTCAACGCCGAGCAGCGCGCCGAGCCGGCTCGGCTCTAGAGCGCCCGTCGGGACAAGCTTCGAGACGCGCCCGCGATCCGCGGGCGCGTGTCGTTTGCGGGGCCGCCTCTCCGGCTCAGCCGCGCTGGGACTGGTCGCCGGACTGGCGCAGCAGCGCACCCGTCGTCTGCTCGAGGATCTTGCGCCAAGCGCGCGTACGGCCCTGTTCGGCCTCGAAGTGCTTCATGACGTTGCGCACGCGCGTGGCAGAGATCTGGATCCCGTGGCGCCTGCAGATCTCGCGAAAGCGGGGGTAGCCGAAGGCCAGCTGCGTCGTGACCGACTGAAAGCCGTGGCGCGCGATCTCCACGCGCGACGTGAAGTTCATGATCGGCGTCTGGAACATGAGCTCGTCGTCGGGCTCGGGCTCGATCAGGATGATGTCGACGCCGGGATAGCGCTGCTCCCACTGGCGCGCCATCTCGTGCAGGCGCTGATAGGCGACCATCTTGAACGCCTGGTAGCCGATCTGCGGGAAGCCCATGTCGCTGACGCGGCGCGTGCGCGTGCCGCCCAGCGTGCGGATCTTCGTCTTGAAGTCGTTGACGTAGGGCACGAGCGGGTTGACGACGACGATGAACTTCGCACCGGCGCTCACAGCGATGTCGAGGTTCGTCGTCGACACGATCCCGCCGTCGACGAGCTCTCTGTCGCGCACCTTGACCGGCGAGTAGACCATCGGCAGCGCCGTCGACGCGCGCACCGCGGTCGAGATCGGCACGTCGTCCCAGCCATCGGCGCCGAACACGATCCGCTCGCAGGTGTCGAGGTCGGTCGCGGTGATGTAGAGCTCCTTGTCGAGCACGCGAAAGTCGTCGCTGCGGCTCGGATCGCCCGTCAGGACGTTGTGCAGGTAGCGCTCGACGCCGGCGCCGGAGTAGGCGCCGGCCGGCATCCCCTCGGCAAGCCCGAGCACGAAGTCCATCGCCGAGACCTGGCCCAGCTGCGCCGCCATCCCGCGCAGCAGCTGCGCCGTGCGAAACGGGAGCTTCACCGCGCTCTTGGCGAATCCGGCGACGTTCGGCCGCAGGAGGTTGCCGAGGTCGAGGTCGGGAAACGGCGTCGGGCGCTGGTGGTCGACGACGCGCATCATCTCCTCGGGCGTCAGGCCGTTGGCGATCATCGAGGCGACGAACGAGCCCGCGCTCGTGCCGACGTACACGTCGAAGTCGTTGACGGTCCGGTTGACCGTCAGCAGATCCAGGGCGCGCAGCGCGCCGATCTCGTACACCCCGCCGGTGAAGCCGCCGCCGCCGAGCACAAGCGCGGTCTTGGAGCGCTTGGCACGCGCTCGAGCGCCGGTGCCGGTGCGATCCTTCGCCTGGGGCTCGAGCTTGACGACCTTGCCCATCAGGGCAGTCTACGGCCGCGCGGGCGGGGGGTTACTCGGGTTGCTGCGCATCGTCGACCGGTTCGTGTTGTTGTCTACGAACGATGCGACGGCTCTACGCCAGCCTGCTCGCGCTGCTTGCGTCGCTCGCCGGGGCCGCTCCCGCGAGCGCCTACACCGAGTCTGAGCTGAAGACGAAGATCGCCCGCGAGATGGCGCAGGCGCCCGGCTCGTCGGGCGCCTACGTGCGCGACATGGACACGGGCGAGCAGCTCTACGCCCTGCGCGAGAACGCGGCGCGGATCCCGGCCTCGGTCGAGAAGCTCTTCACGACCGCCAGCGCGCTGCTGCGCCTGGGCCCATCCGCGACGCTGCAAACCGACGTGGTCACGGCTCCCGACGCGGTCGTCGAGGCCGGCGGCGTCCTGCGCGGCGACCTCGTGCTCGTCGGCGGCGGCGATCCGTTCTTCGGCGACGGGTCGGGCCAGTCGGCGCGGCTCGCGCGCGCCGTGTACGGCGCGGGCATCCGCCGCGTCGCCGGCTCGGTCGTCGGCGACGAGAGCGCGTTCGACGGGCGGCGCTCGAGCTGCTGCAGCGGCTATGACTTCGACCTCGGGGGCGTCCTGAGCGCGCTCGCCTACGACCGCGGCGTCTTCGAAGGCCGCGTCCGCCTCAATGCCGGCGGCTTCGCCGCGGGGCGCTTTGCGACCCAACTGCGTGCGGCGGGGGTGACGGTCACGGGCAAGAGCCGCTCCGGCGCCGCGCCGGCGGCAGCGAAGACGATCGCGTCGGTGCTCTCGATGCCGGTCGGCGAGCTCGCGCGCTACATCAACGTGCCGTCGAACAACTTCGCCGCCGAGATGCTCTTCAAGAAGCTCGGCGCGCGCTACCGCGACAGCGGGACGACGGCCGCCGGTGCCGATGTCGTGCGCGACACGCTCGACGACTTCGGCGTGCGGCCGAGGATCGCCGACGGCTCGGGGCTGTCACGCGTAAACCGCGCCACGCCACGCCAGGTCGTGCGCCTGCTCGAGCGCATGCGAAACCAGGACATCGCGGCGAGCTTTCGCCGGTCGCTGGCCGTCACGGGCGCCACGGGCACGGTGAAGCGGCGCATGCGCGGCACGCCGGCGGCGGGGCGCTGCCAGGTCAAGACCGGCACGCTGCGCGGCGTCAGCGCGCTGGCCGGCTACTGCCGGGCCGCGGGCGGGCGCGACATCGGATTCGCGCTGATGTTCAACCGCGCCAACACGTTCGTCGCCAAGTCGCGCGAGGATCGGATCGCCGCAGCGATCGCGCGGCTCAGCAGCCCGCCGCGCACGCCGCCGCAAGAGGGCGGAACGCTGCCGCGGCCGCCCGCGTAGGCGCCGGGCGACGCTGTTTCGAATCCGCCGTTTTTACGCGCCGGAGACTGGCTTTTCGTCGCGAGGTGGCAGAGACTGGCACCTTCTCGGAATCGAAAGGACCATCAGATGCACCTACGCACGGGCCGTCTGTCACGAGCCCTCCTCGCGACCTTGGCCGCAGGCGCGCTCGTGGCGGGCTGCGGCGACGACGAGGAGGACGGCACCGGCGAGGCCGCGAAGCCGACCGCGTTCACGGTCACGGCCACAGCAGAGGGCAAGAAGAAGAAGGCGCTCGAGTTCCCCGCCAGCGTCAAGGCCGGGCTCGTGGCCATGACGCTGACGAACTCCGACACGGTCCCGCGCTCGGCGCAGATCCTCCGCGTCGAGGGCGACCAGACCGTCGACGACGTGCTGAAGGTCGTCAACGCCGAGTCGACGAAGATCCCCGACTTCATGCAGGACGGCGGTGGCCTGCCGGCCGTCAAGCCCGGCGCGTCGGCGACCGCCACGCAGAACCTGGCGCCCGGCAGGTACGTCATCTGGGACGACGAGGGCGGCGACGAAGAAGGTGCTCCCGGCAACGACGAGTTCGGCGCCAAGGGCGAGTTCACCGTCACCGGCGAGGCCTCCGACGCGGAACTGCCGGAGGTGGCGGCAACGGTCACCGCGACCGACGAGGGCACCGACGGCGACGACAAGACCTATGACTTCGAGTTCAAGGGCCTGAAGGCCGGCACGAACCAGGTGCGCTTCGAGAACACGGGCGAGCAGCTGCACCACGCGCTGTTCTTCCCGATCGCCAAGGGCAAGACGATCAAGGACGTCGAGGCCGCCTTCGCCAGCGAGGAGGAGCCGCAGGGCCCGCCGCCGGTCGACTTCGAGAACGGCGTCGGGACGGCCGTGATCGACGGCGACATCGCGCAGAACATCGCGCTGGAGCTCAAGGCGGGCAAGTACGCGGTCGTCTGCTTCCTCAGCGACCGCAAGGGCGGCAAGTCCCACGCCGAGGAGGGCATGCTCGAGGAGCTGGTCGTCGAATAGCCGGGACGGGAGCTCGCGCGGCGGGGCTGGCTCAGGCCAGCAGGGCCAGCAGCCCCGCCTCGTCGAGCACCGCCACCGAGAGGCGCTCGGCCTTCTCGAGCTTGGAGCCCGGCGAGGCGCCGGCGACGACGTAGTCGGTCTTCTTCGAGACGCCGGAGGTGACGCGACCGCCGGCGGCCTCGATGCGCTCGGTCGCCTCCTCGCGCGTGAGGTCGGGCAGCGTCCCGGTCAGCACGAACGTCTTGCCCGCAAGCGGGCCCTCGCCCGGCGGCGGGCCCTCGAGCGCCATGCTCACGCCGACGGCGCGCAGGTCCTCGATCAGGGCGCGCGTGTGCTCGTCGGCCAGCTGCTCGCAGATCCGCTGGGCCATCTTCGGCCCGACGCCGGGCGTCTGCTCGATGTCCTCGGCGCTCGCTGCCAGGAGCGCGTCGATCGCGCGAAAGCGCTGTGCGAGGTTGCGCCCGGTGACGAAGCCGACCTCCTCCAGGCCGATCGCGAAGAGCACGCGCCCGAACGGCCGCTCCCTGGAGTCGGCGATGTTCTGCACGGTGCGCGCCGCCGAGATCTCGCCGTAGCGATCGAGCTGCATGAGCTGCTCGGCCGTCAGCCGATAGAGGTCGGCGGCCGTGCGCACGAGCCCCGCCTGCTGGAGCTGGCCGACCTGCTTCTCGCCGAGCCCGTCGATGTCCATCGCGCCGCGCGAGACGAAGTGCTTGAGCAGCTGCCACTGGCGTCCCGGGCACACGCGGTTGGGGCACATCGTGAAGACCGAGTCCGCGGGCTTGATCGTCGGCGTGTTGCAGCTCGGGCAGCGTGCGGGCGCCCGCGGCGGGTCGCCGCGGTCGGGGCGCTCGGCCGCGTGCGGCGCGGGCGAGAGCACCTGCGGGATGACGTCGCCGGCGCGCAGCACGATGACCTCGTCGCCGATGCGCAGGTCCTTGCGGGCGAGGTCCTCCTCGTTGTGCAGCGTCGCGAGCTTGACGGTCACGC
>CADCVQ010000076.1 GCA_902806175.1 uncultured Solirubrobacteraceae bacterium
CCTGCTCGTGCGCCGCGAGCGGCGCGGGCGCACGCGTGACCGCGCTGGCGCACGCCGGGCAGCGCGCGAGCTCGTAGTCGCCGGGCAGCGCGGGGTCCGAGCCCGGCACGGTGCGCCAGGTTTCGAGCGGACCACCGCCGCACGCGGGGCACGCCCCGACGACGTCGTCATCCACCCCTGTCGTGGAAGTAGAACCCGGGCAGCGCCGCGCGCGTGATCTGCGCGGTCATGTGCGCCGCGAGCTCGAGGTCGCCGGTGCGCACGGCGAGGTCGTCGAGCGTGACGATCCCCGTCAGCCGCCCGCCGTCGACGATCGGCAGGCGCCGGATCCCGTGACGGACCATGAGCTCGGCGGCCTCCTCGACGTTCATCCCCGGCTCGGCGGTGACGACCGGCGACGAGGCGTGCGCGGCGACCGGGTCGGCCGGATCGCGACCGTCGGTCAGCGCGCCGATCGCGAGGTCGCGGTCGGTGACGAAGCCGGCGAGCGAGCCGTCCTGCTCGTCGAGGAGCACGACCGAGCCGACGTTGCGCTCGCGCATGAGCTCGGCCACCTGGCGGACCGAGGCCGACGGCGGCGCGCTGACGACCCCCTCGGTCATGACGTCACGGATGTCCACGAGCGCAACATACACTTGCGCCGTGGCCGCCACCCCGGATGAGACGCTTGCCGAAGAGCGGCAGCGTCGCACGAAGGCGGGGGCCTGGGCGATCGCGGCGGCGCTGCTGACGCTCGCCAGCGCGCTGGTGGTGCTCGCGGCGATCAGGAGCTTCCCGGTCGTGCACCTGCTCGACACGCTGCGCACGAGCCTCGGGCAGGGCCCGCCGGCGACGCCGGGGCCGGTCGGCCGCGCGCTGCTGTACTTCGACTCGCACATTCCCGCGTTCGCCGCCTTTCAGCTGCTGCCGGCGCTCGCGGCGGCGGCGCTCGGCGTCACCCTCACGTTCCTCTATCGCTCGACGCTCGCCCGCAACCCGCAGCTCGGCAGGGTCCCGCTCGTCGGCGCGGTCGCGGGCGCGGTCCTGCTCGTCGTCGCGGCGCTCGTGACGACCGTGTCGCTGGCGCTCGACGTCCAGGCGTTCGCCGACGCGCGCAACCAGAGCGAGCAGGCCGCGCGCGAGGCGTTCGCCTCGCCCGCGCGCGACGCCGCCAACTACCTGAGCCTGCTCGGCCGCCTGGCGCTCGTCGTCGCGATCGTCACCGGCGCACTGAACGCGATGCGCGTCGGGCTGCTCACGCGCTTCATGGGAATCCTGGGGATCATCGTCGGCGTGCTGTTCATCCTCCCGCAGCTCGAGGGCCAGGTGCCGTTCGTGAAGATCTTCTGGCTGCTCGGCCTGGGCCTGCTCTTCCTGCAGCGCTGGCCGAAGGCGATGCCGCCGGCCTGGGTCACCGGGGAGGCGCAGCCGTGGCCGACGCAGCAGGAGATCCGCGAGGCGCGCGCGGCCGCGCAGGCGCAGCGCGGCGCGGGCGGCCTGCAGGAGGCGGCGCGCCGGCCGCGCCGCGGGCGCGCCGAGCCGCCGGAGACGCCGGCGCCCGAGCTGCCGGTTCGCACGGGCAAACCGCACTCGTCGTCGAAGAAGAAGAAGCGAAAGCGGCGGTAGGCGCTCGCGGAGGCTCGCAGGGGGTACCTTGCCCTCACGATGACCTACGAGGAAGCCTGCGCCGCGCATTCGTGGCAGGTACCCGAGCGGTACAACATCGCCGCAGACGTCTGCGACAAGCATCCTCGCGACAAGCTCGCGATGGTGCACGAGGATCCCGACGGCAACGTCCGCGAGGTGTACTGGGGCGAGCTGCAGGACATGTCCGATCGCTTCGCCCTGCGGTTGCTCGAAGCGGGGGTGCAGCGCGGTGACCGCGTCGCGATGCTGCTGGCGCCGACGCCGGAGACGGCCGCCGCGTTCTTCGGCACGTGGAAGATCGGCGCGATCCTGCTGTCGATGTCGATCCTCTACGGCGACGAGGGGATCCGCCATCGCCTCGGCGACTCCGGCGCCCAGGTCGTCGTGACGAACGCGGCCAACCGCGACCGCGTCGAAGGCCTCACGCAGGTCGTCGAGCTCGAGCCCGGCGACCTCAACGCCGGCGCGACCGATCACGAGATCGTCGACACCTCCTGCGACGACCCCGCGCAGCTGTACTACACGTCGGGCACGACCGGCCTGGCGAAGGGCATCCTGCACGCCCATCGCTACATCCTCGGCCACGAGGAGTTCATCTACTGCCATGACGTGCAGGACGGCGAGCGCTTCCACGGCATGGGCGAGTGGGCGTGGGCGGCCGGCATCGCGCCGCTGCTGGGGCCGTGGCGCTTCGGCGCCGTCCAGGTCGTGCTGCAGCGCAAGGGCGGCTTCGATCCGCACGGGCAGCTTTCGTTCCTCAGCCGCCACAAGCCGACGAACGTCTTCGCGACGCCGACCGCGATCCGCTCGATGATGGCCATCGGCGACGCCGGCACGCGCTACCCGCAGATCTTCCGCATCGTCTGCTCGGCGGGCGAGCCGCTCAATCCGGAGGCGATCCGCTGGTTTCGCGAGCAGTACGGCGTCACCGTGCTGGACTACTACGGGCTGTCGGAGAGCTATCCGCTCGTCGCCAACTACCCGTTCATGGAGGTTCGCGAGGGCTCGATGGGGCGCCCGATGCCGGGGTGGGACGTGCAGATCCTCGACGAGGACGAGAAGCCCGTCGCGCAGGGCGAGCGCGGCGAGATCTGCCTGCGCGCGCGTTCGAACCCGCACTATCCGCTCGGCTACTGGAACAACGAGGAGGCGGGGCGGGAGACGTTCGGCGGGGAGTGGTTTCACACGAAGGACGCCGCCTCGCAGGATGCGGACGGCTACATCTGGTACGAGGGCCGCGCCGACGACGTGATCATCTCCGCGGGCTACCGGATCGGTCCGTTCGAGGTCGAGTCGGCGTGCCTCGAGCATCCCGCGGTCGCCGAGGCGGCCGCCGTCGCCTGGCCCGACGAGCGGCGTGGCGCGGTCGTCAAGGCATTCGTGGTCCCGGCGGCGGGGTATGAGCCCAGCGACGAGCTCGGCAGGGAGATCTCGGCGTTCGTGCGCGAGCACCTCTCGGCGTATGCCTACCCCCGCGTGGTCGAGTTCGTCGACGACCTGCCCAAGACCCTGACCGGCAAGATCCGCCGGATCGAGTTGCGAGAGAGGAGCACAGCGTGAGCGTCGATACCCACGAGCAGCTTGCAAGGCGCCTCGAGGAGTTGCTCGAGGTCGAGACGTTCCCGCCGCCCGAGGAGTTCGCCCGCGACGCGCTGCTCAACGATCCCGAGGTGTACGCGCGCGCCGCCGCCGACCCGATCGCGTGGTGGGAGGAGACGGCGCGCGAGCTGGACTGGTTCTCGGACTGGGAGACGACGCTCGACGATTCCAACCCGCCGTTCTACAAGTGGTTCACCGGCGGCACGATCAACGCTTCCTACAACTGCCTGGACCGCCACATCGACGCCGGCAAGGGCGATCGCATCGCCTTTCACTGGCGCGGCGAGGAAGGCGAGGAGCGCGACATCACCTATGCCGACCTGCAGCGCGACGTCATGCGCTTCGCCAGCGCGCTGCGCGACCAGGGCATCGAGCAGGGCGACGTCGTCGGGATCTACCTGCCGATGATCCCCGAGGTCGTCGTCGCGATGCTCGCCTGCGCGCGGATCGGCGCCCCGCACAACGTCGTCTTCGGCGGCTTCTCGGCCGAGTCCGTCAAGGAGCGCATGGAGTTCAGCGAGGCCAAGGCGCTGATCACCGTCGACGGCGCGCGGCGCAAGGGCAAGACCGCGCCGATCAAGCAGAGCGTCGACGAGGTCGGCATGACCGTGGCGAGGACGATCGTCGTGCGCCACACCGGCATCGACTGTCCGATGGCCGACGGCGACGTCTTCTACGACGAGATCATGCGGGCCGCCGAGCCCGAGTGCGAAGCCGTGGCGCTCGACGCCGAGCACCCGCTCTACATCCTGTACTCGTCGGGCTCGACCGCCAAGCCGAAGGGGATCCTGCACACGACCGGCGGCTACCTGACATGCGTCGCCTACACGCACAAGGTCGTCTTCGACCTCAAGCCCGAGTCCGACGTCTACTTCTGCTCGGCCGACGTCGGCTGGGTCACCGGCCACTCCTACATCGTCTACGGCCCGCTCATGAACGGCGCGACGTCGGTCATGTACGAGGGAGCTCCGGACTACCCCGACAAGGACATCTGGTGGGAGCTGTGCGAGCGCTACGGCGTGACGATCTTCTACACCGCGCCGACCGCGATCCGCGCCTGCATGAAGTGGGGCGAGCAGTACCCCGGCCGCCACGACCTCTCCAAGCTGCGCCTGCTGGGCAGCGTCGGCGAGCCGATCAACCCCAAGGCCTGGGTCTGGTACTACCACGTCATCGGCGGCGAGCGCTGCCCCGTCGTCGACACCTGGTGGCAGACCGAGACCGGCGCGATCATGATCTCGCCGCTGCCGGGGATCACGCACTGCAAGCCCGGCTCGGCGACGCAGCCGCTGCCCGGTGTCGTCGCCGCCGTCGTCGGCGAGGACGGCGAGGAGCTGCCGCGCGACAAGCAGGGCCTGCTCACCCTGCAGGAGCCGTGGCCTTCGATGCTGCGCACGCTCTACGGCGACGACGATCGCTACGTCTCGACGTACTTCGAGAAGTTCGGTCCGCAGACGTACTTCGTCGGCGACGCCTCGCGCCAGGACGCCGACGACTACTTCTGGGTCATCGGGCGCGTCGACGACGTGCTGAACGTCAGCGGCCATCGCATGTCGACGGCGGAGATCGAGTCGGCGATCGTCTCGCATCCGAAGGTCGCGGAGTCCGCGGTGATCGGCGCGGTCGACGAGGACACCGGGCAGACCGTCGTCGCCTTCGTGACGCTCGAGGGCGAGCTGGAGGGCAACGACGAGCTCGTCGCCGAGATCCGCGAGCACGTGGCGAAGAAGATCGGCAAGCTCGCGCGCCCCAAGCGGATCATCTGGGCCGACGACCTGCCCAAGACGCGCTCGGGCAAGATCATGCGACGGCTGCTGCGCGACATCGCCGAGGGCCGCGAGCTCGGCGACGTCACGACGCTGCGCGACCCGTCGGTGATGGGCCAGCTCGAGGAGCGGATCGCCGCGCGGCGCGACGACGCCGACGCCTGAGCCGCACAGGCCCAGGCGACGTTGGAGAACGAGCATCATGGGTATCTTCGTGGGTACCGCCTTAGGTGGCGGCACTGCGCATGAGCGATGTTCTCGAACTCTTCGTCCAGCTTGACCAGGAGGCCGTGAGGGCCACCAGCGCCCTGCGCTGGGAGCCGGTGACGGCTGTGCTCGCCCTGATCTCGGCCTGGTGGGTGAAGGGTCCGCTCGTGGTCGCCGTGGCATGGTGGGCGGACCTGCGCGGCCGGCGGCTCGTTCCGCTGATCGCGCTCGCCGCGACCGCGGGCTTCTTCGTCGCGTCGGCGCTGAACGCTGTCTTGAAGGATCTCGTCGATCGCGATCGGCCGCCCGAAGCGATCGGGTTCGACGCTCTCGTAGGTGTCCCCGGCTCAGCGTCGTTTCCGTCTGGTCACGCGATGACGGCGTGTGCGACCGCTGCCGCCGTGGCGGTGCTTGCCCCGCGGATGCGCTGGCCGATCCTCGTGCTGGCGGCGCTGATCGGCTTCTCGCGCGTCTACCTCGGCGTGCACTTCTGGCTCGACGTGCTCGTCGGCAGCGTCTTCGGACTCGTGATCGGCGCTGCGTGCGCGTGGCCGTTGCGCTCGCGCTGCCGACGCCAGGCCGTCCCCGCCGCCGCCTAGCCCTGCGGTCGTGTGGGCGCTTGCCGCCATGCCGGCGTTCGCGGCCGGGCCAGGCGCAGCGCTCCCGGCAGCAGCTCGATCGTCGCCGTGCCGCTGCCCAGCACCTCGGCGTCGGCGACGAGCGGCAGCGGCGAGCGCAGCTGGACGCGCGTGACCCGCCGCGCCATGACGCGCTCGTCCTCGAGGTGCGTGCCTCGCCGCACCCGCGCCAGCGCGGGCAGGATCTGCGCGCGCGACAGGGGCGGGAGCACCACCAGGTCGGCCTCGCCGTCATCGGGCAGGGCCCGCGGGGCGACCTGGAAGCCGTAGCCGAACAGCGCCATGTTCGAGACGAACAGCTGCGAGGTTCGCAGCGCGACCTCCTCGCCATCCACCAGCAGCGCGACGTCGTAGGGGCGGTGGCGCGCGAGCGCGCGCAGCAGCGCGGCGACCCCTGCGCGCAGGTCGGCCGAGTTCTCTGCGGTGTAGCGGCTGCGCGCCGCGGCCTGGAAGCCTGCGCTGACGCCTTCGACCGCGAGCACCCGTTGCCCCGCCGCCTCGACGGCGAGGAGGTCCAGCGGACGTGCCGACTCGCGGACTGCGAGCGCCGCTGCCGGGTCCCACTGCGACGGAAGGCCGAGCGCGTGGGCGATGTTGTTGGCCTTGCCCGCCGGGAGCAGAGCGAACTCGCCGCCCAATCCCGCGTTCGCCGCAGCGTGCACCGCCCCGTCACCACCGACGAGCACGAGGCGGCGATCGCCGGCGTCGGCGATGACCGCGGCCAGCTCGTCGAGGCTGCGGGTGGCGACCGCCGAGCTGCGCGCGCCGGCGTGGCCGAGCGCCTCGCGCGCGTCTCTGATGACGGAGCGGATGCTGTCCACGCCGCTTGCGTTGGCGTTGACGATCACCTGCAGCTCGGGCGGGCTCATGCATCGCTCCCGGCCTGGGTCACCACGGGCTCGCGGCGGTGCACGAGCTCGGGCAGCGTCCGGCGCTCACGCTCCGGCTGGGGCAGCAGGCCGGCGGCCGCGGCGAGGCCGGCTGCGAAGAGCCCCGTCTCCCAGCCGAGGATCGCGCCGACCGCGACGTCGAGCGGGAAGTGGGCTCCGAACAGCATCCGCGTGATTGCGACCGCGCCGAGGTAGATCGCCAGCGGCGCGCGCAGCTTCGGCAGCGCGGCGGCCGTGGCCGCGACCATCGCGGCGGTGACGACGAGGTGCCCGCTCGGGAACGAGGGGATGTGCGCCCAGCTGCGGTCGTGCGAGAGCTGGACGGCACCGCCGACCGCCTCCTCGGGCCGCGGGCGGTCGACGCTCAGCTGGACGAGCTCGAGCAGCCCGTCGGAGAAGAAGGCGGCGAAGACGACCGCCAGCGCGGCGCCGCCGACGAAGCGCAGCGGGCGGCGCGCGACGAGACTGGCGCCGATGGCCAGGGCGACCAGCAGGGCATAGTTGCGGCTGTGCGGATCAAGCGCCTGGTAGAGCCACTCCGGTCCGTCGCCGAGTCCGTTGATCGCGAGGAAGGCGCGCTCGTCGAGCGCTTGCAGAGCCGGTAGCGCGGCGCCGACGGTGATCGCCAGCATCACCATGGCCAGCAGCCGCGAACCGAAGGCGCGGGTGTAGTCGTTCAGGGCGTGCGAGCCCGGAAGCGGCGCGGCGACCTTGCGCGGCCGCAGGATCTCGCGGGCGACGCGGAGCGTGTCGACGACCGGGCGAAAGCTCGACGGCTCGCCGTTGTAGATCGCGGGCATGCCGACCCATGCGATCTGCGTCCTCGCGCGGGCGAGCTCCTTGAGGTGGCGGCTCTCGGCCTCGTACCGACCTTCGCTGAGGGGCACGCGCTGGAGGGCGTCGATGCGTATCAGGCGCATCCCGTTCTGGCTGTCGGGCATCCGGCGGCGCGTACGCAGGCTCATGCCGAGGCTCGATGCGACATTCGCCAGGCGGCGCAGAGCGGGCATCTGCCCGCGGTCGCGCGAGCGGTCGCCGATGACGACGTCGGCATGCTCGGCGGCGGCGAGGAAGGCGGGGATGCACGCGGGCGGATGCTGCTCGTCGGAGTCGATCAGCAGGACCGCATCCGGCGTCGCGCCGCGATGGATGGCGGCGTCGACGCCCGCAGCGAGCGCGCTGCCCTTGCCGCGGTTGGCGCCCATGCTGACGAGCTCGAACCCGTGCTCTTCGACGACGCGGTCCAGATGCGCGGCGATGGCCGCGGGCGCGCCGTCGTCGACGAGGATGACGCGATCGGCGTGGCGCGCCGTGGCCACTGCGACGTCGGCGAAGCGGTCAGATCTGAAGACCGGGATGACGGCCGCCAGCGAGCGGATCGGTGCGCGGGTGCGCGCTGTCGCCGTGCGTCGGTCCGCCAGCCGGATCGGGATCACGGCGACGAGCGCCAGCGAGCCCATCGCCAGCAGCGCGCGGTAGGAGCCCGTCAGGTCGACGATGACGCCGGCCGCCGGCAGCGCGATCGCCGCAGCGAGTGCGCGCGTGGCGAGAAACGCGCCGGAGTAGCGACCGGTCTCTCCCGCCGGGATGAAGCGGCTGAAGTAGACGAAGCCGAGCGATGTCGCGACCCCGGCGCCGACCGCGGCAAGTGCGAAGGGGGCCGCGACGGCGGCCGGCGTCGAGCCGGTGGCAGCGAGCGAGAGCCCGGCGCCGAGGCTTGCGACGCCAAGCGTCAGTGTCCGGCGCACGTGCTCGGGACGGACCCGCGCGGCGTAGAGCATCCCGGCACCGGTGAGCAGTCCGAACGCGGCGAGCAGCCCGCCGGCGGCGCCCGTGGACAGGCCGAGGACATGCTTGGCGTACAGCGCGAAGAACGGCGTCAGGCCGACATACGCGCCGACCCACAGCGCCTGCGCGACGAGGAGCTCCCGCGTCCCGCGCCGCCGCAGCGCCGCGCTGACGCTGGCAATCGTGGCGGTGCGCGCGGCGTCCGGCGCAGGGGCGCGCCGGCGAACGGTCGCCAGGCGCAGCGTCGGCAGCGCGGTCAGGACGGCGACGGCGGCAAGAGCGGCGAACAGCAGGCCGGGGGCTGCCAGCACGAGGACCCCGCCGATCACCGTTCCGACCAGCGCGCCGACGAGCTGGCCGAGCTCCTGCGCGCTCGTCGCGCGCGGGCGCGCGCCGTCGTCGAAGCGCTCGGGCACGAGCGCGCGGTGGGCGGTCTGGACGATGTTGAGCCCGACGTAGACCGCGGCGGCGGCAAGCGTCAGCATCAGATACGTCGTGGCGCTGCCGAGGGCCACCGCGATGAGCCCGCCCGCGCTGATCGCGACGCCGCCGGCGATCAGCGGGCGGCGGCTCGGATGGCGATCGGCATACAGGCCGACGGCCAGAGGGACGAAGAACCCGGCGACGGCGTTGCTCAGCATCGCCAGCCCGATCAGGCCCGGGCGCTCGGCGATCTCGTCGAGCAGCACCGGGACGTAGCTTGTCGTCGCCGCGCGCGCCGCGCCCAATCCGACCGCCACCGCCGAGAAGCTCAGCAGGAAGGCGAGCCCGACCGTTGCGGTCAGCGGCGCGTCGCGCTCGGCGTCCTCGCTCGTGGACTCGGCGGCCGGGGTTCGGGGGGCGAGGCTTGCCATGGCCTATTCTGCTCCGCCTCAGGGCCCGCGCGCATGAGGGTCAACCCCCAACTTTTCCTACGGTTTTCCACACCTTCGCCAGGCTCGCGAGCGCCCCTAGGAGCGAACGTCACTCCGCGACGAACGGCAGCCGGTCGGCGAGATCCGTGATCTCGAAGACGCGGTGAACCTGCTTTGGACCGCGCAGCAGCGAGAAGCGGCCTTCCTGGCAGCGCTCCGACGCCATCACGAGTAGCCGGAGCCCCGTCGAGTCGATGAACTGCAGCTGACCGAGGTCGACGACGATCGCGGCGACGTCGCTGGCCTCGACGCGGCGCAGCTCCGCTTCCAGGCGCGGGGCGCCGTCGAGATCCAGCTCGCCGCTGAGCTCGATGACCTGCGCGTCTCCCTCGCGCTCACTGCGCAGGGCCAGACTTCCGAGCTTGCTTGCCCGTGTGGCGCGGCCGTCCTCCCCCGGCATCGGTCCCTTTCCGTTCAGAAGACGATGGGGCCGGATCGGCTGCCGGCCCTGCCCGTAACGCTATCAGCGCGCGTCGAGCTTGGCCTGTGTTCGAAGCTCGGAGACGATCCGCTCCAGGCGCGGCTCCGTGTCGCGATCGAGGTGCGTCATCGCCGCCCCGACGGCGGGGTGCACGGCGCCGATCCGCTCGTGCATCGCGTGCGCGACGGCACGGTAGGAGGGATGGCCCTCGCGCCCGGAGCGCAGCTCTATGAGCTGCATCGCCTCGCGCGCGTTGAGGTCGAGCACGTAGCGCAGCCGGTAGCCCAGGCAGAGCGCATACATCGCCGCGCGGCGGTCGTGGCCGGCGCCGAGCAGCGCCTCGTAGGAAGCATGTGACGTATCCAGCGCGCGGCGGTAGTCGTCGCCGACGCCGGCCTCGTCGACCTCGTGCGGGACGCCGGCACCGAGGTCGGGCGTCAGCGTCTGCCACTGGCATGTGAGCATGCGATGGCGCTGCAGGTCGCGGAAGGCGCCGTAGTCCGAGACGATCTCAAAGCGGTAGCGCAGCGACTCCATCCCGCGTCCGGGCCGGTGGCGGCGGTTGGCGCGGTCGCCGACGAGGTCGCCGAGCAGCGCGCCGCGCTCCTCGTCGGAGAGCTCCGCGAGCGCCGCGCGCGTCGTCCGCTCGTCGGTCGTCGCGGCCTCGAAGAGCAGTGCCGACAGCAGCAGGTCCTCGTCGCCGTCGTGGTGGGTCAGGCGGACCGACGGGCCGCCCGCGCCGTCGTCGCCCGCGGCGCGGTCGAGGCCCAGGCGCGCCGCCCAGCGCTCGGCGGCCTGCTCGCGGCGCTCGAGGTAGGAGACCCATTCGCCGCCGCGGTCGGGCCGCTCGACGCGCGAGACGAAGCTCGGCATCACGTCCTGGACGGCCCGCAGGATCAGCCGGCCGTAGTGGCGCGCCTCGGGCAGCGGGTGGGCCAGCAGGTGCAGGATGAGCTGCTCGTAGGTCTGGCCCGTCGCGAAGATCCCCATGTGCGACAGCGAGGCGGCGGGCAGCAGGCCGCGCAGCAGATCCAGCGCCTTGGCGCGGATCGCCCGCTCGTGCGCCTTTGCCGACTGGTCCTGCGCCGCGGGGTACTGCTCGGCCGCCCAGGCCTGCACGCGCGGCAGCGCGGCCGAGTAGATCGCGAAGATCTCGTCCATCGCGGCCTCGTAGCCGGGGCCGAGCTCGCGGTCGCGGTAGTAGCGGTACTGCGACGTGCCTTCGATCGGCGCGTCGTAGGCGATGTAGCGCGTGGACTGCTCCAGGTAGGCGCCCAGCCGCGGTCGCTGGAGGACCTTCGTCAGGACGTTTGAGACCCACTCGCAGGCGATGTGCGCGCCGCCGAGCTGCGCGACCGAGTCGTCGCCGTAGCCGACGAAGATGCGCTCGTAGAGGTCCGCGGCGCGCGAGCCCTCCTCGTTGTCATAGATCGCGGGGCGGGCGGGATCGAATGGCAGCGACGGCGCGAACTCGTCGAGGAACATCCGCCGCAGCGGGCCCTGGTAGCGCGAGTAGCGCGCAAACAGCGCGCCCTTGACCGTCTCGGGCAGGTTGACGAGCGCGAACACGGGCTCGTCGAGGTTCGTGACGTGTGGCTCCAGGCGCGCGCGCTCGTCGGCGCTGAAGGTCTCGACGGGGTACTCCACGGGGGCGGAAGGCTAACGGGCCGCGCGGCGCGAGCCGCGGCCTAGTCGCCCTGCTCGGCGGCGGCGCGCAGCGCCCGCTTGACGACGGCGTCGAGGTCGTCGGTCACGAACAGCAGGTCGAGGTCCAGCAGGTCGATCTTGCCCTCGCCGGCGACGCGCTCGCGCAGCCAGTCGACGAGCCCGGACCAGTACGCGACGCCGACGAGGATGACCGGAAACGAGCGGATCTTCTGCGTCTGGATGAGGCACAGCGCCTCGAAGAGCTCGTCCAGCGTGCCAAGGCCGCCCGGCAGGACGACGAACGCGTTGGCGTAGCGCACGAACATGACCTTGCGACAGAAGAAGTAATGGAAGTCCAGCGACTGATCGACCCACTCGCTGGCGCCGGTCTCCTCGAAGGGCAGATCGATGTTCAGCCCGATCGAGTGCGCGCCCGCCTCGCGCGCGCCGCGGTTGGCGGCCTCCATCGCGCCGGGCCCGCCGCCGGTGATCACGGCGAAGCCGGCTTCGCCCAGACGGCGCCCCACGTCGCGGCCGAGCTGGTACTCCGCGCTGCCGCGCGGAGTGCGGGCCGAGCCGAAGACCGACACCCCGCGATGCACGGTGCACAGCTCACGAAAGCCCATCGCGAGCTCCGCCGACATGCGCGCGACGCGCATCTCGTCGGTGATCTCGCTGGCGACGGCGCTGTGCTGTGCGCCGATCAGCTCCTCGTCGGCCGTCTTGGGTACGCGGGGCACCCAGGCAGAGTAGAGGTGGCCGGCGGCGCGCTGGACGACTCAGCGCGGCGGGGGCGCGACGGCCGGCGGCTGCGGCTCGCGCTCGGGCTGCGCCCGCGCCGCGACGCCGAGCAGCTCGTGCTGATCGTCGCCGGGTTGCGGATCGGCCAGCTCGAGCGCCTGCGGCAACCGCTTGTCGGCCTTCATCCGCCACTCCGTCAGCGGCTGCAGGATCCCGCGCAACGCGAGCGCGCCGCCGACGTAGCGCGGCGCCCACACGCGCGCCGCGCGCCGCTGCACGCCGCGCTCGATCGCGTCGATCGCCTGCGACAGCGGCGCCGGGGTCGAGATGAACGAGGGCAGCCCCGCCGTGAGCTGCTGCGTCGACGGGTGCGCGAAGCTGCCCCTCACGAGGTCGGTGTCGATGAAGCCGAAGTACGCGCAGCCGACGCGCGCGCCGCTGTGCGCAAGCTCGACGCGCAGCGCGTCGGTCATCGCCTCGACGCCCGCCTTGGACGCCGTGTAGGCGCCCATCAGCGGCACGTGGCTGGCGGCCGACAGCGAGGAGACGTTCAGCAGGTAGCCGCGGTTTCGGACGATCTCGCCGAGCACCGCGCGGTCGGTGCGCCACGCGCCGAGCAGGTTGACCTCGATCGTTCGCTCGAACTGCTCGCGCGCCATCGTCGCCATGCGGCCCATGAACTGCAGGCCGGCATTGGCGATCGCGACGTCGATCGAGCCGAAGCGGGCGACCGTGCCCTCCACCGCGGCGACGAGCGCGTCGTAGTCGGTCACGTCGGCTTCGAACCAGGCCGCGCGCCGCCCGAGCTGCTCGGCGAGCGCGGCCAGCTTCTCGGGCTCGAGGCCGACGAGCGCGACGTTCGCGCCGGCGGCGTGCAGCCGCCGCGCGCTCTCGGCGCCGATCCCGCGCGCTGCGCCGGTGATGAAGACCGTCCGGCCGACGACCGCGAAGCGCGACCGCAACATCACGCGGCCGCCGTCGCGCGGACGCCCGAGCCGTGGCGCAGCTCGTAGGCGCGCGTGTTGAAGCGCCGTGTGCGGTGGCGAAAGCGCCACGTGAAGTCCGGCCAGATCGTCGTGTTGCGACCCGCCGCGTCCAGGTACCAGCTCGCGCAGCCCGACATCCAGACGGTGCCCGGCATCTTGGACTGGATCTGCTCGTTGTAGGCGGCCATCGCCTCCGGTCGCACCTCGAACGTCGCGATCTGCTGCTCGTCCATCACGCGCAGCGCGTCCATCACGTAGCGCAGCTGGGACTCGATCATGAAGATCATCGAGTTGTGCCCCAGGCCGGTGTTCGGGCCGATGAGCTTGAAGAAGTTCGGCAGCCCGCTCATCGTCGCGCCGAGGTAGGCCTGGATGCCGTCGGCCATGCTCTCGGCCAGCGTGCGCCCGTCGCGGCCGCGCACGAGCCGCGCGGTCGGCGGGTCGGTCACGTGAAAGCCGGTGCCGAGGATGATCGTGTCGACCTCGCGCTCGCTGCCGTCGGCGAGCACGATCGTCCTGCCGCGGATCGCGCGGATCGCGTCGCTGACAAGCTCGACGTTGGGCCGCGTCAACGCCGGATACCACTCGTTCGAGAGCAGCACGCGCTTGCAGCCCAGGCGGAACTGCGGCGTCAGCTTCTGGCGCAGCGCGGGGTCGCGGATCTGCCGGCGCAGGTGCGCGCGGGCGATCTTCTCGGCCCCCGCCATGAGGCGCTGGTCCTTGATGAAGCCCAGCAGGAAGCTCTCGCGGCTCCAGTACACACCGCTGCGCACGGCCCGCTGCGCAACCGGCAGCGCCCGGTACAGGCGGCGCTCCAGGCGCGTCGTCGGCCGGTCGGTGTGGGGGAGGATCCACGGTGCCGTGCGCTGGAAGACGTGCATCCGGCCCACCTGCTCGGCGATCCGCGGGACGAACTGGATCGACGACGCGCCCGTGCCGATCACGGCGACGCGCTCGCCCGTCAGGTCGTGGTCGTGGTCCCACTCGGCGGAGTGAAAGAGCTTGCCCTCGAAGCGGCGCAGGCCGCGGATCGCCGGCACGGCGGGGTGGCTGAGCGGCCCGGTCGCGTCGACGACGAGCTGCGCCGTCCACGCGCCGCGCGAGGTCTGCACGCTCCAGTGCGCGCGCTCCTCGTCCCACGCCGCGGCGGTCAGCTCGTGGCCGAAGCGGATGTGCGGGTGCAGGTCGTGGCGCGCGGCGAGGTCGCGCAGGTAGCTCCAGATCTCGGGCTGGCGCGAGTAGGTGCGACTCCAGCTCGGGTTGGGCGCAAAGGAGAACGAGTACAGGTGCGACGGCACGTCGCACTGGCAGCCGGGATATGTGTTGGCCTGCCAGGTGCCGCCGACGTCCTCGGCGCGCTCGATCAGGACGAAGTCCTCGATGCCGGCGTCCTTGAGGCAGATCGCGAGGCCCAGGCCCGCAAAGCCGGTCCCGACGATCGCGACGCGCACGTGTGGCACTGTGCCGCCGTCCTGCTCGGCGCCCGGCGTCGGCGTCAGCTCGACGACGCTCATCGCACGGACTCGTGCTCGCGCTGTGGCTCCTCGCCCGCGGACGGCTCCTCGCCCCGTGCCAGCGGCTCGGGCCGCCGCCGCGCCCACTCGGGCAGGTCGGCATCGAGCGGCGGCGGCGCAGGCGCGGGCTCGGGCTCGCGCGCCCATTCCGGCAGCGGCGTGTCGCGGCCACGACCGGCCGTCACGGCGACGCGGTGGATGCCCCAGGCGAGCAACGCGATCAGCAGCAACGCGATCGCGAGGACGGTGCCGTAGGCGGCGTTCGTGATCCAGCCCTCCTGCGTCTTGGCCTCGCGCTGCAGCAGCTCCTTGTCGGAGTAGAAGCGGCGCTCCGAGCGCGCCGGCGCGGCGACGCCGGCAACCGGGATCGCCGTGTCGCGCGGGGCGTAGATCGGCAGCGCGCTGATCGCGTTGCCCTTGTGGAGGCGCACCATCGCCTTCCACTTGCCATGCACCGGGATCGCCCGTGTCGTGCGGTAGACGCCCTCGGAGACGCGCGCCAGGCGGTCCACGACGAGCCGCCCGCCGCCCTGCCAGGCGGTGGCCGTCAGCCAGGTGGCGTTCTCGGCGGCGTCACGCGGGCTCAGCGTGATCGTCGCGTTGACGGTGCGCTGGGGGCCGGGCTGCGCGTTGGTGAGCGCAACGGAGGCGCGGATGTCGGTCCGCGACGACGTGAACAGCGGGAAGGCGAGCATCGCGAAGATCGCAAGCGACGCCAGCAGCGCGACCGGGCGCAGCGAGCGGTCGTAGGGGATGTCGTCGTCCAGTCGCGCGCCGACCCAGGCGCCGAGCAGCGCCGCGCTGATCGCCATCGCGAGCCCCAGTCCGATCGTCTCGGGCAGGATCTCGGCCGGCCACGGCAGCGGCATCCAGACGTGCGACCAGCCCCACTCGGCGGCGAGGCCGACGGTGCCGATCAGCGCGCCGGCGAGCGCGCCGAACGCCAGCGGGCGCTGCTTGACGGCGACGAGCATCGCGGCGGCCTCGACGCAGAGCGCCTCGACGATGTAGAGCGGGAAGTGCGCCAGCGACTCGCCGAGCGAGTCGTGGATCAGCAGCGCGAGGCCCCCGCGCATGATGATGAAGAACGCGACGGCGCCGAACATCGCCCCGCGGCCGAGCCAGATCCGCGCGATCACGAGCGTGAAGCCCGCGGCGAGCATGATCAGCATCGGGTGGAAGATGAGCTGAAACTGCGGCACGCCGAAGTCGAACTCGCCCTGGAACGTCGACATGCCGACGAGCAGGCCGCCGGGCAGCCAGACGACGCGCAGGTGGCGCACCCAGGCCATCTCGAGGTGCATGACGCCGGCGGCCTTCATCGCTCGCACGACCTCGGCCTGGATCACGGCGATGCCGAGCAGCGTCATCACGGCGCCGCCGATCAGCATGAGGTGCGTCGGGCCCCACAGCGTGACGTCCTGGCCGAAGAGGCGGTGCCAGAAGTCGTCGAGCGGGAAGGCGATGAGCGAGAACCCGCCGGTGAACAGCATCAGGACGCCGCCCAGCGGCGCGTACCAGTCCCGGCCGATCCGGATCGCCGTCGGGCCGGGGCGGTCGGCGCGCTCCTCGCGGCCGAGGCAGATCGCGAAGAAGCCCGAGGCGAAGATGCCGTAGAGGCCGCCGAGGATGAAGAAGTGGCCGGGGTTGCCCCAGACGCTCGTGTCGCGGCCCTGGTCGATGTGCATCGACACGTCCCAGTACAGGCCGAAGACCGCCGAGATCAGAGAGATGATCGCCAGGCCGCAGGGCAGCGCGGCCCACGCCGGCTGACCGGAGACGCGCTCGGAGAAGCCCTCAAACCACGTCAGCGTCGGGACCAGGCCGCCGCGGTGGCCGAGGCCGCCGAGCAGCAGCACGATGATCGCGAAGCCGGCGATCGCGCCGGCGATCCCGAGGTCGCTGGCCGACGCGCCGCCCGCGCCGGGGTCCGAGACGGTGGCGGCGATGACTGTCAGAGACGAACCGAAAGCGCTCATGATGACGCCACCGTAGCATGTAACGTCAGTTGATGTCTAATAGGCGGAGCGCCCGTCTATACCGGGTCTCACCCGCCGGCGGCCTTCGGATTACCAGTTGCCTTGCTGGATTCGCTGTCGCGCCCGGAGCCGCTCTGCGGCGCGTCGTCATCGGGCGTGACGTCGTCCTCCGCGTGGTCGTGGGCGTCGATCCCCATCCCGGGCTGCTGCTCTTCGGGGTAGCCCTGGCCGGTGGTTTCGCTGCCGCCCGGGGAGTCGTGCTTCTCGTTGTCGTCGTGGCTCATGCGGGCTGTGTACCCGGTTCGTGGTGGTGGTGTCGCGCGTGCGTCGGGCTTCGCGTGTGGTCGATCCGGGCGGTCGGCGGCGACTCCGTGCCCCGCGCACGGCGCGATCAAGGAAGGGTGGGGGTGGGAGAGGTTGCCGGCGAGCCCCCGGCCCACGGCGGGGCGACTGACAGGCGCGGGTGCCGTGGTGCGGTCGTGTCGCGGGAGGTGCCGATGGCGCCCCCCGGCGCGACACGATCGTGCGCCGGCCGATCCTCGCGGCGGTCGTGTCGCGCGAGGTGCGGATGGCGCCCCTGACGCGTCACGACCGTTCGAACCGCGACCCCCGTAAGCGCATCATGGCGCCGCGGGTGCGGATATCGCCCCCGCGGTGCGACGCAGGGTCATAGATCCCGGCGCGGTGAACCCTTCCCTCGAGGCCGACGTTCGACGCCCGCGGCGCCGACGCCGCCCGCCGAGCGCCGGCACGGGCAGCAGCTACAGCAACCCCAGCGCCGCGCCGACGTCGCGCATCACGTCGAACAGCGGCGAAGGCACGATGCCGAGGATCAGCGTCAGCGCCCCGAACACGACGGCGACGGCGACGACCTCGCCCTGCGCGCGCAGGCCCGTCGCCTCGTCGGAGCCGCCGGCGAGGGCGGGCGTCTCGCCGCCGGGCAACGGCGCGGGCGCGGCGACAGCGCCACCGGCCTCCGACGCCGACGGCGTCATCCACATCGCCGCGATGACCTTCAGGTAGTACGCGAGCGAGATCATCGAGCCGACGACGATGAAGACCGCCAGCCACGTGTAGTCGCCATCGACGGAGGCCTCGATCAGATAGAACTTGCCGACGAAGCCCGCGGTCGCCGGGAAGCCCGCGAGGGCGAGCATCGAGATCGTCATCGGCCAGGCCAGCAGGGGGCGCGTGGCGCCGATCCCGTTCAGCGAGGCGATGTCGTCGCCCAGCGGCGTCTCGCGCTCGCGGGCCACGATCACGGCGAACGCCGCGAGGTTCATCACGAGGTAGACGGCGATGTAGAAGACGGTCGCCTGCAGCCCGAGCCGGTTCGCGACCACGACGCCGGCGAGCATGTAGCCGGCCTGCGCGACCGACGAGTAGGCGAGCAGGCGCTTCAGCGAGGACTGGCCGAGGGCGCCGACGTTGCCGACGATGATCGTGATCGCCGCCAGGACCGCGAGCGGCGGCGCCCAGTCGATCGCGGCGTCGATCAGCGCGACGTCGAGCAGGCGCAGCATGATGCCGAAGGCCGCCGCCTTCGTCGCGACCGCCATGAAGGCCGTGATCGGGGTCGGCGCGCCCTCGTAGACGTCCGGCGTCCACTGGTGAAACGGCGCCACCGAGGCCTTGAACGCCAGGCCGACGAGCGTCAGGGCGATGCCGGTCAGCAGCAGCGGGTCGGAGACGAGGTCGCCGTCGCCGCCGAGCGCGGAGGCGATCTGCGCGAAGTCCGTCGCGCCCGTCGCGCCGTACAGGAAGGCCATGCCGTAGAGCAACGTCGCCGAGCCGAGCGAGCCGACGACGAGGTACTTCAGCCCCGACTCGAGCGACGAGGCACGACGCATCTCGGTCGCGCACAGGACGTAGAGCGGGATCGACAGCAGCTCGAGGCCGAGGAAGACGCTCACGAGGTTCTGCGCCGCGACGAGCACGATCATGCCCGCGATCGACGTCAGCAGCAGCGCGTGGTACTCGCCGTGCGCCGCCTCGCGCGGGGCGAGGTGCCGCCACGACAGCAGCACCGTCGCGATGCCCGCGATGCAGAAGAGGATCGTCAGGACGAGCGTCAGCTCATCCAGGCGCAGCGCGCCCGCGACGAGGTCCTGGCGCTTGCCCCACTGGCTGATCGACAGCCCGATCGCGACCAGCAGGGTCACGATCGACAAGCCCGGCACGAACGTCTCGCGCGCGGTGCGCGAGACGACGAGGCCGAGCATCAGCACGACGAGCGCGCCCGCGAACACCGCGATCAGCGGCGACAGCCCGGCCCAGTCGATCTCCGGCCCGGCGATCTTCTCGGCGGCGGCGATCACGGGGCGGGCACCGCTTCGATCTCCGGCGCGGCCACGCCGAGGGCATCGACGCGCTCGGGCTGCTCGGCGGCGTTCTGCTGCTCTGTCACGGGCGCCGTCACCGCCGAGACCGTCTTCTCGCTGCGCTTCAGCCCGAACTGCGGATACAGCGCGATCGCGATGATCAGCAGCACGAGCGGCACGAGCACCAGCCCTTCGCGGAAGGTCATCTCGCGCGTCTCGACGCGCGCGCCGGTGCGGTTGTGCATCGCGGTGATGAACAGGCGCAGGGTGTAGAAGGCGGCCATGACGACGCCCGCCGAGGCGACGATCGCGATCACGATCTTCTCCGTGAAGACGCCCAGCAGGATGTAGAACTCGCCGACGAAGTTCGCCGAGCCGGGCATCGCGAGCGTCGCGAACGCGACGATCAGAAACAGCGACGCGAGCGCGGGCGCGCGCATCCCCAGGCCGCCCATGTCACGGATGTCCTGCGAGCCGCCCGCGCGCGCCGCCAGCAGCGCGACGATGAAGAACGCCGGCGCCACGACGAGCCCGTGGTTGAACGCCTGCAGCAGCGCGCCCTGCGCGCCCTGTTCGTTGAGCGCGAAGATGCCCAGCGTGATGAAGCCCAGCTGCGCGACCGACGAGTAGCCGAGGATCAGCCGCGCCTCCGTCGTCGTGAACGCCATCGCCGAGCCGTAGAGGATCGACGCCAGCGCGATCAGCAGCAGCAGCATCTGAAACTGCTCGCTCGCGTCGGGGAAGAGCGGCAGGCAGACGCGCAGGAAGCCGTACGCCGCCACCTTGCTCAGCACCCCCGAGAAGACCGCGAGCGCCGGCAGCGGCATCGTGCGGTAGCCGTCGGGCATCCAGCCGTGCAGCGGGAACGCCGGCATCTTCACGAGGAACGCCGCGGCGAAGAACAGGAAGATCCACTGCTGCGAGGACTCGCCCAGCGGACGCTGCGCGAGGTCGGAGAACGCGAAGGACAGCGGCAGGTCGCCCTCCGCCGCGAGCACGCCGGTCGCCACCGCCGCCGTCAGCATGAGCAGCGAGCCGACGAGCGTGTAGATCACGAGCTTCATCGTCGCCTGCACCCGGCGCGCGCCGCCCCACATGCCGGTCAAGAAGAAGAACGGCACGAGCATGAGGTCGAAGAACACGGTGAACAACGCAAGATCCTGCGCCAGCAGCGCGCCGAGCACGGCGGTCTCGGCGAAGGCCATGTGGAAGTAGAAGAGGCGCGAGCGCTCCACTTCGCGCAGGTTCGCCCACAGCGTGCAGGCGAACCAGAGGATCGCGGTGAGCGCGACCAGCAGCAGGTTCAGCCCGTCGATGCCGAGCTTGTAGGAGATCCCCAGCTCGCCGATCCACGTCTCGTCCGTCACGTACTGCAGGCCCGCCGCGCCGGAGTCGTAGTCGACGACGTACGTGATCGCGTAGGCGAGCGCCAGGCCGGTGCCGGCGAGCGCGATCCGGCCCGCGAGGCGCGGCGGCGCGAAGAGGCCGATCACGCCGAATGCGAGCGGCAGCCAGAGCATGATCGACAGATGCAGCGTCATGCGTTGAGCAGGAAGTAGAAGGACAGCACGACCATGCCGAGCACGATCAGCGCCGCGTAGTAGCGCAGGAAGCCGGTCTGCGCGGCGCGCACCGCCGAGGAGCCCGCGCGCACGATCCCGCTCGTGCCGCCGACGAGCAGCCCGTTGACGAAGACGCGCTCGAACGTCTGCTGCGCCCAGGCGCCGAACCACAGCGCCGGTCGCGTGACGACGGCGTCGATGAGCTCGTCGAAGTACCACTTGTTGACGAAGAGGCGATGCAGCGGCGACAGGCGCTGGCGCACGCTCGCGGCGATCTGCGGCTTGCGCACCCAGATGAGGTACGCCACGGCGATCCCCGCCAGGCCGACGACCGCACCGAGGACGAGGCCGAAGCTGATCAGGCCGTCGCTGAGCTCGCGGTGATAGAGCGCCGACTCCTCGAAGGTCGGCTCGAGGAAGCTGTCGATGACGTGGGTGATCTTGGGGACCTGCAGGAAGCCGCCGGCGATCGCCAGCAGCGCGAGCACGCCCATCGCAAGCTTCATCGAAGGCTCGCGCTCGGCGATGTGGTGGTCGGCGCCCGGGAAGCCGACGTCGGTGTCCTCGACCTCGCCGTTGTTGGGGTTCGTGTGGACCTCGGCGTGGTGCAGGTGGCCCTCCTGCAACTCGCGCGCCTCGGGCACGGGCGCGCCGAGGAACGCCCGGAAGATCATCCGGAAGGTGTAGACGCCCGTCAGGAACGCGCCGACGTAGCCCGCGGCGTAGAGGATCCAGTACCAGCCGCCGCGATCGCCGATCAGCAGCAGGATCTCGTCCTTGGAGAAGAAGCCCGAGAACGGCGGCACAGCCGCGAGCGCCAGGCCGCCGATCACCATGCAGCCAAACGTGAACGGCATCGCCTTCCTGAAGCCGCCCATCTTGTCGAGGTTCTGCTGGCCGGCCATCGCCGCGATCACGGAGCCGGCCGCCATGAAGAGCAGCGCCTTGAAGAACGCGTGCGTCATGAGGTGAAAGAGGCCCCCCGCGTAGGCGCCCGCGCTGACGCCCATGATCATGTAGCCGATCTGGGACATCGTCGAGTAGGCGATGACGCGCTTGAGGTCGGTCACGGCGATCGCGATCGTGCCGGCGACGAGCAGCGTCAGGCAGCCGATCACCGCGCCGATGTCGGCCGCCGTCGGCGCCAGCTCGAAGAGCGGGTGCATGCGCGCGATCAGGTAGACACCGGCGGTGACCATCGTCGCCGCGTGGATCAGCGCGCTGACGGGCGTCGGGCCCTCCATGGCGTCGGGCAGCCACGTGTGCAGCGGGATCTGCGCGGACTTCGCGAACGCGCCGACGAGCACCAGGATGAGGCCGGCCGTGAGGTCGGCGTTGCCGGGCTCGAGCTCCTCGCGCGCGCTCTCGAACGCGCCGAGGAAGTCCAGCGTGCCGACGTGCTTGAAGATGAAGAACGTGCCGAGCACGAGGCCGACGTCGCCGAGCACGTTGATGACGAACGCCTTGATGCCCGCGCCCGTGGCGGTCGTGCGGCGATACCAGTAGCTGATCAGCAGGTAGGAGGCCGCGCCGACGAACGCCCAGCCGACGATCAGCACGAGGAAGTTGCCCGCCAGGACCAGCAGCAGCATCGAGAACACGAAGAAGTTCAGGTACGCGAAGAAGCGCGCGTAGCCGCGGTCGGAGTCCATGTAGCTGATCGAGTAGGCGTGGATCAGCATCGAGACGCCGGAGACGACGAGGATCATGAAGACCGACAGCGGGTCGACGAGCAGCGACAGCTGCGCGTCGACGCCCGCGGAAGCCGCGTAGTCCCACGCGACCGCGACGACCTGGCGGTGCTCGTGGTCTGAGTCGAGCAGGGACAGCAGCGCGCCGATCGCCGACGCGAACGACAGCGCCAGCGCGCCGGTGCCGAGGTAGCCGGCGCTGCGCCCCGGCAGCCTGCGCCCGAGCAGCGCGATCGTGATGCAGCCGGCCAGCGGGAACAGCAGCGTCAGCCAGGCGAAGAGCTTCAGCGACGTCATCCGTGCAGCTCCTGCATCTCGTCGACGTCGATCGGCAGGCGGCGGCGGTGCATCGCGACGATGACGCCGAGCCCGACGGTGACCTCGCACGCGGCGACGACCATGACGATGATCGCGAAGATCTGGCCGTCGTGATTTCCGTGCATGCGCGCGAAGGCGATCAGCGCGAGGTTGGCGGCGTTGAGCATGAGCTCGAGGCAGAGCAGGATCACGAGCGGGCTGCGGCGCGTGAGCACGCCGGCGGCGCCGATCGTGAAGATCAGCGCCGAGACCGCCAGAAACCAGCCGATGTCCACTAGCTCTCTGCCTCTGCCTTGGCCTCGGCGGGCGTCTGCGTGTTCGTCGCCCCGGCCGGCAGCGAGTGGCGCTCGCCGACGGCCTCGGCCATCGTGCCCGTATAGGCGGGGCGCAGGATGTCCATCGCGCTGTACCGCGCCTGCTCCTCGGTTGCGGTCAGGCCGCCGCGGCGGCGCGCGAGCACGACCGCGCCGACGGCGGCGATCAGCAGCAGAAACGACGCGACCTCGAAGGGCACCAGGAACTTCGTCAGCAGCAGCGTGCCGATCGCCTCCGGCGAGCCGAAGCTGGCGGGCGCGGCGACGCCGTTGGTGTCGATCAGCTGCAGACCCGAGCCGAGCGTCGCAATGCACAGCTCGACGAACAGCACGGCGCCGAAGATCGCCGACAGCGCCCGCAGGCCGCGACCGTCGCGCGGGCTGAGCGGCTCGTCCTGCCCGCCGACGTAGGCGACGACGAAGACGTAGAGCACCATGACGGCGCCCGCGTAGACGACGACCTGGGCCGCGGCGACGAACTCCGCGCGCAGCAGCAGAAACAGTGCCGCGAGGCACAGCAGATGCGAGACGAGCGCGAGCACGCTGTAGAACGGGTTGCGGACGGCGACGACGCCGATCGCTCCCGCAACTGCCCCGAGCCCGGCCACGAAGAACAGCAGCTCTCCCATGAACGGCGCAATCTATCCGTCCGGGCGCGTCGAGGAGCCCCCGGCGCGGCTTTCTCTGCGATCGGCGCGCACGCGAGTGGTCGATCCGCGCGACGGCGGGTGCGCTATCGACTTCACTGCGGCTCGTGTCTGTCATGTAACGTCGCGCAGCGTGCCAGGACGACGCTCTGCGCTGATCGCAACGCTCCAAGCGCTGATCGTGCTGGTGTCGGCGGCAACCGCCGCGAGCGCGCGGGGCGCGGTCGTGAGGTCCTTCGACGGCACCCCGATCGTCGTTCACTTTTATCCTGCTCACACGCTTGTTCCTGGCACGCGAGTGCCGACGGTGCTGGTCGGTGCCGGGTACGCCAAGGCCGGCAACACCACCCCCACGTCCGACCACAGCGACGTGATCGGGCTGTGGGCGCTGCGCGCCGCGGGCTACAACGTCCTCACCTGGGACCCGCGCGGCCTGGGCGGCTCCGGTGGAAGCGTGATGTTCGACTCGCCGGACTACGAGGCGCGCGACGTCCAGGCGCTGCTCGACTACGTCGCCGGCCAGCCGATCGCGCAGCTCGACGGGCCGGGAGACCCGCGGGTCGGCATGTCCGGCTTCAGCTACGGCGCCGGGATCCAGTTCGTCAGCGCCGCCATCGACCCGCGGATCGACGCGATCGCGCCCGACGCGGGCTGGCACTCGCTGCTCAGCGGCTTCTTCAAGGACGGCGCTGTGAAGACCGGCATCGCCAGCGTCTGCGCGGGCGGCGAGGCATCGAGCGTCCTCGGCGGGCTGTTGCCCAGCAGCGCGGGCCCGCAGCTCGGCGGCACCGCGGCGGCGCTCAGGCGCGCGTGCGTCGAAGCCGTCGGCGGCGGGCTCTCGGCTACGAGCCGGCAGTGGTTCGCCGCTCGCGGGCCGGGCGACCTCGTGCGCCGCATCCGCGCGCCGACGCTCATCCTGCAGGCCACCACCGACGCGACGTTCCCGCCGAGCGAAGCGATCGCGAACTACGACATCCTGCGCGCCAACGACGTGCCGGTGAAGATGATCTGGTACTGCGGCGGTCACGGCCCCTGTTCGACCGGCGGGGCGACGCCGGGAGGCGACGGCCGGCGCGTCGCGAGGGCGGCGCTGGCGTGGTTTGACCGCTGGCTCAAGCAGGACGCCGCCGTCGACACCGGCCCGCGCTTTGAGTGGATCGCCGACGACGCGGCTTGGCGCTCGGGGCCGGACTATCCGCTCGCGCCGGCGAGCACGCTCGAGACCGCGGGCGCCGCGTCGCTCGTCGTTTCGCCGCTCGCGAGCGCCACATCCGGCGCGCTGACGTACGCGGCGCCCGCGATCGCCAACACCACCAACATCGGCTTCCCCCCGCCACCGGACGGCAGCGACCTGATCGGCGAGCCGGTCGTCCGCCTGAGCTACCGCGGCAACGCCGTGCCGGCGCGGACGTTTCTCTACGGGCAGATCGTCGACACCCGCGCCGGGCGCGTCCTCGGCGTACAGGTCACGCCGATCCCGGTCGTGCTCGACGGCCGCGATCGCAGCGTGACGCGCCCGCTCGAGCCGATCGCGGCGCGCGGCGGGCGCGCATCGCAGTACCGCCTGCAGATCACGGCCGGCTCCAACGTCTACGGCGTGCAGCGCTCCACCGGCAGCGTGCGCCTGCGTGCGCAGGCGTCACTTCCGCTCGTCGATGCCACGCGCTCGGGCCGGCAAGAACAGCAGACGCCGATCGTGCGCACGATGCCCAGGCGTTTGCGGATCGCCGTGTCGTCCGCGCGCCGCGCTGGCGGCGTGCGGCGCCTCGTGCTGCGCAGCCGCCTGCGATCGCGGCCGTGCAGCGGCGAGGTGCGCTTCACCGTCCGCGCGGCCGGCCGGACCCGCGCGTACACGGCGCCCGTCTCCGTCAGGACATGCGCGGTGCGCAAGGTCGTGCGGCTGAAGTTGCGTTCGGGGCGGCGCGTGCGCGTGTCGGCTCGCTTCGGCGGAAACGCCACACTGCTGCCGCGCCGCGCGGTCGCCGTGACGCACCGCGCCCACTAGTGGGCGCGTCCGGAAGTTGTGCGAGGTTTTGCGGGATGCCCGGCCGTGATCTGACGGTCGACGGTGTCCCGCCTTC
>CADCVQ010000077.1 GCA_902806175.1 uncultured Solirubrobacteraceae bacterium
ACTACATGATGGGCGGCGTCGTCACCGACCTGCGCGGGCGCAGCACCGTCGCCGGCCTGTACGCCGTCGGCGAGTCCGCGTGCACCGGGCTGCACGGGGCCAACCGCCTGGCCTCCAACTCCCTCAGCGAGTGCTTCGTCTACGGCGCCCGCGCCGCCCACGCCGGCCTGGACGAGCCCGTCCCAGGGGCCGCCACCGGCCCGCCCCCGCCGGGCGCGGCGCTGCAGCGGCCGCCGCGCGCGACGCAGGAGGCGCTGTGGCGCGACGCCGGCATCGTGCGCACGCGCGAGGGCCTGCGGCGCCTCGCGCAGGACCCCCATCCGCTGGCGCGGCTGATCGGCGCCTGCGCGCTGCAGCGCGAGGAGAGCCGCGGCGCGCACCAGCGCGTCGACTTCCCTGCAGCCGATACAACGTGTGATCACCGCCACAGCCAGATCGGGCCCGACGAGCAGCCGCGCGCGGCGCACTGGACTTGACACCTCGTCAGGCTTAATACGAACTCAACATTGGTTTCGTTCTTACCTTCATACGAGCACGCAAGACTGCCGCGCCCTGCTGCGTATCGAGGAAAGGAGCCTCAAGCCCCATGTATCAGTTCAGCCGCGCGATCTATCGAGAGCTGTCGCCGCTCATCGACTGCTCGCACGCCGCGCGGGGCCACGCGGACGTGCTGCGCGCCTGCGAGGCAACGATCGAGCGCCTCGCGACCGATCGCCACTACTTCGCCAAGCCCGCGCGGACGCTCTTCAACGACATCCGCACGAGCTTTCCGATCGCGGCGCAGCCCCGCGTCTGGCAGGTCGTCGCCGCGTATGTAGGCGCCGCCCAGGAATGGCTCGCAAAGCAGCCGCAGCACGGCTATGACATCAACGGCAATCCGCTCGAGTGCCGTGCGACGACGCGCCGTGGAACCCCATGTCAGCGCATGCCGCTCGCCCACAACGGCTACTGCCCTTCACATCAGCACCTCGCCGAAACCGAAGAGATCGAGGAGATCGAGGAGCGGATCGCGGCCTAGCCGCACCGCCCTGGGCGGCAGTTCCGCGCCCCTCTTCGCCCGCGTGCGCGGCGGCGGCTGAGCGGTGCTGCTCGGCGTCGACGTCGGCGGGACCTTCACCGACGCGGTCCTCGCGACCGGCGGCCGGCTCGTGGCGGCCAAGGCGCCGACGACGCCCGACGACCAGTCTGAGGGCGTCATGGCGGCGGTCTGCGCGGCGCTGAAGCGCGCCGCAGCGCAGCCGCAGGACGTGCGCGGCTTCGCGCACGGCATGACGGTCGCCACGAACGCACTGCTCGAGGGCAGCGGCGCCCGCACGGTGCTCGTCGCCACGGAGGGCTTCACGGACATCGTCGAACTCGGCCGCCAGGCGCGCGCGGACCTCTATCGCCTCTGCGCCGCGCGGCCCGCGCCGCTCGTCCCGCCCGAGCGCCGCGTCGCCGCAGCAGAGCGCTGTGGGCCGGCGGGCGTCCTGCGCGCGCTGGAGGATCCGGACGCCCTCGCGAAGCAGGTCGCCGAGCTCGAGCCCGAGGCGGTCGCCGTGGTGCTCCTGCATGCCTACGCGCACCCCGAGCACGAGCAGGCGATCGGCGCCGCGCTCGCGGCGGCGCTGCCCGACGTTCACGTGTCGCTCTCGCACGACGTCGTCGGCACGTTTCGCGAGTACGAGCGCGCGGCGACGACCGAGGTCGACGCCGCGCTCTCGCCACTGCTCGCGCGCTATCTGCGCCGGCTGCTCGAGCGCGCCGCCGGCGCCGGGCTGCCCGAGCCGCAGATCATGCAGTCAAGCGGCGGCGTCGCGGCAGCGGCGCTCGCAGCGCGGCACGCGGCGTTCACCGTGCTGTCGGGACCGGCCGGGGGCGCGGCCGCCGCTGCCCTCGTCGCGCGGCGCAGCGGCCGCGAGGACCTCGTCTGCTTCGACATGGGCGGAACCTCGTGCGACGTGTGCGTCGTCGAGGGCGGCGCCGTGCGCGAGACCGCTGCGCGCGAGGTCGGCGGGCGGCCGCTTGCCCTGGCGATGGTCGACATCCATACCGTCGGCGCCGGCGGCGGGTCGGTCGCCTGGCGCGATCCTGGCGGCGCGCTGCGCGTCGGGCCGCGCAGCGCGGGGGCCGTGCCGGGTCCGGCGTGCTACGGCCGTGGCGGCGACGAGGCGACGGTCACCGATGCCAACCTCCTGCTCGGACGGCTGGGGACGGAGGCCGCGCTGGCCGGCGGCATCGTGCTGAACCGCGCCGCGGCGCGCCATGCGGTCGGAGCACTGGCGCGGACGCTCGGCCTGGACACGATCGCCTGCGCCGAGGGGATCATCCGCGTCGCGAACGCCGAGATGGTGCGCGCGCTGCGCGTCATGACCGTCGAGCAGGGCATCGACCCGCGCCGCTTCGCGCTGCTCGCCTTCGGCGGCGCCGGCCCCCTGCATGCGGCGGCGATCGCCGACGAGCTCGGGATGACGACGATCCTCTGCCCGCGCGCGTCGGGCGTGCTGAGCGCGCTCGGCCTCGCCGCCGCCGAGCGCCGCGCGACCGAGCAGCGCACGGTCCTGCTGACCGACGGCGGACTGACCGACGACGCTCTCGCGCACGCGCGCGACGCGCTGGCCGGCGCCGCCCGCAGCACGCTCGGCGGGGGTGACGCGGCCGCCGTCGACGTCGCCTATGACGTGCGCTACCGCGGCCAGTCGCACGATCTGACGCTGCGCGAGCTTCACCGCCCGAGCGTCGAACATGTGCGCGCGGCGTTCGAGGCGCTGCACGACGAGCGCTACGGCTACCGCGACCCCGAGACGCCGGTCGAGGTCGTCACGGTTCGCGCCACCGCCCGCCTGCCGGGGCCCGAGCTCGATGTCGCCGGCGGTGGCGGCGAGGGCACGCAGCGCGCCCGGCGCGGCGTGGTGTTCGACGGCGAGGAGCACGACAGCGTCGTGCTGCGCGGCGATCCGACGGTGGGCGACGAGATCCCCGGTCCGGCGATCTGCGAGCTGCCGGAGGCGACGCTCGCCGTCCCGCCGGGCTGGAGCGGCGTCGTCGACGACGCCGGCACGATCGTGCTGCAGCGAGCGGGACGTCGCGATGGCGCTTGACCCGATCGACCTGCAGGTCGTGACCGGCGCGCTGCGCGCCGCCTGCGAGGAGATGGGCGCAGCGCTCGTGCGCAGCGCGCACTCGGCGAACATCAAGGAACGGCGCGACTGCTCGAGCGGGCTGTTCGACGCTGCCGGCGAGATGGTCATGCAGGCCGAGCACATCCCCGTGCACCTCGGCGCGATGCCGGCCGCCGTCGCGGCCGTCCTCGGCGAGGATCACTCGCGCGGCCGGCCATGGATCCTCAACGACCCCTACCGCGGCGGTACGCACCTTCCGGACATCACGGTCGTGACGCCCGTGCTCGACGACGCCGGCGAGTTGCTCGGCTTCGCCGCCAACCGCGCACACCACGCCGACGTCGGCGGCCGCGTCCCGGGCTCGATGCCCGCCGACTCGACGACGCTCGAGGAGGAGGGCGTCATCATCGCGCCGCGCGTGCTCGACGAGCAGGCGGTCGACGAGCTCTCCGCAAGCATGCGCCAACCGGCGCAGCGCCGCGCCGACCTGCGCGCGCAGCTCGCCGCCAACAGGATCGGCGCGCGCCGGCTCGTCGAGCTCGGCGCGCGGCTGGGCGCGGACGTCCTGCGCGAGGCGACCGCCGCCGTGCTGGACTACGCCGAGCGCCGCACGCGCGCGTGCATCCAGGCGCTGCCCGACGGCCCGCGGAAAGCCAGCGACGTGCTCGAGGCAAACGACGGCGACATCGAGCTCGAGCTCCTCGCGACGGTCCGCGGCGACGACCTGATCCTCGACTTCTCCGGTAGCGCGCAGCAACACCACGGCAACCTCAACTGCCCGCTCGCCGTCACGCGCTCGGCCGCCTACTTCGCCGTGCGCGTGCTGACCGACCCCGACGTCCCGCCGAGCGCCGGCGCCTACCGCCCGATCGAGGTCCGCGCGCCGCAGGGCTCGCTGCTCAACGCGTGCGCGCCGGCCGACGGGGGCCCCGGCCCGGCCGTCGCCGGCGGCAACGTCGAGACCTCGAGCCGCGTCGCGGACCTCGTGCTGGCGGCGTTCGGCCGCGCGCTCGGCCAGGGCACGATGAACAACATCACGCTCGGCACGGAGGATTTCACCTACTACGAGACGCTCGGCGGCGGCCAGGGCGCCTGCCCCGACGCCGACGGTCCCAGCGGCGTGCACGTCGCGATGTCCAACACGCTCAACACGCCGGTCGAGGCGCTCGAGCTCGAGTTCCCGCTGCGCGTCGTGCGCCACGCGATCCGGCGCGGGTCCGGCGGCGCGGGGCGCCACCACGGCGGCGACGGGATCGTGCGCGAGCTCGAGGCGCAGGCGCCGATGTCCTACGCGCTGATCACCGAGCGCCGCCGCCACGCGCCGCCGGGCGCCGACGGCGGCGAGCCCGGCGCCCGCGGCCGCAACCTGCTCAACGGCGAGGCGCTGGCGGCCAAGGCGACCGGTGCGTTGCAGCCCGGCGACCGGCTGTCGATCCAGACGCCCGGCGGCGGCGGGCACGGCTCACCCGGTGCAGACCGGTGACCGGCGCCGAGATCACAACCGCGCGCCTGCGCGGCGAGCGGCCGCGCGTCGAGCACGGGCCGCTGTACGAGGACCTGTTCGGAAGCGACGCCGTCGCGGCGACGCTGTGGCCTGCGCCGCACGGCGGGCCGCGGACGCCCGCGGAGGCGCACGAGCTGCTCGCGCAGGACCTCGCGCACTGGCAGGACGAGGAGTTCGGGCCCTGGATCGTCTTCGAGTCCGCCGCCGGCGCCCGCTTCGTCGGTCACGGCGGGTTGCGGCGCGGGCTGATCGAGGACGAGGCGATCGTCGAGGTCCTCTACGCCGTGCACCCGGACGCCTGGGGCCGAGGCTATGCGACCGAACTGGCGCGCGCCGCGGTGCAGCGCGCGCGCGAGCTCACGGTGACCGAGGTCGTGGGCTTCGCGCTGACGACGAACCGGGCATCGCAGCGCGTGCTCGAGAAGGCAGGCCTGCGCTTCGAGCGCACCGTCGAGCACGCGCGCCTGGCGCACTGGTTCGGTCGGCTGACGCTCTAGTGACCACTAGCATCACCCCAGCATGACGCCTCAACCAGCCTCCCCCGCCCCGGGCCGCGTCGGCTTCGTCGGGCTGGGGATCATGGGCTGGCGGATGGCGGCGAACCTCGCCCGTGCGGGGTATGAGCTGACGGTCTTCAACCGCACGCGGTCGACGGCCGAGGCGTGGGTGGGCGAGCACGGTGGCACGGTCGCCGCGACACCCGCCGAGGTCGGTGGCGCCAGCGACATCGTCATCAGCATGGTCGTCGACGGTGACCAGGTGCGCTCGGTGCTGCTCGGCGAGGGCGGTGTCGCGCACGGCGCCGCCGCCGGCACGCTCTGCGTCGACATGTCGACGATCGCGCCGGCGCAGACGCTGGCGATCGGGGCCGAGCTCGCCGAGCGCGGCCTGAAGCTGCTCGACGCACCGGTCACCGGCTCCTCGCCGAAGGCGCAGGACGGGACGCTGACGATCATGGCCGGCGGCGAGGACGAGGACTTCGCCCGCGCCGAGCCGCTCTTCGCGGTCATGGGCGACCTCGTCGTCCACGTCGGCACGCTCGGACAGGGCGAGCTGGTCAAGGTCATCAACAACGCGGTCGCCGCCGCCAACGCCACCACCGTCGCCGAGGCGCTGCTCGTCGGCCAGGCGACCGGCGTCGACCTCGACGCGCTCGTGCGGGTCATGGGCAAGGGCTCGGGCGGCTCGGCGATGCTCGACCTCAAGGCGGGTCCGATGCGCGCACACGACTACGCGACGCTCTTCAAGCTCGAGCACATGCTCAAGGACGTGCGGCTCTGCCTCGAGGAGGCGCAGGCCGCGAACGTGCCGTTCAGCGCCGCCTCGCGCGCGCGAGACGTGCTCGTCGGGGCGATGGCACGCGGACACGCCGACGACGACTTCGCTGCGCTCGTCGAGGCGCTCGAAGCCTTCGCAGGGCACACTCTTGAAGCCTGAGCGTTACAAGCTCATGGTCTTAAACCCCCGGATTTGCAGGCTTATTTGACCATTTGGCGGAACATGTGGCACAATCTCCCCCTCCCGTCGTTCGGATCGCAGCGTGGTTCGGGCCGACGGGTCGATTCGTTTTGTCTCGTTCATTGTCCCGTCGTCGTCTGGGTTGATCTATGCCTATTGCGTTCAAAGAGTGGGCGGTTACCGTCCGGGCGCTCGCCGAAGGCGAGCAGCTCATCACCCTGCGGAAGGGCGGTATTCGCGAGTCGGATAAGCGCTTTCGTGTCGAGCACGATCGCTTCTTCCTCTATCCCACGTTCGACCACCAGCGCGGCGACTGCGTGCGTGAATCGCACGTGCCGGAGCTTGCCCGAGCACTCGAGGAAGGCGTCTGGGCGGATGGGGAACCGCCCGCCGGCGCCCTCGACGGCAGCGGGCTGAACCCGCTGCCACAGCCCGACCGCGTGCGCATCCGGGCTTGGGCCGAGCTGGCCGGTCACTTCACGATCACCGATCCGCGCTGCGTCGACGCCCTGTCGCCGTTCTACGTGTGGAGCACCGACTACGCGGAGAAGCGGCTGGAGTGGAAGCGCCGCCATCCGCTGCACGTGCTGCTGCTGCGCACGTATCGCATCCCGCGCCCCGTCACCGTGCGCGTGAAGGACGAGTACGGCGGCTGCCGCTCGTGGCTGGAGCTGCAGCGCGAGCTGCCGTTCGAAGGTACGCCCGTGCTGTCCGACGATGAGTTCGAGCGCGCCGCCGAGGAGATCCGCAATCTGGCGGACGGCGGCGTTCCCGCGCTGGTCTAGACCGGAGTCAAATCATGCTCGCGGCGATCGCCGCGGCCGAGCGCGTCCTCGCCGTCGGGATCGGCGGCGGGGGTGATGTCGTCGGGGCGCTCGCGGTCGCCGAGCTGGCCGACACGATCGGCACCGCGGCCGTCGTCGGCGGCCTGAGCTGGGAGCGGCGCCCGATCGATCCGTTGGCGGGCCCACGCCGGATGAGCGAGATCGCGGGCCTGCAGCAGCTCAACGAGCACGCCGGCCTGGCAGGCGCGGGCACGACCGGCCCGGGCGGCTTTCTCTTCGCCGAGTCGCACATGGCGCGCTACCTGGGCGAGCCCGTCCTGCTGCTCGATCCCGGCGGCGGCCCCGCAGCGATCGCCGACGCACTCGCCGACGCGGCGCGGCAGCTGCGCTGTGACCTCGTCGTGCTGACCGACGTCGGCGGCGACGTCCTCGCCCATGGCGACGAGGCCGGGCTCGCCAGCCCGCTGGCGGACGCGGTCTGCCTGGCGTCCGCGCCGCTGCTGCAGCAGCGCGGCGTCGCGCCGCTCGGCGCGCTGTTCGGCGCGGGCTGCGACGGCGAGCTGACGCCCGACGAGGTGCTCGCGCGCATCGCCGAGGTGGCGCAGGCCGACGGCTACCTCGGCGCGTGGGGACCTGGCGGGGCGCAGCTTCGCCGATTGGACGGCGCCGCGGCGCAGGTCCCGACGGAGGCCAGCGCGATGGCGCTGCGTTGCGCGCACGGTGCGCTCGGCGCCGCGGCGATCCGCGACGGGCGCCGCACGGTGCAGCTGACGAGCGCCGGCGGGCTCGTCTTCTTCTTCGATCCCCTTGCCGCGCTGCGCAGCGTGGCGCGCTGCGCACAGCTCGTCGCGCAAGCCGCCTCGCTCGTGGAGGCAAACCGGATCCTGCTCGGCCGCGGCATCGCGACGGAGCTCGACTGGGAATCGACGCACGGTCTGCCAAGCTGACGCGGCCGAGCGTGCCTATGCGTTGTTCGACGGCGGCGCGGGCGGGTGCTCTGCGAGCGCCTGGGCCGCGGTCAGCGGATCGCCGCCGGCATGGGCGACGCCGAGCCGCTGCGCAAGCCCCGCGCTCGCCCCCGAGCCGGCCAGGATCGTGTGGTGGCGGCGACCGAGATCGCAGATCGCGTCGGCGTCGTCGATCAGGTACTGCGCTTGGAGCGCACACAGGACCACGGCGTCCGGGCGCAGCGACGCGCTGACGTCCGTGATCTGGTCGACGGGCGTGTCGGCGCCGAGGTAGGCGATCCGCCAGCCACGGTCGGCCAGCATCAGGCCGAAGCAGAGCAGGCCGAGCGTGTGGCGCTCGCCGGACGGGCACGCGAGCAGGGCCAGCGGCCCGCCGCCGCCCTCCCAGCCGCCGGCCAGCGTCAGCAGCCGCCGCTCGATCAGGTGGCTGACGAAGTGCTCGTGACCGACGCTGAGCTGCGCGAGCTCCCAGCGCCGCCCGATCTCGACGAGGACGGGCAGGACGACGTCGCGGATCCCCTGCAGGCGACCGGCCGCGAAGGCCGCGTCGAGCAGAACATCGATCCGCGTGGCGTCAAACGCCTCGGCCGCGGCGAGCAGCTCGTCGACCAGTGCATCCGGGCGAGCGGGCACGACGGTGTCGACAGCCGACTCCGAGATGGCGAGCGCGGCCGCCTGTGCAGCCGCGATGCCGCGCGCCATGTGCGCCTGCATCGAACGGATGCGGCGCTCGTCGGCGCGCGAGTACAGGCGAAATCCGCCCGCGCTGCGCTCTGGCTGCAAGAGGTCGTAGCGGCGCTCCCAGGCACGGAGCGTGACCTCCTGGACCCCCACGATCGCGGCGAACTCCTTGATCCGCCAGCGGTCCGCGTCGTCGCTCACGGCCGCAGTATGCCAGTTGCACCAACCTTTGACAAAACTTATACGAACCCCGTACAGTGCTTCGCATGCCATGTGCCACCGCTCCCGCCCCGAACGTTCGCGGCATCGGCGCCGCCCAGTCCTGCGACCGCACGCTGATCGAGCACCTCGCGCGAGGCGACGCCGACGCCTTCGAGGAGCTCTACCGACGTCACCGCCGCCGCGTCCTCGCGCAGGCACGGCAGCTCTGCGCGAGCGCCGAGCTCGCGGAGGAGGTCACGCAGGAGACGTTCTTGGCGTTATGGCGGGGCGCGCACCTGTACCGGCCGCAGCTCGGGACCGTCAGCGCATGGCTGGCGGGGATCGCGCGAAACCGGGCGATCGACGCGTGGCGACGGACGGCGAGCCGTCCGGACGAGGTCGCTGTCTCAGAGGAGGGGTCGCGCCAGCTGGAGCAAGCGGGCACAACGGACGCGCACCAGAGCTTGGAGCGCGCGGCCGTCCTCTCGCTGATCGGCGACCTGCCGGCCGATCAGAAGGAGGCCGTGTTCCTGGCGTACTTCGGCGATCTCAGCCATGCCGAGATCGCCGCACGAACCGATCAGCCGCTGGGGACGGTCAAGAGCCGGATCCGGCTTGGCATCGGCAAGCTGCGTTGCGGCGCCGCCGCCGCGGGCGTCGGGTACGAGCGGGCCCTCCCGGCGTAGCGCCGGGAGAGCCGCGCAGCCCTCAGCTCGTGACGTCGTCCTCGTCGCCGTCGGACGTGGGCAACCGGCGCCAGTTGAACCGTAGAGTTCGGCAGAGGATCACGATGATCAAGCGCCCGCTCATCGCCTGCTTGGCCGCCGCTGCGCTGGCGACGAGCGCTCCCGCCGCAGCCCAGGTGCAGCCGTACCGGACGAACGACTTCGGCGGCTTCAACGACGTGCTGCCGCCCGGCGCGAACGGCCACTCGAACCTCGTCGAGCTCGCCGCCTTCCTGGCCACCGGCAGGCGCCCCGTCCACAACGACGACCAGCGCGACATGTACGCGAAGCTGCTCGCCGCCACGCCGGGCGTGACCGCCGCGAACCTCGGCACCCTCTTCAAGGACGCGAGCTTCGGCAGCCCGCCCGGCGGCCAGGACCGCGCGTACGCGCCGGCGCCCGGTCTGACGATCACGCGCGACCGCGCGTTCGGCGTGCCGCACGTCTACGGCACGACGCGCGCCGCCGCGATGTTCGGCCTCGGCTACGTCGCCGCCGAGGATCGCCTGTTTCTCATCGACGCCCTGCGCCACGCCGGCCGCGGGCAGCTCAGCTCGTTCGCGGGTGGCGCCGCGGGCAACCGCGCGCAGGACGCCGAGCAGTGGGCCAACGCGCCGTACACCGAGGCCGACCTGCAGCGCCAGGCCGACCAGCTCGACGACCTCTACGGCGAGGAGGGGCGTCAGCTTCAGCAGGATGCGGCGGACTACGTCGCCGGCGTCAACAGGTACATCTCCGAGGCGAAGCTCGACATCGCGAAGATGCCGGGCGAGTACGCGGCGATCGGCCGTCCGCTCGGCCCCGACCCCTGGAAGGTGACCGACGTCATCGCCACGGCCGCGCTTGTCGGCGGGACCTTCGGCAAGGGCGGCGGCGACGAGCTGACGCAGATGCAACTGCGCCGCGCGTTCATCGCCCGCTACGGCAAGCGCCGTGGCGAGGCGCTGTGGCGCGAATGGGCGGGATACGAGGACGCCGACGCGCCGACGACGATCACGTCGCGCAGGCGATTTGCCTACCAGACGCCGCCGAGCAAGCCGGCGCCCAACGGGCTGGCGATCGCCGACGCGGGATCGCTGCGGCGCGCGCCGGTCGAGGTCACCGGCGCGGGCGCCGCCGCGTCGGCGGGCGCGGGGCTGCTGCCGCGCGGCCTGCGCCGGATGGGCAACTCCAACGCGCTGCTCGTGTCCGCCGCCGAGTCCGCGAGCGGGCGCCCGCTTGCCGTCTTCGGCCCGCAGGTGGGCTACTTCTCGCCGCAGATCCTGATGGAGGTCGACGTCCACGCGCCGACGATCGACGCCCGCGGAGCAGCGTTCGCGGGGCTCAACCTGTACGTCCAGCTCGGCCGCGGCCGTGACTACGCGTGGAGCGCGACATCGGCCGGCCAGGACATCATCGACACGTTCGCGGTCGACCTCTGCGAGCCGGGCGGCGCCCCGCCGACGACGGGCTCGACGCACTACATGTTCCGCGGCCGCTGCGAGTCGATCGAGGTGCTCGAGCGCACGAACCGCTGGAGCGCGACGCTCGCCGACGCGACGCCCGCGGGGACGCAGAAGCTGCGCGCCGAGCGCACGAAGCTCGGCCTCGTCACCGGCCGCGCGACGATCAAGGGGGCGCCTGTCGCCTACACGCGGTTGCGCTCGACGTACATGCACGAGGTCGACTCGGCGCGCGGCTTCGCGGACTTCAACAACCCCGACAAGATGCGCGACGCAGAGGACTTCCAGCGCGCCGCGCACAAGATCGGCTACACGTTCAACTGGCTCTACGTCGACGACCGCGACATCGCGTACTTCAACTCGGGCAACAACCCGCAGCGCGCCAACGGCGTCACGGGCCAGCTGCCGATGCCGGCGCGGCTGGAGTGGCGCGGCTTGGACCCCGCGCGCCAGACGGCGGCCTACACCTCGTTTGCCAAGCACCCGCAGGCGATCAACGGCCAGCCGTACATGACGTCGTGGAACAACAAGCAGGCGCGCGGCTACGCGGGCGCCGACACGAACCTCTTCTCGGCAGTGTTTCGCTCGCAGATGCTCGACCAGGAGATCGAGGCGCGGATCGCCGGGCCGCGCAAGATCGACCTGCCGGGCCTCGTCGAGGCGATGGGCGAGGCTGCGACGACCGACCTGCGCGCCGAGCAGGTGCTGCCGCTCGCGTTGCGCGTGATCGGCAGCCCGCAGGATCCCAGGCTCGCCGATGCCGTTGCGAAGCTGCGCGCGTGGGTCGCCGACGGGTCGCACCGGCGCGACCGCGACGGCGACGGGCGCTACGAGCACGCCGACGCGATCCGCATCCTCGACGCGTTCTGGCCGCGCTGGCTGCGCGCGCAGTTCGAGCCGTCGCTCGGCGCGCCGCTCTACGCGCAGCTGACCGGCGCGCACGAGATCGACAACACGCCCAACGATCACGGCGACCACACCGGCTCGGCCTACCAGACCGGCTGGTACGGCTACGCCTACAAGGACCTGCGCCGCGTGCTCGGGCTGAAGCTGCGCGCGCCGTACGCCAAGCGCTACTGCGGCGGCGGAAGCCGGGCGCGCTGCGCGAGCGCGCTGCGCGGCGCGCTCGCCGAGGCGCTCGACGTCGATCCCGCGACGCTGTACCGCGACGCGCAGTGCACGGCGGCGGCCGGCACGTCGGCCCGCCAAGCCTGCTTTGACAAGATCGCGTTCCGGGCGACCGGCGCCCTCACGCAGCCGATGATCGGCTGGCAGAACCGGCCGACGTACCAACTCGCCGTCGAGGTGCAGGGGCACCGGCCGCGGTAGCGAAGCCCAACCCAAGAGATGTCCGCCTGGGTCCAGACCGCGTCGCGCAACTTCACCGCGCGGCACGAGGAGCGCGACGAGGACGACGTCGCAGCGGTGCTCGATCTGCTCGAGGACACGCGCGAGCGGATCGGGCCGCTGTTTTCGAGGCTCCCCGACGAGGTCACCGTCATCCTGCACGCCAGCGCCCTCGAACTGGACCTCGCGCAGCCGTTTCTGCCCGTCGTGCGGCGCCTGACGAACCCCGCCGCGCGCCGCTACCTCGCCGGCTGGGCGGGCAGCGGCGCGCTGCACGCGCTCGCGCCCCGGCTGCTGGCCGAGCGCGCCGCCAACGTCGAAGGGTCGCGCGAGATGCTCGCGCTCACGCCCGCCGCGCTCTACGTGCAGCTCGCGGTCGCGCAGTGCAACCCGGCGCTGCCGCCGCCCTGGTCGCCGCGCTCGACGGTCCGTGCGGCGCGCTGGGCGTGGCTTCTGGCGGGCGCCGCGCAGTGGTTCTCCGGCCAGACCGGGCATGCGCGCGCGGCGATCGCGCGCCGCCTGCGCGAGGGCGACCGCCCGGACTTCCCGCCGTCACTGCGCGACGCGGCCCTGCTGGGCGGGACGGTCATCGACCTCGTCGCGCGCGAAGAGGGCGCGCCGACGGCCGTGCGCCTGGCCTGCGCGCTGCCGCGCGGGGGGCCGCGCGAGGCGCTCGTGTCGGTCTTCCACGGCCGCGCGATGGTCCACACCGAGGGGACGTGGCGCGCCCATCTGGCACGCATGGCCGGGCGCTGATGTCTGCCGCGCGAGAGCCCGCGAGAGGAGGGCGCCCCTCGAGTGCTCTAGCACGATGGGCCCCATCGGGAGGCCAGTCGGTCGTGACCGAACAGGCCACGTGACCCCAGCGGTAGGGTGGGCGCCGCACACAGCGAGGGGAGGGCCGAGCCATTCGCCGCCACGCCGTCATAGCCGTCCTGTCAGCGTCCTTCATGGGTGCCCTGGTGAGCGGGCCTGCCGTGAGCGCAGATGCCCCGGCGTCGGGGCATGCCTCTCCTGCAGCCCGCCCGATCGGCTCGATCGGTTTGAACCGCCCGCACGGACCCGCCGCGACCGACGTGCGGAGGCTGCTCGCAGCGCCGCGCTTCGAGGTCAACCGCGGGCAGTTCGACGAAGCGGTCGACTTCGCTGCGCGCGGCGTTGGGTACGCGGTGTCGCTGTCGCCGCGCGGCGCCTCGTTCGGCGTGGATGGCGACGGCGCCAAGGCGGTCGTGAGGATGACGGTGGTCGGTGCCGATGCCCGCGCTCACGGCGCGGCTGTGGGCCGCGTCGCGGGGCGGAGCAATTACCTGACCGGCGCGGACCCGCGCCGCTGGCGGCGCAACGTGCCGTCGTTCGAGCGGGTGCGCTACGACGGCGTCTATCCGGGGATCGACATGGTCTACCGCAGCGTCGGAGACCGCCTCGAGTACGACTTCCTGGTGTCCCCAGGCGCCGACCCGGACGCCATCGCGCTGCGCTTCACCGGGGGGACCGTCTCGCTGGCGAGCAACGGTGACCTCTTGGTTTCAGCTCGCGGCGCCACGTTGCGTGAGAAGCGTCCGTTCGTCTACCAGCGCATCGACGGCGTCAGGCGCAGGGTCGCGGGACGCTACGTCCTCGGAGCCGGCGGCCGCGTGACGTTCGAGCTGGGGGACTACGACCGCTCCAAGCTGCTTGTGATCGATCCCGAGCTCGTGTACTCGACCTACCTCGGCGCCGGCCCTCAGGGCGAAGGGATGGGGGGCCCCGGCAGCGAGACGGGACGGGGCGTCGCCGTGGACGCCGCCGGCAACGCATACATCACGGGCTCCACGAGTGCGAGCGCTCCCAACGCTTTTCCCACCGGCGGCCCGATCCAGGGCAACAGTGCAGGCGGCGTCGACGCGTTCGTCACGAAGCTCGACCCGGCCGGGAGCGCCATCGTGTACTCGACCTACCTCGGCGGCGGAGGCGCCGATCGCGCCTACGCCATTGCGGTGAACGCGGCCGGAGAGGCATACGTGACCGGCGAGACGGCGTCGGTGGCACCGACGCCGTTTCCGACCAGGAACGCGATCCAGGACGCCAACGCCGGCCCCGCCGGGCCCACCCCGGCTCCAACCAACGACGTGTTCGTGGCCAAGCTCAACGCGGCGGGAAACGACCTGCTCTACTCGACGTACCTCGGCGGCACGGGCTCGGACCGCGCGCGCGGCATCTCGCTCGACGTGACGGGCGCCGCATACGTGGCAGGCTACGCGGCGTCGGAGAACTTCCCGACGGCCAGCGCAATCGACGCGACCCACGGCGGCGGCGACGACGCGTTCGTCGCCAAGCTCACGCCGAACGGCTCGGCGTTGGCCTTCTCCACCTACCTCGGTGCCAGCGCTGCCGAGGGCGCCGATTCGATCGCGTTCAGCGAAGCCACCGGTGACGCCTACGTCACGGGCAGCACCGCCTCGGCCGCCTACCCCACCACCGCGGGCGCGTTCCAGACGGCGGGTCCGGCCGGGGCCGCCAACACCCGGGATGCCTTCGTGTCGCGTGTCGAAGGCGACGGCTCGGCGCTCGTCTACTCCACGTTGCTTGGTGGCGGGGCTCTGGACTCGGGCCTCGGCGTTGCCGTCGACGCGGGCGGCGCGGCATATGTGACGGGCACGACCAACTCTGACGACTTCCCGCTCCGGGCGCCGCTGCAAGGCGCGCGCAAGTCGGTTTCCACCATCGACGACGCCTTCGTGACCAAGCTCAACGCGACCGGTACCGCAGCCGTGTACTCGACGTACTTCGGGGGTGCCCAGGGCGATCAGGGCAGCGCGATCGCCGTCGATTCGGCCGGGGCGGCTTATGTCGGCGGCTTTTCGGAGCACACCGACTTCCCGCAGGTGGCGCCGATCGGGCTCGGAGCCGGCAACCAAGACGCGTTCGCCGCGAAGTTCGACCCGTCCGGCGCGACGGTGATCTACGCGTCGCTGCTCGGCGGAAGCGACGGGGACCTCGGATACGCGATCGCCGTGGATCAGGGCGCGAACGCGTACCTCGTCGGTCAGGCCAACGCCTATGCCGCGCCGCCGGGCAACTTCCCGACGACTCCGGGCGCCTTCCAGCCGGTGGCACCGGGCGGGTCCGAGGCGTTCGTCGCAAAGATCGCGACAGCGCCGAGCTCGCCGCTCGTGACCTCGTTGCGGTCGCGCAGCGGCCCGGCGACGGGCGGGACGCAGGTCACGATCAGCGGGACCGGGTTCAGCGGTGCGACGGCCGTGCGGTTCGGTGACACGCCGGCGAGGAGCTTCACGGTCCAATCCGACACGCGAATCCGCGCCGTCAGCCCCGCTCACGATCTCGGCAGGACGAAGGTGACGGTCGCGACGCCCGCCGGCATCACGCCGGCCAACCCGGCAGCAACGTTCGAGTACGCGGAGGGCACGTGGACCTTTACCGGCTCGCTGAACGACGCTCATTTCGCGGCGCCGCTGGTCGCGCTCGAGGACGGGCGGGTCCTGCTGCCCAGCGGCATCTCGACGCGAGGCGCGCCGACGACCCGCTCATCGGAGATCTATGACCCCAAGACACGGTCGTGGACCAGGACGGGCGACGTCGCAACCTCGCGTCACGCCCACACCGGGACGCTGCTCGGCGGGCCCGCCTGCCGCAGCGCCTCGCCGCCGGCCTACTGCGGCCAGGTTCTCGTGGCAGGCGGCTATCCGCTCGGCGTGGCAGGCAATCAGCCCGTGCTCGAGACCGCCGAGCTGTATGACCCCAAGAGCGGGACGTGGGCCTCCACGGGCGCCATGAACGTCCGGCGCGCGCTGCATCCCGCGATCCTGCTCGACGGTCGGCCGTGCCACGAGGCCTCCCCGCCTGGGTACTGCGGCAAGGTGCTCGTCGTCGGAGGGCGGACGTGCAACCAGCCTGCGCCGGCAACCTGTCCGACGACCCGGACCAACACCGCGGAGCTCTACGACCCGGCGACCGGCACGTGGACGGCGACCGACAGCATGCTCAGGCAGCGCAGCAACCTCGACCTGGCGATCCTGCCGGACGGCACGGTGCTGGCCGCCGGTGGCTTTGGGACCGAGGCCTCGACCACGGCGGAGATCTACAACCCAGCGACAGGTCAGTGGCAACCGACCGGCTCGCTTCGGACGCGGACGCGATCCAGCGCCGCGGTCCTCGACGATGGCCGCGTGCTCGCCACGTCCGGCTTCGGAGCCGGGAACACCTCGGACATCTACGACCCGAGCACGCGGGCGTGGAGTCCCGCCGCGAACATGAAGACCGCGTACCGCTTCAACTTCAACTACGCGAAGCTGCCCTCGGGCAAGGTGCTCTTCGCCGGTGGCGGTAGCGGAGGCGAGACCTCCGAGGCGTACGATCCGGTCAAGAACGAGTGGGTCTCGACCGGCCTGCTCAACGTTTCCCGCGGTTACTCGGGCGATGGCCTGACCTCGCGGACGGTCGTCTTGTCGAGTGAGCCCGACCGGTTCGCCGCCGACTCGGCCGAGTGCGGCGACGACTGCGGCAAGGTCCTGATGGCGGGCAACACGGAGGACAGGACCGCCGAGCTCTACACGCCACCACCGATCGTGAGCGCGCTGGAGCCGACCGCCGGGCCCGCCGGGACGCCCGTGAAGGTCATCGGCCAGGGCTTCACGCACAACGTGACGGCGGTGCTGTTCGGCACGACGCCCGCCACGAGCTTCACGGTCGACTCCTACGGTCAGATCACCGCGATCGCGCCGGCCGGCACGGACGCCACGACGGTATCCGTCATCAACGAGGGCGGCGAGGCGACCTCCAGCGAGTCGTTCACGCACACCGCGGTACCGCCTGCGCCGCCGCTTGAGCCGCTTGCGCCGCCTGCACCGCCTGTACCGCCTGGTCAACCGCCGGTTGCCGGCGGGTTGTCGACGGCGAAGCTGGCGTTGGCGCGGGCGAGCATCAATCGTCGTGATCGGGTGCTCGACGTGTTGGCGCCGATCAGCCGCCTGGCGTCGGGCAGGGTCAACGTGGAGTTGCATGGGGCGGGCCGCCGTTTGCGTTTCTCCGCGCCGGTCGATTCGCGTGACGGGCGGATTCGCTTCCGTCGGCGGATTCCCAAGGCGCAGGCTGATCTGGGCATGGGGATCCTGACGATCGCCTACCGCGGTGACGCCGACACGCGCCCGCAGACGGTGCGGCTGCGGGCCGCCTCGCAGCGCGCGGACCTGCGTCTGGCGCGTCCGAGGATCGCTGGCAACGGCAGCCTGCGCGCGTCGGGCACCGTCAATCGCGGGGCGCACGGCGTCGTACGCGTGCAGCTCGAGTACGTCGTCGACGGCAAGACGACGACGCTGCAGCACCTGGCGCGGATCAGCAACGGCCGCTGGTCGCTGAGCCAGCAGCTCTCCCAGACGGTGCGCGACGCGATCGCGCGGCGCGCGGGGACGGTGCATTCCTACACGTTGTTCACCGGCTACTACCAGACACGCATCCGCGGCGAGATGCGTTCCTTCCAGGTGCTCGGACCACGCTGACGCGTGCGAGCCGTCGCCGTCGGTGAGCCGCGATCAGCGTGGGCGCGTGCTTCGCGGTGTCCGCGGCTACCGGCGGCGGGCGACCGCCACGACGTCTGTGACCTCGCGGCGTCCCGAGCTGTGCTCCTGCTCGTAGGCGTGCTCCTCGCAGCGCAGCAGCTCGAAGCCGCGCAGCGCATGTTGCACGCGTTCGGGCGTGTACAGGCGCTCAGGATCGGGCGGGCCGCGGCGGCCGTGGTCGGCGAGGATCACGCCGACGGTGAACACGTGTCCGCCCGGCACGAGCGCGCGCTCCACGCGCTCGAACAGCGCGTCGCGGTCGTGCGGCTGCGGGTGCATGAAGCTCACGACGACGAGCTCGAACGCCGACTCGCCGAAGTCGTGCTCGTGCCAGTCCGCGACGATGCACTCAAGCTGCGCGCCGCCGGCCGCAGCGCGCTCGGCGGCCCGCTGCAGCGCCACCGTCGAGAGGTCGATCGCGGTGACGGCCCAGCCCTGGGTCGCCAGCCAGATCGCGTTGCGCCCGTCGCCGGCGCCGACGTCGAGCGCGCGGCCCGGCTCGAGCTCGCCGGCGAACTGCGCCAGCGGGGCGTTGGGCTCCTTCGTCCACAGGTCGGGCTCGGCGCGGTAGCGCGCGTCCCATTGCGCCGCAGTCATCGGCGGATCGCTGCTCATCTCGAGCAGGCTAGTCTCGGCGACGAGGGACGGTGGACCATGGGTCGCGCGGGCGCGACGTTCACCGGGCGGATGTCTACGATGGACGGACATGAGCGTCATGGCCCAGAGCCGAGCCCCGAAGGCCGACGTTGCCCTGTCGTGCATCCTGCGGCGCAGTGTCGGCTCGCCGATCCCGGCGCAGACCCTCGAGGTCGGTCCGCGCGGGATGCAGGTGCGCAGCCAGCGGCCGCTGTCGCTCGACGAGACGGTCGGCTTCGAGCTGCCCGACCTGGGGATCCGCGTCTGCGGGCGGGCGCGCGTGCTGCGGGTCGATCGGTCGACCGTCTACGCACTGCGCTTCGAGGGCCTGCCGGATCCGATGATCCGGCGCCTGCACGCGCTCGCCACCAGCCGGCGCTGACGCGCTGGTAACCCGTCAGGCCGCGAGCTCGGTCCCGAGCCAGACGACCAGCGCGCCGACCGCGAGCACCGCGAGCAGCACGGCGAGCACGCGCCACGGTGCCGGTTCGTCGCCGGGCGGCTCGTCGCGCACGATTTCGGCCTCGAGCAGGACGTCGCGCGCCGCGTCGCGGCCGGCGGCGGGGACCATGACGTCGCGCGGGCCCGCCGCGAGCATGTCGGGGACGTCGAACCCGCGCGTGCGGCGCAGCGTCGACGGGATGCCCTCTTCGAGCAGCAGCCCCTGGACGAACTCCGCCTCGGCCTGGTTCATCGCGCCGGCGACGCGAACGAGGTCGCCTTCGATGTAGCGCGGGTCGATCTTGCGCGCGCGCTCATGGCGCGCGGAGACGGGCTGCTCGAGTGCCTCTGCCCCGCTGATGACGAGCGGCATGTTGCACGAGCGACAGAAGCGCTCGTCGGGCGGGTGCGGCTCGGCGCAGTTCGGGCAGACGAGCGTTTCGGGGGTCATGCGCCGATCTCGAGCTCGACTTCGCGGATCGTGCCGTCCTCGATGAGGTAGGAGCGGACCTCCGGCTCGCTGTCGGCGCCCTTCGGGATCCCGACGATCAGCCACTCCACGCCGGGCCAGCCGGCGGCGAAGTTCACGTCGGTCTGCGAGGGGTAGGGCGCCGAGCGTGTGTGCGAGTGGTAGATCGCGGTGAGCTGGTCCTCGTCGTCCTCGTCGGCGAAGGCGAAGGCGAGCAGTTCGCGGCCGTCGATGTCGAAGCGAAACGGGCTCGCCGCGAGGTTCTCCAGCGCGCGGGCAGACGACGCGATGCCGTTGCGGCCGATGACGAGGCCGCAGCACTCGTTCGGGGCGTCGCGCACCGCGTGCGCGACGATCTCGTTCAGCAGAGCGCGGTCGATCCTCACCGCGTAGAGGCTAGTGGCCGCGGTTACGCCTTCTTGAGCTGCTTGGCGTCCTCGTCGTCGTCGCTGCCGGTCATGTTCGAGACGGATGCCTTGAACTCGCGCATGCCCTTGCCGAGCGAGCGGCCGACCTCCGGAAGCTTCTTCGGTCCGAGTACGACGAGTGCGATCGCCAGGATGAGCAGCAGCTCTCCGGGCCCGAGGTTGAATGGCATGTGGTGCGAGCCCTCCTTGGTGGGCGGATTGGGACGGTCGCTTCGATGAAGCGATCGTAGACGGGGACCTGTGAATCGAGGCCAAAAAGCTGTGAACATCGTCACGGCTTACCGGTCTCGAAGGCGCTGGGGATGGGGTCGGCGCCGAGCAGCATGCGCAGGGCGACGAGATGCTGCCCCTCGCTGCCCGTGATCGACGCGCACGTCTGCAGCAGCCGCGTCTCGACGAGCTTGGCGTGCGCCTCGTTGTAGGCCGCGACGACGATCAGCTCGAGCTCGATCAGGAACTCCACGAGGTCGGCCTGCGACTTGGCGTCGCGCAGGCCCTTGACGACCTTGTCGACCGCGGCGACTCCCTTCGGCGCCGCCGGCGGCGTGCCGCCGAGATCGGTCAGCGCCGTCGTCAGCGTGGCGGCGTGCCGCTGCTCGTGATCGCGCAGGCGGCGCGCGACGCGCAGCGCGGGCGGCGACAGCAGGCCGCTCGCGAGGGCCGTGTCGTAGGCGATGACCGTGACCTGCTCGAGGTTGATCGCGCTCTGCAGGATCGCGGCGTCGCCGGAGTCCTGCGCCGAGGCGTCGCGGGCGGACAGCAGCAGCGGGATCGAGGAGGCCGCGGCCGCCGCGCCGCAGAGCGCGAGCCCGTGGCGCAGCAGTTCGCGCCGGTCGCGCTCGGGCGCCGGTGCCGTGTCGGCGGCGCCGTCGGGCACGATGCGCTGCGTCACGATGCCTTCCCCGTCACGAACGCGGCCGGCGCCGGATGCTGGCCGAGCGCGTCGAGCAGCACGGCGAGGTGCTCTGCCTCGTTGGTGATGATCCCGGCGGCGGTTGCGCGCAGCTCGCCCTGCGAGAGCTTGGGCAGCGCGTCGATGTAGGCGGCGATCGCCGTGTTCTCGAGATCGACCGCAAATCTCAGCACGTCGGTCTGGGTGCGCAGGTCGGGAAAGTCGTAGGAGGACTTCGCGCGATTCGGCCGGCCGCCGGCGTCCCTGATCGCAGCCGCGAGCGCGTCGGCGTGATCCTGCTCGTGCTCGAGGAACTTCTTGCCGATGTCGAGCACGCTGCCGCGCAGCCGACGGGCACCGAGCTTGTAGGCGGCGACGGCCTGCAGCTCCAGGTCGAGCGCGCCGTTGAGGATCTCGACGTCGGCCTGGTCGGACTCGTCGGGGCCGGTGAGGACGTTGGGCGTCGACGTGCCGTCCCCGCAGGCGGCCAGCAACATTGGAGCGCCCGTGGCACCGACGATCACACCCGACCTCTTGAGGAAGCGCCTACGCGAGTGCGGGTCGCGCAGGAAGCTGTCGATGTCCATGCCAGTCTCCGTGTAGAAAATCCGTCACGCTACCTACCGGGACTGGTGCGGGCGCGCACGCCCGCCGGATCACCACCAGACGGTGGATTCCAGGTTCTCGATCTCCTCCAGCGGCTTGCTGTAGATGCCGGAGGAGAGGTACTTCCAGCCGTCGTCGCAGACGATGAAGACGACATTGCCCTCGTCGATCTCGTTGGCGATCCGCACGGCGACGCGGGCGATCGCGCCCGAGGAGACGCCGGCGAAGATGCCCTCCTCCTCGAGCAGCTTGCGCGTCCAGATGATCGCGTCGGAGTTCGTGACGAAGATCTTGCGATCGAGCACGCTGAGGTCGATGATCGGCGGGATGAAGCCGTCGTCGAGCGAGCGCAGCCCCTGCACGGGCTCGCCCTGCATGGGCTCGGCGGCGACGATCTTCACGGCGTCGCCGAACTCCTCCTTGAAGCGCCGGCCGTTGCCCATCAGCGTGCCGCCGGTGCCGAGGCCGGCGACGAACGCCGTGATCTCGTCGAGCTCCTCGAGGATCTCGTTCGCCGTGCCGTTGTAGTGCGCGAGCGGGTTGGCCTCGTTGCCGTACTGGTAGGGCATGTAGTACGTGTCGGTGTCCTGCGCGATCTCGTTGGCCATCGCGACGGCGCCGTTGGATCCCTGGTCGCCGGGGCTGTAGACGATCTGCGCGCCGTACATCTCCAGCAGCTGGGTGCGCTCGGGAGTCACGTTGGAGGGCATGACGACCTTCAGCGGATAGCCCTTGCGACGGCAGATCATCGCCAGGCTGATGCCGGTGTTGCCGGAGGTCGGCTCGAGGATCGTGTGGCCGGGGCGGATCAGGCCCTTCTCCTCGGCGCTCTCGATCATCGACCGCGCGACGCGGTCCTTGACCGATCCCGTCGGGTTGGCCGACTCCATCTTCGCCCAGATGCGCACGCCCGGTTTCGGACTCAGGCGCTTGAGCTCGACGAGCGGCGTGTTGCCGATCGCCTGCACGATGTCCCCGTAGCGACCGCCGCAGGGGCGGTTCTGGAGCGGCGGGAGGCCCATGTGTCCAATCAGTGTAGACAGGTGGGCCTACCTACCTGAAGCCCGATTGGCGCCATCTTCACCGGCCGCTCCTGGCCGCGCGCTTCGCTAGCCTCCGGCCGCCCGCCCTCCCTTTCTCCGAGGCGCGCTGCCACGCATGGTCTTTCCGACGGTCCAGTTCGCAGTCTTCTTTCCGATCGTGCTCGCGCTCTCGTGGGCGCTCATGCGACGCCAGGGTGTCTGGAAGCCGTTCATGCTCGCCGCGAGCTACGTCTTCTATGCCGCGGCGAACCCGCTGTTCTGCGTGATGATCGCCGCGGTCACGCTCGGCAACCAGGCGTGCGCGCTGCTCATCCACCGCAGCGAGGACGCGCGCGTGCGCAAGCAGATCGTGGTCCTGGCCGTGACGCTCAACCTCGCGACGCTCGGCGTCTTCAAGTACTACGGCTTCTTCGCCACCGAGATCAACGGCCTGCTCGACCGCGCCGGGCTCGGGCTGCCGCTGCCGCTGGCGGCGATCGCGCTGCCCGTCGGCATCAGCTTCATCATCTTCCAGGCGATCTCCTACACGGTGGACGTCTATCGCCGGCTCATCACCCCCGCCGCGACGATCGACGTCGCGCTGTACCTGAGCTTCTTCCCCCACCTCGTGGCCGGGCCGATCGTGCGCGCGCGCGAGTTCATCCCGCAGTTGCAGTCGCCGCGCGACCCGCGCAAGGTCGCCGTCGGTGCCGGCGTCGCGCTGATCCTCATCGGGCTCGTCAAGAAGGTCGCGATCGCCGACTTCCTCGCGCGCGAGATCGTCGACCCGGTCTTCGGCGTTCCGCAGGCCTACGCCGCGCCCGACGTGCTGCTGGCGTCCTACGCCTACGCCGTGCAGATCTTCTGCGACTTCTCGGGCTACACGGACATCGCGATCGGCCTCGCGCTGCTGCTGGGCTTCGTGTTCCCGCAGAACTTCGACCGCCCGTACCGCGCCGCGAGCTTCGGCGAGTTCTGGCGGCGCTGGCATATCACGCTCTCGCGCTTCTTGCGCGACTTCCTGTACATCCCGCTCGGCGGCAACCGCGGCGGGAAGTGGAAGACGATCCGCAACCTCATGATCACGATGGTGCTCGGCGGGCTGTGGCACGGCGCGGCCTGGGGCTTTGTGCTGTGGGGCGCGATCCACGGCACCGCGCTCGTCGTCGAGCACCAGTTCCGAGGAAGGGTCCGCCTGCCGCGCTGGCTGGGGTGGCTGCTCGTGTTCCACATCGTCGTGCTCGCCTGGATCCCCTTCCGCGCACCGGACCTCGGGCTCGCGGGCGCATACCTGGCGCGGTTCGCCGACTGGGGCCCCGCGACGCTGTGGACCGCGCCGGTGGTGATCGTCACGTTCCTCGTCATCGCGCTGCAAGTGGCGCCCGCCAAGCCGATGGACGCCCTGCGGGTGCGCTTCGAGCGGCTGCATCCGGTGGCGCTGGGCGCAAGCATGGCGACCGTCATCCTGCTCGTCGCCGCGACCGTGTCCAGCCAGGGCGTGCCGCCGTTCATCTACTTTTCCTTCTGAGCATGTCCACCGTCGAACGCGACCCCTTCATCCTCGACCGCCCCACGGGACGCCGCCTGCGCGCGCGCGACGCGATCGCCGTCGTGTTCATCGCCGCGCTGCTGCTGCTGCTGCTGCAGGGCGAGTCGATCCGCAGCACGGGCGAGAAGATGGACCCGGGCTGGCAGCGCACGCTCGTGCTCGCCGTCGGCGTGCCCGCCGGCTGGCTCGCCGACCGCCTGCCGATTGCCGACGCCGTCGACGACGTGACCGCCTTCCTGTCGCCCGACGACGAGCTCACGGGCGCGGGCGGCTTCAACGCGGCGCCGGCTGCCGGCCCCGCCGCCGCCGCCGGCGGTGGCACGGGCGGCGGCGCGAGCGCCCCGATCACGACCGACGCGTTCGACCCGACGGAGCTCGGCGTGAAGACGGCCAAGCTGCCGGCGCTGAAGACGCTGCTCGTCACGGGCGACTCGCTGGCCCAGCCGATCGACGTGCAGCTTGCCCGCCGCCTGGCCCGCGACGGCGTGCAGACCGTGCGCGACGCGCACCTCGGCACCGGCATCTCGAAGACAGACATCGTCGACTGGGGCGTGCTGTCGACGCAGCAGGCCAAGGAGCGCAAGCCGGAGGCGGTCGTGATGTTCATGGGTGCCAACGAGGGCTTCCCGTTCCCGGGCGCCGGCGGCAAGAGCATCCAGTGCTGCGACCCGGAGTGGGCGGTCGTCTACGCCACGCGCGCGCGGCGGATGATGGACACCTACCGTCGTGACGGCGCCGCGCGCGTGTACTGGCTTACGCTGCCGCTGCCGCGCGCCAAGAGCGGCCAGGCGATCGCGCGGGCGGTCAACGCCGCGATCGCCGTCGCGGCGCAGCCGTTTCGCTCGCATGTGCGCGTGCTCGACATGACGAGCGTCTTCACGCCGGGCGGGCGCTTCCGCGCCGCACAGGACATCGGCGGGCGCGCGACGATCGTGCGCCGGCCCGACGGCATCCACCTCAACGACGCCGGCTCCAACGTCGCGATGGGCATCGTGCTCGAGCGGCTGCGCGCGGACTTCGCGAAGCTCGGCTCCTAGTGGCCTAGCCGCGCGCGCACGACGCGATCGCTGCGGCGTACAGCTGCCCGAGCACGCGGTAGCCGTCCGGCGTGCCATGCACGCCGTCGCGCGCGATCAGCGACGGCGACTGCGCGACCTGCGCCGCCCAGTCGACGAGTTGCAGGCCGAGCGCGAGCTGCGGATCGTTCGACAGCCGGCGCAGGAGCGCGTTCGCAGCGTCGTAGCTGACGCCGGCCAGCGGCGGCCGCACGACTGTCGCCCAGACCGCGCAGCCGCCGCGCCGCTTGGCGGTCGCGCGCACGGCGGCCTCGAGGGCCGCCGTGTTGCGCGGGCCGTCGTTGGTGAACAGGCTGAAGGCGAGGATCGCGGGCGGCGACGACTGCCGGCCGAGGATGCTCATGCCCTCCGCGAGCGGCCGCCCGATCCGACCGTCGACGCGCACGCGCCAGTCCGACAGCGCCGCCTTCAGCGGCTGCTCCATGCCGAGCGCGAGCGAGTCGCCGATGACGAGCACGTCGCGCGGCGGCGGGCGCCGCGCTCGCGGGCGCGGCGCGGCCGCGCTGCTCGCGGAGCCGTCCGGCGCCCCTGAGCCCGAAGAGCTGCTGCGTGCGCGTGCGCGAGCACGCGCGGGGCCGACGAGCTCGACGGTCGCGACGGCCGATCCGGCGGCGACGACGTCGCGCCGCGCGCTGGCGTCGATCGTGACGAAGCGTGCCGCCC
>CADCVQ010000078.1 GCA_902806175.1 uncultured Solirubrobacteraceae bacterium
CGCGCCGCCGCGCCGCGCGGGGCGCGCTCGTGCTGCGCGATCGCGTCGTCGTACGCGGCGAGCACCTCGCCCGCCACGTGCGGCCACGCGTAGCGACCCGCTGACTGCGCGGCGGCGGCGGCGAGCGCGCTGCGACGCTCCGGGTTCAGCGCGAGGTCGCGCAGCGCCTCGGCGAACGCGGTCGCGTCGCCGCGCGGGACGAGCAGCCCATTGTGGCCGTGCTCGACGACGTCGCGGTAGCCGGCGATGTCCGACGCGATGACGGGCGTTCCCGCCGCGAACGCCTCCGTCAGCACCATCCCGAAGCTCTCGCCGCCGAGCGACGGCGCGCAGAGCACGTCAGATTCGGCGAGCACGCGCAGCTTGTGCTCGTCACTGCACTTCCCGTGCGCCTCGACGTCACGCGCGTCGAGCATGAGCGGCTCGAGGTCGGCGGGCTCGGCGCCGACGACGTGCAGCGTGGCGGGGATCTGCTCGCGCAGCGCCTCGAAGGCGCGCAGCAGCACCGGCAGTCCCTTGCGCTCGACGGGCTGGCCGATCAAGGCGATCCGCAGCGGCCGGTCCTCCGTCGCGGGCGCCGCCACCGGCAGCTGCTCAGGCACATCGACGCCGTTGGGGATGATCCGGTAGGTCCCGCCGAAGAAGCGCCGGCCCGTCCACGCCGCTGCCTGCGAGACGGCGATGCGGACGTGCAGGCGGTTCATCCGCCGCCGCGCGCCCAGGGTCGTCGCGAGGTAGTTGGCGAGGAGGTTCTCCGAGTAGGAGTGAAAGGTCCCGACGAGCGGCGCGCGGACCGTCATGAGCGAGTCCCAGCCCGGGATCGGCGCGACCGGCTCGTGCAGGTGCACGACGTCATAGCCGCGCTCGAGCTCGCGGCGCAGCGCGACGACCGTCGACACGCCGTAGGCGACATTCGAGACGGCGCCGTTGGCGGGAAAGCCGAGCGTGCGGCCCAGCGGGACCAGGTACTCGGGCAGCGCGCGCTGCGTCGGGCGCGCGCCACGATGCATCCGCCGGGTCAGGCGGTCGTCGGGATCGACCGGAGACAGCACGCGCACCTCGTGCCCCGCGGCGATGTACTGCTCCGCGAGCGACTGGATGTGGCGCGTCACTCCCCCTGGATAGGTCCACGAGTACGGGGACACCAGCGCGATGCGCATCGGCGCATCCTACCTGCGGGCGCCGACAAGCCAGCGGAGCTCAACATCGCTCACGACGCGAGCCGCTCGTCGTCGGCCGTGAGCGCCGGGTCGCCGCGCACGTAGGCGGTCGCGCACGTCAGCACAGCGACGCCGAACGCGAACAGCAGCGGACCCGAGTCGTTGGACAGCGCGCCCACGATCGACGCCGTCAGCCCGCCGATCAGCGCCGCGCGCCAGGACGCCGATCCGCGCAGCGGCGCGTAGATGCGCTCGCGGTAGCGCAGCGCGTACGCGACCGCGAGCGCGCCGACGATCACGACGAGCGCCATCGCGCCGCGCGTGAAGACGTTGAACGCAAGCTTGTAGCGGCGCGTGAAGACGTCCCACAGCGAGCCGCCGCTGTCGGCCTGCAGGATCGTCCGCGTGAAGTGGCTGTTGCCGCCGGTCGCGAGGTCGAGCGCCGCCAGCGCGACGAGCGCGAGGACCGGCACGGCCGCCCCCAGCGCGATCAGCCGCCGCGACGGCCGCCCGGGCAGCATCACGATCGTCGCAGCCGCGACGCCGGCACCGAGCGTGATCACGCCGCCGACGTCGGCGCCGAGCTGGCCCGCCCCGACGAACACCGCGAACACCGCGCCGGTGAGGGCGATGATCGCGGCGCTGCGGCGCGACTCGCCGCGCCCCCACAGCAGGGCGCCGAGGCCGACGAGCAGCAGCACGGTCAGCGTCGACTCGAGCTCGTTGCCCAGGCCGTAGAAGCGTGAGCCCGAGCGCGGGTTGACGCCAAGCAGCGAGCGGATGATCAGCGGCGAGCCGAAGATCAGGTCGATCGAGTAGGCGCCGATCGCCGTGGCGGCGGGCAGCACCGGGCCGCGCGGCCAGCGCACGAAGCGGTCGGTCAGCGCCGCCAGCCCGAACGAGCCGACGACGATGATCGCCATCTCCACGAGGCGCGTCGGCGCAAGCCATCCCGTCAGCAACATCATCGGCAGGACCCACATGAACGCCAGCGCCCCGATCCGCAGCGCGGCGCGGATCCCGCGGCGGTCGGCCACGAGGCCGAGCGCGAGGACGAGCGCCAGCCACGCGAACGACAGCGCGGCGAGCACGGCCGAGCGGCGCCCGCTGACGACGCGCAGGCGCGCCTCGAGCGCCGTCAGCGCGGCCGCGTCGCGCACGCCCTCGGCACGGATCGGCTGGCCGCGCACGCCGTCCGGGACGGCGATGCCGAGGTGGCCCAGGATCGTCACCGGGATGTCGATCCCGCCGACGACACCCTCCAGGTGCGTCGTCGGCGACGTCAGCAGCCCGTTGGAGGACAAGCCCACGATGCCCATCGGCAGCAGTTGCGGCACGCGCGCGCGGGGCGGCGTCTGCACGACGATCAGCAGATCGCCGGAGCGGCGGTCGCGCAGCAGGGCGTCGAGCGCCTCGTTGCCCTTCTCGGAGGTCGGCAGCCCGACGACGACCAGCCGGTGGCGCACGAGCAGCACGGCGGCGCGGGCGGCGATCGTCGCCGCCGGCCCGAGCGAGACCGTTGCGACGTCACCCGCGCGATCGGCGGCCGCGGCCGCCTCCACGTGGGTGCGCCCGGCGACACCCGCGTACGCCGCGCCGTCGGGGATCTGCGCCGCCAGCAGGCCGGGCTTGATCCCGGCGGGCGCAGACTCCGCGCGCTGCACCGCCTTGCTCCACCTGAAGATGAAGCCGCTGCGATCGCCGCCGAGCACGAGCTCCAGCGGCGGAGGCTGCACCGGGTCATAGACGTTGCGCGAGGTGCGCGACCCCGACGAGACGTCGAGCACCATCTGCTCGGGCGACGACTGTCCCTGCGTCGCGCTGACCAGGCCGATCGCGAAGCGCACGCGCGCGTCGAGGCGGTCCAGGACGGGCTCGGGGTTGTTGTCGCCGCCAGCAGGCAGGAACGCCAGCACGACGCGGGGGTCGGCGGCCCGCGCAGGCGCCGCGGGCGCGGCGAGCACCAGCGCCACGGCGAGGCCGAGCGCGGCGACGCACAGCAGCGCCACAGCGTGCGGGAGGCGCGGCATCGCCGTTCTATCCTGTCTGTCCGTGCCGGCGCGTCATTTCGTCAAGTACACCTTCCTGAAGATGGACCCCGCTTGGCGGCGGTTGGATGCCGAGGTCCGCGAGACCGGCAAGCGCGAGTTCGCGGCCGCCTGCGCGGATTTCGCCGACGGCCACCTGCTGCGGGCGTTCTCGACGATCGGCACGCGCGGGGACACCGACCTCATGCTGCTCACGCAGGCGCAGAACCTCGATCGTATCCACGAGTTCCACGTCGTCCTCGGCCAGAGCGGGCTCATGCAGTGGGCGACGATCCCCTACTCCTACCTCGCGATGACGAAGGTCTCGGAGTACTCGGAAGAGTCACGCCTCGAAGTTCGCCCCGCGCACGCGAAGTACCTGTTCGTCTATCCCTTCGTCAAGACGCGCGCGTGGTACGCGCTTGATCCGCAGGAGCGCTACCGGATCATGCAGGAGCACATCGCGCTCGGGCGCGAGTACCCGAGCATCGACCTCAACACGTCGTACTCGTTCGGTCTCGACGACCAGGAGTTCGTCGTCGCGTTCGAGACGGACGATCCGGGGTCGTTCCTGGATCTCGTCCAGCGCCTGCGCACGACCGAGTCCTCGTCGTTCACGCTGCGCGACACGCCCACCTTCACGTGCATCAGCGCGTCGGTGCAGCGCGCGCTGTCGGCACTGGACGGCGAGCCGATCGCCGCGCGGGTCGGCTGACGGCGATGCACGAGAAGCCCGGCGAGATCCGCGACATCACGGTCATCGGCGCCGGCCCGGTCGGCCTGGCGACGGCGTTCTGGGCCGGCATGCGCGAGGCGTCCGCGCGGATCGTCGACTCGCTGCCGCAGATCGGCGGCCAGCTCACCGCGCTGTACCCCGAGAAGTGGATCTTCGACGTGCCCGGCCATACGAAGATCCTGGCGAAGGACCTCGTCGAGGAGCTGCGCCGCCAGGCGCTCGAGCAGTTCGACGTGCCGGTCCACCTCGAGACCACGGTCCAGACGATCGAGTGGGAGGACGACATCGTCGTCCTGAACACGAACAACCCCGACTTCCCGCAGCTGCGCAGCCGCGCGGTGATCATCGCCGGCGGCCACGGCGCCTTCGAGCCCAAGAAGCTGCCGGGCTTCGACATGACGCCGTGGGAGGGCCGCGGAGCGCACTACCTCGTCGGCTCGAAGTCCGAGTTCACCGGCAAGAAGGTGCTGATCATCGGCGGCGGCGACTCGGCCTGCGACTGGGTCATCAACCTGCTGCACACCGCCGAGTCCGTCGCGCTCTGCCATCGCCGCGAGGGCTTTCGCGCCCACGAGCTGACCGTCAACCAGGTCATGTCGGCGGCCGACGCGGGCCGCGTCGACCTGCACGTCCCGTTCCAGATCCGCGAGGTGATCGGCAACGGCACGATCGAGCGGGTCAAGCTCTTTCACTCCGAGGACGAGTCGCAGGAGATCGAGATCGAGGTCGACGCGATCCTGCTGCAGCTCGGCTTCAAGACCGCGCTCGGGCCGCTGAAGGACTGGGGCCTGGAGATCTCCAAGGGCGCGCTCGTGGTCGACCCCGTGATGAAGACCAACCTGCCCGGCGTCTGGGCCTGCGGCGACATCACGACCTTCGAGGGCAAGCTCAAGCTCATCGCGACGGGCTTCGCCGAGTCGGCGGTGGCGGTCGCGCAGGCGGTTCGCTCCTTCCGCCCCGAGATGAAGATCCAGCCGAAGTACTCGACGAACACCGGCGTGCCGGGCGGCGCCGGCGGCCAGGTCTAGCCGACTACCGACCGCCGGGCCGCCAGCGGGTCACGACCTCCGACGGCTCGATGCCGGCCGCGAGCTTCGGGTCGGCGACGGGTGCGCCGGCGGCGAGGCCGAGCGGGATGACGCCCGCCCAGACGTCGAGCGCGTAGTCCTCCTCGTCGTCGACCGGCGGGCCCGTGCGCGCCTTGGCCGATGCCTCGTCGAGCGTCATCGCCAGCGCGCGCGTCGCCTTGAGCTCCTTGGAGCTCGGCCGGCGGACCTCGTCCCAGCGACCGGGGACGAGCTTGTCGGTGAAGGCCTGCAGCGCGACCAGCAGCTCGTCCGGATCGGCCACCGCGCGGGCCTGGCCGAGCACGACCACCGAGCGGTAGTTCATGGAATGGTGAAACGCCGACCGCGCGAGCACCATCGCGTCGATCAGGGTGACGGTCAGGCAGGCGGGCGCGCACGCCGTCAGCGTGCGGATCATGCGGCTGGCGGACGAGCCATGGATGTAGACGGTGTCGCCGACGCGCGCGTGCAGCGTGGGGATGACGTAGGGCTGACCGTCGACCTCGAAGCCGAGGTGGGCGACGAGTCCCTCGTCGAGGATCGCGTCGATCGTCGCGCGCTCGTAGTCGGCGCGCGCGGGCGCGCGGCGGACGCGCGCGCGTTGCGAGGGGGCGGTGGCCATGGTGCGCCAACCATACGCGGCAATTGGTCTATGAAGAAGGACCAATCCGATGCGAGAATGCAGGTCCAATGGACCTGCTCATCGATCTCCGGCATGCCGTGGGTGCCACGCTGCGGGCGCGGATCGAGAACGCACTGCGCGACGCGATCCGCAGCGGGCTGCTGGCGCCGGGCACGCGGCTGCCGCCGAGCAGGGCGCTGTGCGCGCAGCTCGGCGTCTCGCGCGGCGTCGTCGTCGACGCCTACGCGCAGCTGATTGCCGAGGGCTACGTGCTTGCACGCCAGGGCGCGGGCACGATCGTCGCGGCGAGCGGCGACCGCGGCACGCCGTCATCCGCGTCGGCGGCCGCGGCGGTCGCCCCCGCGATCCGTCACGACCTGAGCCCGTTCGTGCCAGCGCTCGCCGCCTTTCCCCGCGGCGCCTGGCGCGCAGCCCTGAACCGCGCGCTGCGCACGGCGCCCGACGAGCGGCTGGGACTGCCCGGCGCCGCCGGCGTGCCGGAGCTGCGCGCCGCGCTGGCGGGCTACCTCGCCCGCTCGCGCGGCGTGCGCGGCGGCGCCGACCAGGTCATCGTCTGCAACGGCCTGCGTCAAGGGCTCGGCCTCCTGTGGAGCGCGCTGGCGGCGGACGGCGCGCAGCGGGTTGCGGTCGAGGAGCCGGGGTGGCGCGGGATCGCGCAGACGGCGGTCGACGCCGGCCTTCGCGTGGTGCCGGTGCCCGTCGACGAGCACGGGCTCGTCGTCGCGCAGCTCGATTCGGCGGCCAGCGTCGACGCCGTGGCCGTCGCGCCCGCGCACCAGTACCCGAGCGGGGCGGTGATGCCGCCCGCGCGGCGCGCGGCGCTGCTGAGCTGGGCGCAGGAGCGCGGCGCGCTGGTCGTCGAGGACGACTACGACGCCGAGTACCGCTATGACCGCGAGCCGATCGGCTCGATCCAGGGCCTTGCGCCCCAGCAGGTGGTGTACGGCGGATCGGCCAGCAAGTCGCTGGCGCCGGGGATGCGGCTGGCCTGGCTCGTCGTGCCGGCGCAGCTCGTCGAGCCGATGACCGCGCTGCAGGCGCGGCGCGGCGGCATGCCGGCCGCGCTCGACCAGCTCGCGCTGGCGGATCTCATCGAGCGTGGCGAGCTCGATCGCCATCTGCGCCGGCAGCGGCGGCGCTACCGGCGCCAGCGCGATGCGCTGCTCGGTGCTCTGGCCGCGCGGCTTCCGGAAGCCGAGGTGCGCGGCGCGGCGGCCGGTCTGTTCGTGGTGCTGCACCTGCCCGAGGCGGTCGGCGAGGAGGCGGTGGTGCGCCATGCGCGGGCGTTGGGGGTGGCGCTCGAGGGTGGCGGCGGCATGGAGCCGTCGGTGGTCGTGGGCTACGCGAACCTGCCGGAGGCCGCGATCGCGCCGGTTGTGGAGGCGCTCGCGGCGTGCGTGCGGGCGGCGTAGACGCGTCGCTGCCGTTCGGCCGAGTGGTTGCGTCCGACGAGGTCGGCAGGTCGTGAGGCGCAGGCCGGCCGGACCGCGGAGACGCGCTGGCCATCGAGAACGCGCCGCGCCACCGCCAACTCTCGCGGGAGAAGGGCCCGAGGCCCGGTCGTGGCGAATGTGCTGCGCATGGCGCTGCATCGGCGCCACGATCGCCGGCCCGAGTGCGGTCGTGGCGGATGTGCTGCGCATCGCGCTGCATCGGCGCCACGATCGCCGGCCCGACCGCAGTCGTCGCGAACTTGCTGCGTGTGGGCGCAGCACAGGCGCCACGACCGCCGGGCGGGCTACGGGCGGCCATGGGCGCTCCCGTGCCCGCCACCAGAACGGCGAGTTCGCCGACAGCGCGAGCCGAGGTCGTAGTCCGTGGCGTGGCCGTGGCGCCACTTCGACTACGGGGCCGCCGCCGCAGCCCCGTCAGGCGGCATCGGCGATCCTCGTGCCGTAGGAGACGCAGACCTCGACGAACGCCTCCAGCAGGCGCGCCTGCTCGGGCGAGCGCACCATGCTCTCGGCGTGCCACTGCACCGCGACCGTGAAGTTGCGATCCGTCGCCTCGACGGCCTCGATCACGCCGTCAGGCGCCCAGCCGACGGCGCGCAGGCCGTCGCCGAGCCGGTCGATGGCCTGGTGGTGAAAGGAGTTCACGCGCGCGCCGCGGGCTCCGAGGCAGTCGGCGGTCAGGCTGTCGAGCAGCGTGACGTCGTGCGTCGGCGTCGCGCCCGACGGCGCCTGACGGTGCTCGACGTCGGACGGCCGCTGGGTCGGCAGGTCCTGGATCAGCGTCCCGCCGCGCGCCACGTTGAGCACCTGAAGCCCGCGGCAGATCGCCAGCACCGGCATCTCGCGCGCCTCCGCCGCGCGCACGAGCGCGATCTCGAAGATGTCCAGGTGCGGCTCCGTCGGGCCGAGCGCGGGATGCGGCTCGGCGCCGTAGCAGGACGGCTTCAGGTCGGGCCCGCCGGACAGGCACAGGCCCCAGAGCCCGTCGAGCAGGGGCCCGATTGCGGCCTCGTCCATCGGCGGGATGACGACCGGCACCGCGCCCGCGCGACGGATCGCCTCTGGATAGCTCAGGCCGAGCGCGAGCTCGCGCCCGGCGGGCTCGCTGTGCGGGTCGTGACGGACGCGCTCGGGCCGGCGCATCTCCGACGTGCTGAGGCCGATGATCGCGCAGCGCAGCGCGGTGCGGTCAGCGGCTGCCGTCACGGCTGGAAAGGGGATCGACATGGGCGCATCACGGTTCTACCTTCCATGTGCCGTCGGATGAACCGCCACCCGGGCCGGTCCCGGCGCCCGTTGTACACCCATCGGTACAACGCCGCCTTGGCGGCCGCAAGACGCAGCGGCTGCCGGCGATCGACGGCTGCGCGCGCAGGGCAAGCCAGTGTCCGCGCCGGCACATACCCGCGTCATCGGCCCGCAGGCCGCCACGGTTGAGCGTCAGATCACTGCGCCGCGGGGGCGCAGCGAACGCCCGGCGTCACCAGCCTAGACGGCCGAGCACTCCTCAGCCTCGGCCACCCGGAACGAGGAACCGCAGCCGCACGCGGCGACGACGTTGGGGTTGTTGACCTGGAAGCCGGCGCCCTGCAGCGACTCGACGTAGTCGATGACGGAGCCGCGCACGTAGGGCAGGCTGGGCTGGTCGACGTAGACCTTCAGGCCCGCGTACTCGAAGACCTCGTCGCCGTCGCGCTTCTCGTCGAAGGCGAGGTTGTACTGAAAGCCCGAGCAGCCGCCGCCCTTCACGCCCACGCGCAGACCGGCGTCGGTGTCGACGGTCCCCTGGGCGGCGAGAAACTCGTGGACCTTCTCGGCGCCCTTGTCCGTGATCGTGATCATGTATGCAACTCCCGGCGTCGGTTCCAGTGGACCGCCTGGCGGCCAATACTTCAGGAAGTGTAGCGCCCCCGCGGACCAATTGGACGAGGTTCGCAGTCGCTAGGCTTTCCGTTAGATGCCGAGCGCAGACGAGGTCAAGAACCGGATCGAGGCGGCGATCCCCGGCGCCGAGGCCGAGGTGCAGACGCCCGACGAGGTGCATTTCAGCGCACGCGTGCGTGCCGGCGCCTTCGGAGGCCTTTCGCGCGTCCAGCAGCACCGGCTCGTCATGGAGATCTTCGACGGCGAGCTCGGCGGCTCGATCCACGCCCTTGAACTGAAGACGGAGGCCACATGAGCGACACCCAGATCCGTGACCTGATCGCCGAGGCGATCAAGGACAACGACGTGATCCTCTTCATGAAGGGGACGCCCGATCAGCCCGCGTGTGGCTTCTCGATGCGCACCGTCGGGATGCTGCAGTCGCTCGACGTGCCGTTCGCGGCCGTCGACGTCCTGCCCGACCCGCGCATTCGCCAAGAGCTCTCGTCGCTGTCGAACTGGCCGACGATCCCGCAGCTGTTCCACAACGGCGAGCTGCTCGGCGGTTGCGACATCGTCACCGAGATGTACGAGTCCGGCGAGCTTGCGACGACGCTCGGCGTCGAGACGCCCGCCGACGCGCCGGCCGAGGCGCCGACAGGCCATCCGGCGCAGGCCGCGCCGATGGGCATCGAGAACCGCCTCCGCTAGCGGATAACGAGCCGCACCCGCGCCTCGCCGCTGATGCGCAGGCGGGGGTCGCGGAACAGCGGATCCTCGATGTCGCCGAGGCGCAGCGTCACGCCGTCGAAGCGCGCGAGCGCCCTGAAGGCGTCGCGAACGTCGCCGATCGACTGCGGCCCGGCCTCGTCCTCGGAGCCCTCCTCGTCCTCGAAGACGACGCTGAGGTCGCCCTCCTCGTCGGGGTTGCCGCCGGCGTCGGCGGGCGTGCCCTCCAGACGCAGCGTCCGCAGACCGACCGGGGCGCTCTGCGGCACGCGCAGTCGCACGGTGCGCGTGGTCCGGGCGCCGCTGCCGGTCTGGCGCAGCGCCAGCCGCAGGCCGATCGTCTGGCCGCGGCGCACGCGCCGCGGGGCGCTCACGCCGAGCAGGTAGGCCTGGCGCAGGCCGCGGCGAAGACGCAGGGAGATGTCGACCGATGTCGGGTGCAGCGTGCCGAACTTGTAGCTCTCGAGGACCTCGACGGCGCTACCCACGTCGCTTGCGGCGGCGCCCGCCAGGGCGTTCTGGGAGGCCCCCTCGACCGCGTAGTTCCAGCACACGCGCAGCGGCTTGCGCAACTCGCGCAGCGTCACCTTCATACAGAGCTCGCCGCTCTGGCGCGCCGGCGCGCCGCCGAGGATCGTGGCCGCGGACTCGGCGGCGGCGGCCGCCGCCGTGAGCGCGAGCGGCGAGGCGCCGGTCGGCAGCCCGACGTCGCTCTCGTCGGCGATCTGCGTGACGGAGCTGCGCACCGCGCCCGTGTCGAGGTCCTTGGCCGTGACGCGCAGCGGGACGCTCGGCGGCAGGGCGCCCAGCGTCCCGGCGACGGCACCCGGGCCGTCGGACGTGACCGTGCCGACGTCGTTGCCGGGAGCGCCGAGCTTGTAGGTCGAGACCTCGGGCACCGCGAGCGGGTTGTTGACGATCGTGTGGATGTAGGCGTCCTGCAGAAACAGCGAGCGCCGCCCGGCGCCGTCGAGCTCGTGGCCGTAGATCCAGACGTTCGCGCCGTCGGCGTAGGCGACGGTGCCGATCGCACCGAGGGAGATGTCGCCCGAGGTCAACCCGACCGAGACCGACGCGCCGGGCACGAGCGGCTGTGGCGCAAACGCGGCGCGCGTCCCGGCCGGCGACGAGACCAGCACGCGGCCGGCCTTGCGCGCCGCGCGGATGAAGCTGCGGGCAAGCGACGGCCGCAGCCCCGCGATCGTCAGCGGGCCGGCGAGGCTGCGCGCGCCGATGACCGAGCTGCGCGCGGGCGCCGCCGAGCGCTTGGCCGGCGGCGGCAGCACGGGCTGGGCGAGGATCGCCTCGATCGGCGTGGCGAGGCCCGTGCGACCGCCGTACTCGCCGATCGACTCGGAGATCGCCCCGATGTTGCGCGCGACGCCGTCGGCGCCGGGGCAGAGGATCGGCGAGCCCGAGAAACCGGGCCCGAGGCCGGTCGCGTCGACGGCCGGGCCGGACACGCGCACGATGATCCGCGCGGCGGGCCCGCGCTGGCGATCGATGACGTCGACGACCTCGACGTCGAACGCGACGATGTCCAGGCCGCGCACGACGGTCAGGCCCGTGCAGCGCAGGCCGGGCTGTACCTCGGCCAGCGCCATGATCGGATCGGCCGCCTGTGCGGCGGCCGGCGCGACGAGGATGGCCGCGAGAGCAGCGAGGAGCAGGCGGCGCATCGCGGCGACGGTAGCAGCCGCCGGTGCGCTTGCACGCCAGCCGGATCATTAGCATCGGCGGATGGCACCGGACGCAACCACCGCGACGCCCGCGCTGACCTGGGACGGAAGCTCGCTGCGCCTGCTCGACCAGACGCTGCTGCCGGGCGAGGAGACCTGGATCGGCCTGCAGGACGCCTCCGACACCGCGGAAGCGATCGCCCGGCTGGCGGTGCGCGGCGCGCCGAACATCGGCATCGCCGCCGCCTACGGGCTGGCGATGGCGATCGCGCAGGCACCCGCCGACGACGAGCTGCGCGCGGCGGCACGCGTGTTGCGCGACGCGCGGCCGACGGCGGTCAACCTCGCCTGGGCCGTGGACCGCGTGCAGGACGCCGCGCTCGCGGTCGCGCCCGACCAGCGCGCCGCCGCCGCGCGCGCCGAGGCCGAGGCGATCCACGCCGGCGAGGACGCGGCGAGCCTCGCGATCGCGCTCGCCGGCGCCGATCTGCTCAGCGGCTCGCGACGGATCCTCACGCACTGCAACACGGGCGCGCTGGCCTGCGGCGGGACGGGCTCGGCGCCGGCGGTCGCGCTCGAGCTCGCCGCGCGCGAGCAGGGCGTGACCGTGCTGGCCTGCGAGACGCGGCCGCTGCTGCAGGGCGCGCGGCTGACGGTCTGGGAGCTGCGCCGGGCGGGCATCTCGCACGAACTGCTCGTCGACGGCGCCGCCGCCGGGCTCATGCGCCGCGGCGAAGTCGACGCGGTCATCGTCGGCTGCGACCGCGTCGCCGCCAACGGCGACACCGCCAACAAGGTCGGCACCTACGCCCACGCGCTCGCCGCGCGCGCGGCCGGGATCCCGTTCATCGTCGCGGGGCCCACCTCGACGATCGACGCCTCGATCGCCAGCGGCGACGAGATCGTCATCGAGGAGCGCTCCGCCGACGAGGTGCGCCACGCCGGTGGCGCGCTGCTGACGGGCGCCGACACGCCATGTCGCAATCCGGCCTTCGACGTGACGCCCGCGCAGCTCGTGACGGCGCTCGTCACCGAGCGCGGGATCGCCTCGCCGCCGACGACGGAGTCGGTGCTGGGGCTGCTGCGTCCATCATCCGCCGCCGCCGGCACGTAGCGCTTGCTGGCCGCCAGATCCACGACGCTGCACGACGTCGTCGTAGAGGAGCTGCCCGACCCGATCGCGGGGCCGGGCGAGGTCGTCTGCCGCGTGCTCGCCTGCGGCGTCTGCGGCTCGGACGTCAGCGACGCGTACGTGGCGCGCAAGCTGCCCGCCGTGCTCGGCCACGAGGTCGTCGGCGAGGTCCTGCACGCGAGCGCCGGCGTGACGCAGGTGGCCGTCGGCGACCGCGTCGTCATCCACCATCACGCGCCCTGTGGGGCGTGCCGGCGCTGTCGCCGCGGACACGAGACGCTGTGCGACCAGTTTCGCTCTACGGCGATCCACCCCGGCGGCTTCGCCGAACAGGTGCGCGTCGAGGCGCCGCTCGTCCCCGAGCTGCTCGCGCTCGGCGACCTCGACCCGCTCGCGGGGACGTTCGTCGAGCCGCTCGGCTGCGTCCTGCGGGCGCTCGATCGCGCGCGGCTGACGGCGGGCGAGTCGCTGCTCGTCGTCGGCGCCGGGTCCAACGGGCTGCTCGCGATCGCCGCCGCCCAGGCGCGCGGCGCCGAGCCGGTCTGGATCCGCGAGCCGCGCGAGGAGCGCCACCGCCTCGCCGAGGCCTGGGGCGCGGCGGCGCACACCGACGAGCCGGTCGACGTCGCGTTCGTGACGACCGCGCAGCCCGCCGCGATCGCGGCGGCTGCCGACGCGCTCGGTCCCGGCGGCACGCTGTGCCTGTACGCGACGACGAAGCCGGGCGCAGCGCTCGGCCTGGACGCCGAGCAGCTCTTCCGGCGCGAGATCACGGTCCTCACGAGCTGGTCGGCAGGACCCGGCGACATGCGCGCCGCGCTTGACCTGATCGCGGGCGGGCGGATCGACGCGCTGGCGCTCGTCACGCACCGCGTCGGCCTCGGCGAGACGGCGCGCGCGCTGGGCCTGCAGCGTCGCGGCGAGGCGATCAAGGCCGTCGTCCTGCCGTGAGAGCCGCGCGGTTGCACGGGTTGGGCGACCTGCGCATCGAGGAGGTCGCCGAGCCTTCGGGCGAGGTGCTCGTGACGGTCGAGGCGGCGACCGCCTGCGCGACCGACGTGAAGTGCCTGCGCCACGGGCACCTGATCCTCGGCCCGTACCCGGCGCGCTTCGGCCACGAGACGGTCGGCGTGCGCGAGGACACGGGCGAGCGCGTGCTCGTCGGAGACTCCGTGCCGTGCGCCAGGTGCCGCTTCTGCGATGTCGGCCAGACGCAGCTGTGCGAGCGCATGACGTGGGTGCTCGGCGGCTTCGGGCAGCGGATCGCCGCCCCGGCCGCGGCGCTGCACGCCGTTGCCGACGGGCTGCCGGCAGCGGGGGCGGCGATGGCCGAGCCGCTGGCGGCGGCGGTTCATGCCGTCGCGCGCGCGGGCGTTGCCGCGTGCCCGGACGCTCGCGCGGCGGTGCTGGGCGGCGGCACGATGGGGCTCATGCTGGCCCGGCTGCTCGTCCTCGCCGGCTGCGACGTGACACTCGCCGACCGCCACGAGGAGCGCCGCGCGCAGGCGCAGGCGTTCGGCGCGCGCGCCGTGCAGCGGCTGGACCCGGCGGGCCACGATCTCGTGATGGAGGCGGTCGGGCGCCCGGAGGGCTGGCGCGCGGCGATCGACGCCGCCGCGCCCGGCGCGGCCGTCGTCCTCGTCGGAGGCTGCCCATCGGGCAGCGAGGTCACGCTGCCCGCGGCGCCGCTTCACTACGCCGAGCTCGACATCCGCGGCGCGTTTCACCACACGCCCGGCGAGGTCGACCGCGCGCTTGCGCTGCTGGCCGCAGGCGACGTCGACTGGCGCGCGCTGGCCGGCCCGACGATCGGCCTCGACGAGCTGCACGATGCGCTGCAGCGACCCTCGCACGGAGAGGCGCGCAAGCTCGTCGTCGACCCGCACCGGTAGCGTGCGCGTATGGCGGTCGCCGTCGTCACCGACAGCACGCACTACCTGCCCGCGGAGCTCGTCGCCGCGCACGGTCTGCACGAGGTATCGCTCTACGTGAAGCTCGACGGATCCCTGCGGCGCGAGAGCGACATGACCGACCTGCCCGCGTTCTGGCAGGCGATGCGCAGCGGCTCGGAGCTGCCGACGACGTCGCAGCCCTCGATCGGCGACTTCGTCGCCTGTTATGAGCCGCTGCTGCAGGCCGGTCATGACATCGTCTCGATCCACCTGTCGGGCGGCATCTCGGGCACCTGCGACTCCGCGCTGCAGGCGCGCGCGCAGCTCGCGGAGGCCGGCTTCGAGGGGCGCGTCGAGGTGCTCGACTCGCGCACGGTCTGCGGCGGCACCGGCCTCGTGCTGCTCGCCGCGTCGGCGCGGGCGCGCGCCGGCGGATCGCTGCAGGAGGTGGCCGCGCACGCGCAGGCGGCGCGCGACGGCGTGCGGATCTGGTTTGCCCTCGACACGCTGGAGTACCTGCGTCGCGGCGGACGCGTCGGCGGTGCGCAGGCGTGGATCGGCGGCGCGCTGAAGATCAAGCCGATCCTCTCGCTGAAGTCGCAGATCGAGCCCGTCGAGCGCGTCCGGACCTGGGGCCGCGCGTTCGAGCGGATGGTCGAGTTCATGCGCACGCTGCACGGTGACGGCGCGGACGGGTGGTGCATCCAGCACATCCAGGCGCCCGACGAGGCCCAGCGCCTCGCCGAGCGCGGCCGGGAGGTCTTCGGCTGCGAGCCGCGCTTCGTCGGCGAGGTCGGCCCCGTGATCGGCGCGCACGCCGGGCCGGGCATGATCGGCGTCGGCGGGCTGGCGCCCGCCCTGCTGGACTGACGCGCAGCGGCTGCGACGTGCCGATCGCGGCAGCCGGCGGCGCTCGCGGCGAGGTCGAAGGGTTTTCAGGCCGGCGTGGGCTTCGGCGGCTTGGGCTTCGTTCCCGGCGGCTGCTCGACGATCAGCGTGGGCGGCGGCGGGTCGTCGTCGTCGGGCGGCACGTCATCGGGCAGGATGACCGTGCCCGAGGTCATCGTCCGATCGCCGTAGAACTCCTTGATGACGATCAGCAGCGCCGCCGCGATCGGGATCGCGACGAGCGCGCCGACGATGCCCAGCATCGACGATCCCGCCAGGATCGCGACGATCACGACCAGCGGCGGCACGTTCACCGTCCGCTTGAAGATGAACGGCTGCAGCACGTTGTTCTCGACCTGCTGATAGAAGATCAGGAAGATCCCGTAGATGATCGTCGCGCTCGGGAAGTCCGTGAACAGCGTGACGATGAGGATCAGCACGCCGCCGATCGTTGCGCCGACGAGCGGGATCAGGCCGAAGAAGGACATCATCACCGCGAGCGGGACCGCGAACGGGACGCCGAGCAGCGTCAGCACGATGAACGTCAGGATCCCGTTGATCGACGTGATCGTCAGCGCGCCCGCGACGTAGCCGGCGGTCGACTTGTAGATCCGCTCGGCGATCTCGCGCAGCCGCTCCTCGCGGTGGCGGCCGAAGCGCGTGATCAGGAAGTTCGTGATGCGCTTGCCGTCGAGCAGCAGGAAGAACGTCATCGTGAGGATCGTCAGCAGCTGAAAGGCGGCGTTGACGACGCCGGCGGCGATGCTCTGCAGCGCGCCCGCCGCGTCACCGAGCCTGTCGGGCAGCTTCTCGGCTTCGTCGCGCAGCCTCGACGTGACGTCGTACTCGTCGTCGAAATCGCGGAACGTCGCGTTGTCGCGCAGGTCGTCGACGTAGCCCGGCACGTCCGTCGCGAGGTCGCTCGCGCCGTTGACGACGGGCGGCACGATCAGCGCCAGCACACCGGCGAAGGCGCACAAGATCAGCACGTAGACGATCAGGATCGCCAGGCCGCGCGGCAGCCTCCCGCGCGAGAAGAAGTCGACCGCCGGCCCCAGCGCGACGGCGAAGAACACCGCGATCGCCAGCAGCAGCAGCGTGCTGCGGATCTGCACGAGCAGGTACAGCAGGACCAGGAAGCCCGCGATCGTGAAGATGATGCGCGCGATCTGGCGTGTGTTCAGGGCGTCCCAGGTGGACACGCAGGCGAGGGTATACGCAAGCGCGCCGGACGGCGCCTGACACACGCGGCGCAGCCCTTGAGCGCGTCGACTAGCGCTTGCGGCGGAACAACCCGCCGAAGGCGGCGATCCCGCCGCCGATGACGAAGCCCGCGATGGCGGCGCCGATCACCGCGTTCTTCTGGTGCTTGACGAGCTGGCCGCGCCAGTCCGTCAGGACCGCGATCTCCTTGTGCAGCCGCTCGACGGAGGTTCCGAGCTGGCGCCGGTTCTCCTCGATCGACTGGCGGATCTGCTCGGGCGTGCGCGCGTGGGCCGCCATCACTTCTTCTTCTTGCGCATCAGCGTCTTGCGGATCTTGCCGGCCTCGTCGATCGCCATCTCGGGCACGGGCGGCGTGCTGTCCTTGAAGAACTTCGCCGCCAGGTAGCCCGCGATGCCGCCGAGCAGGAACAGCAGCCCGGCTACCAAGAAGAAGCCCCAGAAGATCGAATCGTCGCCGATCGGCAGCGCGTACCACGCAAGCCACGCCATGCCGTGCAGCAGGAACAGCAGGCCGACGACGACGAACAGGCCGGCGGCAAGCCCGACGACGATCCCGCGCAGGAGCTTGGTGACCTTGCCGGTGACCTCGGCCTTCGCGAGCTCGATCTCCTCGTGCACGAGCAGCGTGACGCGCTCGCTGATGTCCTGGACGGTCTGCGCCAGGTCGTGTGTGGGGCTTTCAGCTGCCAAGGCGCCGGAGGATCATGGCGGCAAGGATGCCGCCGGCGAATGCTGCTGCGACGACGAGCTCGGGACGCTCGTCTGCAAGCTCCTGCAAGGGCTCCTGCCACGACGGTGGCGGCGCGGCTGCGTGGCCGGACGCGAAGGCCTCGCCGGCGTCGCCCAGCGAGGAGGCGGACGCGCCGCCCACCGGCCCCGCGGACTCGACCGCCGCGACCGGCTGCTCGGCGACCGGGGACGCGATCGGCTCGGATGTCGACAGCGATCCGTGCAGCGTCGGCGCCATCGGCGGCTCGTAGACGGGAGCGGCCGGCTCGACGGGCGGCAGTTCGACCGCCTCCCCCTCGACGACCGGCTCGGCATACCCGAGCGGCTGGGCGGGCGCGGTCGGCTCCGCGTTCGGCGACGACGCCGCGGGCGGTTGCGTCCAGCTCTCGGTGACCTCGGGCGCAGCGGGCGCGGAGTCGGGCGCGGTCGTGTCGCCGTCGCGTGCTCCGGCCGCTGGATCCTCGTGGCGGCGCTTGCCGAACTTCATTCCGGCGGGTCTTCCCCGTACATCCGGCGCCAAATCACCGCGGCGAGGCGGGTGGTCGCAATCGACGCCATCGCGCCGATGCCCGCAAGCAGGCCCGACCAGACGAGGCGCTTGACCATGTCGTTGCTCATCGCCCCATCCTGTCAGACGGCTCGGGCGGACGCCCGATCGTGCCGTGAATCGCGGCTGCATCCAGGCCACCGCAGATCGTCTCGACGATGAAGGCCTTCGCCTGGTCGAATTCCTCGTCGCCGCGCGGCAGCATGTCGAAGATCCAGCCCGTCAGGACCTGCTCGATCGCGCCGTAGAAGGCGAGCGCGGCAAAGCCCGGCGTGACCGCGTCACGGAAGGAGCCGTCGGCCTGCGCCTTCTCGACGATGCCCGCGATCAGCGCGTACGCCTCGCGGATCGCCGTGAGGTGGGTGCGGCCGAACGAGTTCGCGGCGCGCGTGACCTCGACGATGATGACCTTCATGAGGTCGGGATCGTGGCGGTAGGAGTCCACGATGAACGACGCGATCGCGTAGAGCTTGTCGCGCGCCGGCAGCGTCTGGTGGTCGATCTCCGTGATGACCTCGAGCAGGACGTTCCAGCGTTCGAGAAACAGCGTGTCGAGGACCTCGTCCTTGGAGCGGAAGTAGTGGTAGACGAGGCCGTAGGCGACGTTCGCCTCGTCGGCGATGTCCGACACGCGGCAGGCGTGAAAGCCGCGCTTGGCGAACGCGACGACGGCCGCGTCGAGGATCATGCGCCGCTTGTCGGGGCCGGCGGGCTTGTCGGCAGCGGCCTCCTCGGCGTCACGGGCGGAGGCCATCAGGCACGCGCCTCGACCGGCCAGCTGTAGGCGCCGGGGCGGCGGTTGGCGAGCGCCGGCAGGTCGCGGCGCATGCGTGCCTGCGCCTCGAGGTCGAGGTCGGCGACGATGTGACACTCGCGGTCGGGCGCGTGCGCGAGCACGAGCCCCCACGGGTCGACGATCATCGAGCGCCCGCCGGAGCGCAGGCCCGGCGCATGCTCGCCGATCTGGTTGGCGGCGACGACGAAGGCCTGGTCCTCGATCGCGCGGGCGCGCAGCAGGATCTCCCAGTGATCGCGCGTCGTGGGCACCGTGAACGCCGACGGGACGGTGAAGATGCGCGCGCCGCGGATCGCCAGGATCCGGTACAGCTCGGGGAAGCGCACGTCGTAGCAGATGCTCAGCCCCAGCTCGACGCCGTCTGCGGTGGGCGAGACGACGAGCTCCTCGCCGGGCTCCTCGTGCTCGGACTCGTTGTAGACGGTGCCCTCGATGACGACGTCGAACATGTGCACCTTGCGGTAGGTCGCGCGCAGCTCGCCGTCGGCGCCGATGTGGACCGACGTGTTGCGCAGGCGCTGCTGGCTCTCGACGCGCTCGGAGATCGAGCCGGCGACGAGCTCGATGCCGAGCTCGCGCGCCGCGCCGCGCGCCCACGTGATCGCGGGCCCGTCGATCGATTGCGCGCCGGCGACGAGTGCGTCGCCGCTGCCGAGCGCGTTCCACTTCTCGGGCAGGACGACGAGCTGCGCGCCGTCGGCGGCCGCCGCGCGGGTCAGCCGGTCGGCGCGGTCGAGGTTGCCGTCGAAATCGGCGGTGGAGGTCAGCTGAACTGCTGCGACGCGCATGTGCTCCGAACTCTCTCCCCGGACTGACTGGTCAGTCAACTGGAGAGGATGCTACCTCGATGCGACGCCCGCGATCGCTCCCGCTGCGCGTTGACGCTGGCGGGCCGCGGCGCGGTACGCGACCGCGGCGTCGCGATCGACCTCGTCATCGACGAGGGCGCCGGCGTCGAGTCGCTCAACGCGCACGGCGCGCAGTACGTCTGGACGCGCAAGCAGGCCGGCCGGACCGTGATCGCGCCCCCTGGGCGTCATGGAGCATCACCGCGCCCGCTGGTGACAGGCCCGCACTAGGCTCGCAGCGTGTTCAGCCGCGTCCTGTGCCCGCTGTGCGAGAAGACCGCGCGTCGCTTTCGCGCGTTCGGTGGCGGCACCGTCAAGCGCGCCGACGCGCAGTGCCCGCACTGCGCGTCGCTGGAGCGCCACCGGCTGATCTGGCTGTACCTGCGCAACGAGACCGACCTCTTCAGCGGGACGCAGCGCAAGCGCATGCTGCACATCGCACCGGAGCCCGCACTGCACGAGCGCCTGGTCGGCGAGCCGCACATCGACTACCTCAGCGCCGACCTCGATCCCGGCCTCGCCGACGTGCAGATGGACATCACCGCGATCGACTTCCCCGCCGACTCGTTCGACGTCATCTACTGCAGCCACGTGTTCGAGCACGTGCCCGACGACGCGCGCGCGATGCGCGAACTGTGCCGGGTGCTGCGGCCGAGCGGCTGGGCGATCCTGCAGGTGCCGATCCTGCTCGAGCGCACCGACGAGGACCCCACGCTGACCGATCCCGAGGAGCGGCTGCGCCGCTTTGCCCAGCGCGATCATGTGCGCGCCTACGGCCCCGACTACGCCGACCGGTTGCGCGCGGCCGGATTTCAGGTGCAGCTGGATCGCTACGCCGAGCGGCTGGGCCCGGAGAGCGCGCGGCGCTACGGGGTGCTGACGGAGGAGGTCGTGCACTTCTGCACGAAGACCTGAGCGAAGCGGCGGGCCTGTCCGCGTGTTCCTCCCTTTGGCACTGGAAGGACTAAGGTCCGCTCAACGGATGCAGGCACTCAAACTTAGGGGGAGAACCTCATGAAGCTTCGACGGCCCAGCCCGGCACTCGTCATCTCGTGCATCGCGCTCGTCGCGGCTTGCGCAGGAACCGCATACGCGGCGACGAGCGTCACGTCGACCAAGCAGATCAGAAACGGCGTGATCCTTTCTGCCGACATCAAGGACGGCTCGGTCCAGGGCCGGGACATCCGCAAGGGCACGATCACGGCGGACAAGCTCAAGAGCGGGGCGGCCGCCGGCGGGGCGCAGACCGCCTACCACGCGATCCGCAAGGTGGGCCCCTTGAACGCACCCGCGAACGTGGGGGTCAACGCCGCCACGCTGACGGTTCCAGCGGGGGCCTACGTGGTGACGGCGTCGACCGTCCTGACGGCCAATCCCGGGACCCAGAACCCGCTGCTTCCGGAGCGCAGCGCGCCGGATGGCGTCTGCCGCCTCGACCTCGCCGGCGACGTGACGCAGTCGACGCAGAACGTCATCGTCGAAAGCAAGACGGCACCGGCGACGCTGTTCATGCAGGGCACCCGCACCGTCGGTGCGGAGTCGGTGTTCACCATGCAGTGCGCTGCCGGTACCCCCTTCAGCCTGGCGGAGACCTCGATCATCGCGACGAAGGTCGGCAGCGTCGCGCTGACTGCGATTCCGTAGCAGCAAGAGGCGAAGCAGCCGCCGCGACCTGCAGGTCGCGGCGGCCGCGCGCCACTGCACGACCGGGCTCGCCGGGAACCGTAGGGTTGGCCGGTGCCCGGCGTTCCCGACGTAGAGGTCCTGATCGTCACCTACGAGCACGGCGACGAGATCGACGCCTGCCTCGACGCCGCCCTCGCGCAGGCCGGCGCGGGCTTGACGGTGCGGGTCGTCGTGGCAGACAACGCGTCGCGCGACGACACCGCTGCGCGCGTCCGGGCGCGCGCGGGCGCGGGCGTGCGGCTACTCGAGATGGGCTGCAACCGCGGCTTCGCGGCCGGCGTCAACGCGGCGTTCGCCGCCTCATCCGGTGCGTACGTGCTGATCCTCAACCCCGACTGCGTGATGGACGCCGGCTGCGCCCGCGCCCTGCGCGATCACCTGGCCGCACGTCCGCGCGTGGCGCTCGCCGCCGCGCTGCTGCATGACCCTGACGGCACGCCGCAGCTGCACGCGCGCCGCGATGTCGGCCTTGCGGGCGTGCTGTGGGCGTACACGACCGTCGGGCGGCGCGTCGACGCCGCGCTGCGCGGCGGCCGCGCCGCGGCCGCGCGTCGCTACGAGGATCTGTGGTCCGGCGGCCCGCCGCGCGAGCCGTTTGCGGTCTTCTGCCCCGCCGCGGCCTGCGTCATGGCGCGCCGCAGCGACCTCGCGCCGCTGCCGCTCGACGAGCGCTTTGCGCTCTTCTTCAACGACGGCGACCTGTGCGCGCGGCTGCAGGAGGCCGGCCGCGGCGTCGAGGTCGTGCCCGCCGCGACGGCGGCGCACGGCTACGGCACGAGCGTCGGTCGCGCCCAGCGCGCCGACCCGGCGCGGATGCGCGCGGAGTGGGTCGCCTCGCTGCGCCGCTACGCGGCGCTGCACTGGGGCCGGCCGCAGCGGGTGGGGCTCGCGGCGGCGCTGCTCGCCGATGCGATCGCGTCGGCCGCGCTGTGCCTTCTGCGGCGCGAGGATCCGCGCGAGGTACGGGGGCTGCTCGGCGGCCTGGGCCTTCCGGGCGGGTCGCCACCGCTGCTGACGCCCGTCAGGAAGATATGGGCTCGTCGGGCGCCAGCGGGCGCACCGGCTGCGCCGGCACCCCCGCCAGCAGGTATCGCTCCGGGTAGTCGCCGCCCGTGAGCACCGCGCCGGTCGCGATCATCACGTTGCGCCCGACGTGCGAGCCGCGCAGGATCAGCGCGTTCGTGCCGACGAAGACGTTGCTCTGCACCACGACCGGCGCCGACACGATCTTCTGACGCGCGACGTAGGTGTCGCTGCCGTCGTGCGTGTGATCGGAGTCCATGACGTTCACGCCCTCGGCGAGGTTGACGTGGTCGGCGAGCGCGATGCGCTCGTGGCAGTGCACGGTCGTGTTGCGCCCGATGAACGAGTCGTCGCCGACCACGAGCTCGCCCTTGGACTTCAGCTCGGCGCCGTCGCGCACGCGGACCTGCGCGCCGAAGCGGATCGCGCCGCCCCAGGGCTGCAGGCGGATGCGATCCTGGAACTGGCAGCGGTCGCCGATCTCGAGCACGCTGTCGGCGTGCGTCCAGACGTCGAGCGTCAGCTCGCGGCCGAAGCGGCAGTCGCGCCCGATCCTGATCGTCAACGATCCGCCGCCAGCGCCGACGGCATCGGTGACGATCCGCGGCAGGTCGTCGAAGCGCGGCGTGCCGTCGGCCTCGACGACGAGCCGGCAACCGAGGCGCGCGAGCCGCGCGCGCGTCGTCAGGATCCAGGCCTGGAAGCGCGCGGTCCGGACGGCGCCGGCGGCTGAGCTGAGCACGGCGCCACGGTAGCCGCGAGCGTGCGCGGCGGGGAGCGGGGCCTGCGTGCGGTCGCCGTTCGTGCTCGCCGCCGGCTCGTGCCGGAGGGGCGGCGCGAGGAGCGCCGAGCCGGGTGCCGGGCGCTGCGGCTGCGCGGTCCGGGACGGCGCCGCGACCGCCTCGCCGTGCTCGACCTGCTCGGCCTGCTCGGCCATGAACGTCGCCATCGCGAGCGGCGTCGGGTGGTCGAAGACGAGCGTCGACGGCAGCCGCAGGCCGCTGATCTGCGTCAGGCGGTTACGCAGCACGACCGCGCCGAGCGAGTCGAAGCCGAGCTCCTTCAACGGGCGGTCGGGCGGCACGTCGCCCGCCGACGAATGGCCGAGGACGGCGGCGGCCTGGGCGCGGACGAGCTCGAGCACGAGCTCGTGGCGCTCGTCGGGTGCGGCGGCGGCGAGCCGCTCGGCGAGCGAGCCGACGCCGGCGCCGGCGCGGGCGGCGCGGCCGGCGGTCCGCCCGCCGTCCCGCACGAGATCGGACAGCAGCGCCGGCAGTACGCCCGCCCGCGCCTGCGCGCGCAGCGACGCCGCGTCGAGCGTCGTCGCGACGAGCAACGGCTCGCGGTGGCCGATCGCGACGTCGAGCAGCGCCAGGCCGTGCTCGACGGGCAGGACGCGCTGGCCGGTGTCGGCCGCGAGCACCTCGATGTCCTCCTTGCTGAGGCGGGTCGACATCCCGCTGTGAGTCCCCCACAGCCCCCAGGCAACCGCGTTCGCCGGCAGGCCGTCGCTGCGGCGCTGCTGCGCGAGCGCGTCGAGGTACGCGTTGGCGGCGGCGTAGTTACCCTGGCCGGGGTGGCTGAACGTCGCCGCCACCGACGAGAACAGCACGAAGGCTGCGAGATCGTGGCCGCGCGTGAGCTCGTCGAGCCAGCGCGCCGCCGTCGCCTTCGGGCGCATGACGCCGTCCAGGCGCGCCTCGTCGAAGGACTCGACCATGCCGTTGTCCAGCGTCCCCGCAGCGTGGACGACCGCGGTCAGCGGGTGGTCGGGCTCGATCGACTCGAGCAGCCCGGCGAGCGCGGGGCGGTCGCCGACGTCGCAGGCCGCGGCCGTCGCGTCGCAGCCCAGCTGCGCGAGCCGCTCGCGCAGCGCCTCGACTCCCGGCGCGTCCGGGCCGCGGCGGCTGACGAGCAGCAGGCGGCGGACGCCGTGCTCGCGCGCGAGGTGCTCGGCGACGATCGCGCCCAGGCCGCCGGTGGCGCCCGTGACGAGCACCGTGCCGTCGCGATCGAGCGCGTGCGGCACCGTCAGCACGAGCTTGCCGACGTGGCGCGCCTGGCTCATGAAGGCCAGCGCCCGCGAGCCGTCGCGCACGTCCCAGGCGGTGACCGGCAGCGGCTGCGCCTGCGCGACCACCGCCGCCAGGATCTCGCCGAGCAGCTGCGGCTCGCTGCCGAACAGATCGACGGTCTCGTAGGCCGCGCCGGGGTGGGCGGCGGCGACCGCCGCGGCGTCGCGCACGTCGGCGCTGCCCAGCTCGACGAAGCGCCCGCCGGGCGCGAGCAGCGACAGCGACGCGTCGATCAGCTCACCCGTCAGGCAGTTCAGGACGACGTCGACCGCTCCGAACCGCGTGAAGTCTGGGGTGCGCGACGAGGCGAGGTGCGCGTCGTCGATGCCGAGCGCCCGCAGCGCATCCCACTTCGCGGGGCTCGCCGTCGCGAAGACCTCGGCGCCGATGCGCTGCGCAAGCGCCACTGCCGCCATGCCGACGCCGCCGGCCGCTGCGTGGATCAGCACGCGCTCACCGCGCTGCAATCCCGCGACCTGCGTCAGCGCGAGGTGTGCCGTCGCGTGGGCGACCGGAACGCTCGCCGCCTGCGCGAACGACCAGCCGGCGGGGATCGGCACGACCGTCCGCGCGTCCGCGACGGCGAGCGGCCCGAACGCGCCGGGAACGAGCCCCATGACGCGATCGCCGGGCCGCAGGTCGCGCACGTCTGCCGCGACCTCGGCGACCACGCCGGCCGCCTCGCTGCCGAGCTGCGCGCCGTGGACGCCGATCGCGATCAGCACGTCGCGGAAGTTCACGCCGGCGGCGCGGACGGCAAGCCGGATCTCGCCGCTGCGCAGCAGCCGGTCGCCGTCGCCGTGGTCCGGCGCCGCCGCGACGAGGGCGCCGGCGCGCTCGCGGTCGAGGCGCCAGGTGCCCGACGGCGGCGCGTCGACGGGCGTGCGCGCGAGCCGCCGCACGAGGATCACGCCGTCGCGCACGGCGATCTCGGACTCGCCGGTGGCGAGCGCCGCGGCGATCGCCGCGGGCGCGGCGGCGTCGATCGTGACGAACCGTCCGGGATGCTCGGACTGCGCGCTGCGCAGCAGCCCGCAGATCGCCGCCGCGTCGGGGT
>CADCVQ010000079.1 GCA_902806175.1 uncultured Solirubrobacteraceae bacterium
GGCGACCGAGCGCTGCGCGCCGAGCAGCGCGAGCGCGCCGAGGATCCGCGCGCGGTAGGAGCTGTGCGTGTGGCCGACGACGAAGCGCGTCGCGCCGAGGTGGTCGACGAGCTTCTCGGCCGTGTGCAGCGGTCCGCGCAGGCCGATCTCGTCGCGGATCGCGGCGAGCGCGTCCCAGCCGGGGATCGCGGCGCTCGCGTGCACGAGCGCCACGTCGGAGCGTTCGAGCATCGCCAGCGACTCGTGCGGCTCGGGGCGCAGCGGTCCGCCGAGCGCAACGAGCACGTCGGCCGGCGTCGTGCCGCGCTTGGGGCCGAGCCGCCCGCCGCAGTGCACGACGACGCGCGCGCCGGCGGCGGCGGCCAGCACGGCGGCCGCGAGGGAGAGGTGCGGCGCTTCGTTCATGCCGTCGAAGGCGCCCGCGCAGGCGACGACCGGGCGTCCGCCGGACAGCGGGTCGGCGCGGCGCTGCGCGCGGCGTCGCGCAGCGCCTGCGTCATGCCGGCAAGCTCTGCGGGGGCCTCCCCCTTGATCCGCATGGCGATCAGAAACGCCCCCGCCTGAACCGGGCTGACGTCGCCGGCGAGCAGGCCGGCGGTCGCGTCGCGGGCCTCGTCGAAGGTCAGTGCGCGGCTGCCGCGGGGGCCGGTGCCGACCGCCTTGATGACGGCGCGAAAGCCGGCGTAGTCGCTGCGCCCGCGCCGATAGGGCAGGTCCGTGCGTCCCGTGGAGCTCATTTCTCCTCCCAGCGATAGCCGACGCTGCGCACGGTCTTGATGCGCGCCGCGTGCTCGCTGCCGAGCTTGGCGCGGACGCGGCGCACGTGGACGTCGACGGTCCGCGCGCCGCCGTAGTAGTCATAGCCCCAGACGCGGCTGAGCAGCGCCTCGCGCGAGAACACCCGCTTTGGGTGGGTGACGAGGAACTTCAGCAGCTCGTACTCCATGTACGTGAAGTCGACGGGACGCCCGTCGATGACGACCTGGTAGGTCGCGAGGTTCATCTCGAGGCTGCCGACCCGCACGACGTCGTCGTGGTCGATGCCGTCGACGGCGCGCCGCGCGCGCGCGATCCGCGCCTGCAGCTCCTCGGCCGTGAAGGGCTCGACGAGCAGCTCATGGCCCTCGGCGATCCCGATGCCCGCGCCGAGCACGTCGCAGCCGAGCGCGACGATGACGGGAACCTCGCCGAGCTCCTCGTCGGCCGCCAGCCGCGCGCACAGCTCGGCGCACGACGGCTGCTCGAGGCCATCGGCCAGCACGAGCGCGAGCGCCGGCGCGCGCGCGCCGCCCTGCGGCGGGCGCAGCGTGCCGTTGGCCGCGACGCGGTGCGGGCTGAAGCCGAGCTCGGCGAGCAGCCGCGACGTGTCCTCCGAGCCCGCCGCGCCGTAGATCCAGGCGTCGCTCACAGCAGCCTCAGGTAGCGCGCGCGATCGAACTCGGTCACGGTGCGGCGCTCGTCGTCGAGCTCGCGGCGCTTGTTGGCGACGAACACGTCGCAGAGGCGGTCGCCGAGCGTCTCGCGCGCGAGCTCGGAGGCGTCGAAGAGGTCGGTCGCCTCGCGCAGGTCAAGCGGCAGCCGCGGCGCCCCGTCGGGCTCGTCGTCGATCGACTCGGCCTGCAGCTCATAGCCACGCTCGATTCCGCGCAGGCCGGCGGCGAGCACGAGCGACAGCACCATGTAGGGGTTGCACGCCGGGTCGGGAGAGCGCAGCTCAAAGCGCGTGCTCTCGGCGCGGTCGGGTCGCCGCGACGGCACGCGCACGAGCGCCGCCGCGCCGCGCCGCGTCCAGCTGACGAACTCGGGCGCCTCGAAGCCGGTCGCCAGACGCCGGTAGGAGTTGATCCACTGATTCGTCACCGCGGTGAGCTCACCCGCGTGGGCCAGCACGCCCGCCAGGAACGACCGTCCGGCGAGCGAGAGCGGCTCGTGCGCCTCGGCCTGGTGAAAGACGTTGCGCTCCCCTTCGAACAGCGAGATGTGCAGGTGCATCCCGCTGCCCGGATGCGCGGCGAGCGGCTTGGGCATGAAGGTCGCGTAGGCGCCGAGCTCGTGGGCAGCCTCCTTGACGGCGATCCGGAACGTGGAGATCGCGTCGGCCATCGACAGCCCGTCGGTGTGGGCGAGCTGGATCTCGTGCTGCGACGGGGCGACCTCGTGGTGCGACGCCTTGACCGGGATCCCGATCTGCTCGAGGTACTCGATCGTGCGCCGCCGGAAGTCGCTGCCGACGTCCAGCGGCGTGAGGTCGAAGTACGCGCCGTCGTCGAGCGTCGTCGGGACCGCGCCGTTGCTGCCCAGCGGGCCGAAGATGAAGAACTCGACCTCGCAGCCCACCTGCATCGTGTAGCCGAGCGCGGCCGCCTGCTCGAGCACGCGGCGCAGCGTCGCCCGCGAGTCGCCGTCGAAGGGCGTGCCGTCGGGCTGGCGCACGTCGCAGAACATCCGCGCGACGAGCGAGTCGGGCTTCCAGGGCAGAACCTGGAACGTGCGCGGATCAGGATGCGCGATCACGTCGTGCTCGCGCAGACGCGAGGCGCCCTCAAGCGACGAGCCGTCGAGGCCGACCCCGTCCTCGAGCGCCGATTCGAGCTCTGACACGGGTATCGAGAAGCTCTTGAGCAGGCCGAGCACGTCGACGAACCAGAGGCGGATGAACCGCACGCCGCGTTCCCCGACCGTGCGCAGCACGAATTCTTCGCGACTGGTCACGACCTGGACGGTATGGCCGCCGACGGCCGCTGTCTTTGGCCGCTGGGTCCTACTCGGCTGACATCAGGTCGAGTCCGAAACGCGGCGTTCACAAACGCGAAGGTCGCGGCGGTCGGCCTAGATGCGGCACGTTCGCGCACGGGCACGCGCGGGCGCCCTAGGATCGCCCGCGTGTACGCGCGCGTCCTTCACGCCGACCACGCCCACTGGCGCCCGTCAAACCAGATGGGCGTCCTGAACAGCGATCTGGCCAAGCAGCTGGACGGTGGTCCGCTCGCGGCGCGGTTCTGGCTGCTCGAGCCGGGCCAGGCGTCGACGCGCCACCGCCACACCGACCAGACCGAGCTCTACGTCGTGGTCGAGGGCACCGGCCGGATGCGGATCGACGACGACGCGCCGCTCACGCTGGCGCCGCGCTCGTGCGTGCTCGTCGAGCCCTACACGGTCCGTCAGATCTTCAACGACACCGACGGCCGCGCGCTGTGGCTCGTCGTGGGGACCCCGCCGGAGCTCGCGAACACGCTCGAGATGACCGCCGAGCAACTCGCGCGGCTCTACCCCGACGGCCCGCGGGCGCTGCCGCCGGAGCTCAGCGAGTAGGCGCCGCCCGCCCGCGCGAGCGTCAGACGTTCGAGTCGAACCCGACGAAGACGACCACCCCGACGACCACGACGGCGACGATGACGAGCAGCACGATGCCGATGTCCGATACCTGCATGACAAACCCCCCTGATTGCTCAAAACAGCGTTCGTCGCCCGCTACGGCCGACGCCGGCGGGCGGATCACAAGCTGGCGCAGCGCCGCTCTTCGCGCGCGTTCATTGAGCGTTCATCGAAACGACGCGCCTCGGAAACCGGCTCCACGCAGGCTGCGCGCACAGTGCAGAGCACCCCGACCCAGTGCCCCTACTGCGGCGTCGGCTGCGGCCTGCTTGCCGACGTCGACGACGACGGCCGCCTCGCGACGGTCCGCGGCGACCCGCTGCACCCCGCCAACCGCGGGCGGACCTGCCGCAAGCCGCTCGGCCTGCCGTTTGCCGTCCACGCCCCCGACCGCGCGACGACGCCGCTGTGGCGCGAGGACCGCGACGCCCGCTTTGAGCCGGTCGGCTGGGAGGACGTCCTCGCGACGCTGGCCCGACGCCTTCGGGCGATCGTCGCAGAGCACGGTCCGGATGCGATCGCCTTCTACATCTCCGGCCAGCTGCTGACCGAGGACTACTACGCGATCAACAAGCTCGCCAAGGGATTCCTGGCAACCAACAACGTCGACTCGAACTCGCGCCTGTGCATGTCCTCGGCGGTCGCGGGCTACAGCGGCGCGTTCGGCTTCGACGGCCCGCCGCCGGCCTACGCCGACATCGCGCTGACCGACTGCCTGCTGCTGCTGGGCACGAACACGGCGGCCTGCCACCCGATCCTCTGGTCGCGCATCCGCGACCGCCAGGCCGAGGGCGCCTTCGTCATCTGCGCGGACCCGCGCCTCACGCAGACCGCCAGGGGCGCCGACCTGCACCTGCCGGTGCGGCCGGGCACCGATCTCGCGCTGTTGAGCGCGCTGCTGCACGTCGTCGATCGCGACGGCCTCAGCGACAGCGCGTTCGTGCAGCGCCACACGAGCGGCTGGGCGGAGACGGTGGCCGTCGCGCGGGAGTGGCCACCCGCGCGGGCCGCCGAGGTCTGCCAGCTGCCGGCCGAGCTCATCGAGCAGGCCGCGCAGCGCTTCGCGGGCGCGGGCGCGGCGATGGCGCTGTGGTCGATGGGCGCCAACCAGTCGACGGTCGGGACGCTGAAGAACCGCGGGCTGATCAACCTCTGCCTGGCGACCGGGCAGATCGGCCGTCCCGGCAGCGGCCCGCTGTCGCTGACCGGCCAGCCCAACGCGATGGGCGGGCGCGAGACCGGCGGCCTGGCGCACCTGCTGCCGGGCTACCGCCAGGTCGGTGACGCCGGCGACCGTGCTGCGATGGCGGCGCACTGGGGCGTGCCGGCGGACAATCTCTCGGCGCAGCCCGGCCTGCCCGCAGTCGCGCTGTTCGAGGCGCTGGAGGCGGGAACCGTCAAGGCGGTGTGGGTCATGGCGACGAACCCGCTCGTCTCGCTGCCCGACGCCCAGCGGGCGCGCGCGGCGCTGGAGCGGGCAGAGCTCGTCGTCGTCCAGGACCCCCACCAGCCGACGGAGACCTCCGCGCTCGCCCACGCCGTCCTGCCGGCCGCCGCCTGGCCGGAGAAGGAGGGCACGATGACGAGCTCCGAGCGGCGCATCGGGCTGGTCCGGCGCGCCGTCGCGCCACCCGGCGCGGCCAAGCCCGACTGGGAGATCGTGGCGGGCCTGGCCCGCCACCTCGGCTACGGCGACGCGTTTGACTGGCCCGACAGCGCCGCCGTCTTCGACGAGTTCGCCGCCTGCACCCGCGGGCGCCAGTGCGACATGACCGGCGTCTCGCACGACCGGCTGCGCCAGGAGGGCGGGCTGCAGTGGCCGTGCCCGGCGCAGCCGGCCGACACGCACTCCGGCACCGTTCGCCTGTACGAGAACCACCGCTTTGCGACGCCCGACGGGCGCGCCCGCTTCGCGCCGACGCCGCACGCCGCGCCCGCCGAGACGCCAGACGCGGACTATCCGGTGCTGCTGACGACCGGCCGCGTCGCCGACCAGTGGCACACGATGACCCGCACGGGGCACTCGCCGTCGCTGCGCGCGTCCGCGGGTCAGCCGACGCTCTCCTGCCACCCGCTCGACGCGGCCGCCGCCGGCCTGGACGCCGACGAGCTCGTGCGCGTCGTCTCGCGCCGCGGCGAGCTGCGCGTCGCGGTGACGGTCGACGAGACGCTGCCGCGCGGCGTCGCCTTCGCGCCGTTTCACTGGGGCGCGATGCACGCTGCCGCGGGCGCAGGCGCGCTCAACGCGCTGACGATCGCCGCGGTCGACCCGAGCTCCGCACAGCCCGAGCTGAAGGCCGTCGCCGTGCGCCTGGAGCCTGTGCGGCGCCGTGACGAGCCCGTTCGCCGGCGCGCGCCCGCGACGCCGAAGCGGCTCGTCGTCGTCGGCACCGGCATGGCCGGTCTCGCCGTGGTCGAGGAGGCGCTGCGCCGCCGCAGCCGCGACGCCTGGAAGATCGTCATGCTCGGCGAGGAGCCCGGCCCGACGTATAACCGCGTCCTGCTCTCCAAGCTGCTGGCGCGCACCTGCGGGCCGGGCGAGCTCGAGCTGCGCCCGCTGGCCTGGTACGCCGCCCACGGCGTCGACCTGAGGGGCGGCTGCGGCGCCGCCGCACTCGAGCTTGATGACCGCGCGGTCCTCGACGAGGCCGGCGGGCGCCATCCGTACGACGCGCTCGTGCTCGCCACCGGCTCGCGTGCCTTCGTCCCTCCCGTCCCCGGCGCCGGCCTTGCGCACGTCGATGTCTTCCGGACCTGGCGCGACGTCGACGCGCTGGCCGCCACACCGCACGGCACGCGCGCCGTCGTCGTCGGCGGCGGCCTGCTCGGCCTCGAGGCGGCGGCGGGGCTGCACGCCTGCGGCGTCGACGTCACGGTCGTCGAGCTCGCCCCGCAGCTCATGGGCCAGCAGCTCGACGCGGGCGCGGCGTCGATGCTGCAGCGCACGCTCGCCCAGCAGGGGATCGCCTGCCGGCTCGGTCGCAGCGCGGCGCGGATCGAGTCTGACCGCGTCGTCCTCGACGACGGCGACGAGCTGGCCGCGACGCGGGTCGTCGTCGCGGCCGGAGTGCGGCCCGAGGTCTCGCTCGCGCGCGCCGCCGGGCTGCCGGTGAAGCGCGGGATCGTCGTCGACGACGCGCTGCGCGCCGGCGCGCCGCGCGTGTGGGCGGTCGGCGAGTGCGCCGAGCACGACGGCGTCGTCTACGGGCTGTGGTCGCCGCTCGCCGAGCAGGCGCGCGTGGCGGGCGCCGGCGTCGCCGGCGACCCCGCGACCTTCCACGGCGCCGTCCAGGCGACGACGCTGAAGGTGTCCGGCGTCGACGTCTACTGCGGCGGTGCGTCCGCCGGTGCCGCGCCCGCCGGCCACGACGAGATCGTGCTCAGCGACACGCGCAGCGGGATCTACCGCCGGCTCGTGCTCGACGGCGAGCGGCTGACCGGCGCCGCGCTCGTCGGCGACGTCAGCGCCGCGCGCCAGCTGTCGCAGCTGTTGCGCACGGGCGCGCCGGTCGCGTCGGACCTGCTGCAGTCAGGCGCGCGCGCAAGCCCCGAGGCGCTCGCCGCCGATCCGGCGGCGCCGCTGTGCTCCTGCAACGGTGTCAGCGTCGGCGACGTGCAGTGCGCGATCCGCCGCGACGGGCTCAGCACGGTCGCGCAGGTCGGTCTGCGCACCCGCGCGACGACCGGCTGCGGCGGCTGCAGCGCCGACGTGCAGTCGCTGCTCGAGCTCGAGGCCGCCGCCACGCGCGCCTGACCGCCGGCGCGTCCTGCGCCTCAGGCGGCGAGCATGAACGACAGAAAGAACCCGGCCGCGGTTGCGAACGCGTTGTAGGGGCGACCGTGCTCGAAGGCCTCCGGCATCAGCGTGTCGGCGAGCGAGGCGAGCACCGCGCCGCCTGCGAACCCGAGCGCGACCGCGAGGATCTCGTCGCTGAGCGGCTCGGCGAGCGCACGCCCGGCGACGACCGCCACCGCGAGCAGCACCGCGCACGCGAGCCAGGTGCCGATCACCGTCTTGGGCTGACGCCCCTCGCGGCGCATCGCGACCGCGCCGACGAGCGACTCGGGCAGGTTGGAGAAGAAGATCGCGACGAGCAGCGCCAGCGACGCGCCGTCGACGAGCGAGACGCCGAGCGCGAGGTTCTCCGGGACGCCGTCGAGCGTGACGGCCGCAAGCAGCGCCCAGCCGACGCCGCCTCTGGCGGCGTCCGCCGTGACCTCGCGCTGCTCGGGGCCGGTCTCTCCGGTCACGTGGCGATCGAGCAGCGTGTCGGCCAGCACGAACGCCGCCGCTCCGGCGAGCAGCCCGATGCCCGAGCGCACGGCGCCGCCGAGGTGGTATGCCTCCTCGAACAGCTCAAACGCGAGCGCCGAGATCAGCGCGCCGCTGGCGAACGCGAGCAGCACGCCGGTGATCGCGCGCGGCGCGTCCCAGTAGCAGCCGACGACGGCGCCGATCACCAGCGCGCTCGACGCCGCGAGCCCGAAGAGGATCGAGGTCAGCACGGCGTCCTACTGCACGAAGACCGGCGTGCCCTTGTCGACCTTGCCGAACAGCTCCTTGACGTCGCGCACCGACATGCGGATGCAGCCGTGCGAGGCGGCGCTGCCGAGCGATTCGATGTCCGCCGTGCCGTGGATCCCCTGCCCGTCGTGGAAGCCCATCCAGCGCGCCTCGAGGGGATTGCGCGGATCGCCCGGCGGGATCGTCTGGCCGGCGAGCTCGCCCGCCCAGTCGCTCTCGGGCGCATGCCACGCCGGATTGACGGTCTTCTCGACGATCTTGTAGCGCCCCGGCGTCGTCTCGTTGCCGCCCTGGCCGACAGCGATCGGGTACTTGTGCTCGAGCTGCAGGTTCTTGTACAGCCGTAGCTGCTTGCCATCGCGGTCGACGGCGATCACCGTCGGGTAGCGCTTGGCGAGATCCACGAACGTGCGGTCCGGGCGCTCGGTGACCTTGACGGGGATCTCGACGCTGCGCTTCGCGGAAGGGTTGGACATCGCGCCGGTGAGCGCCGCGACGAGCCGCGGCTGCTGCACCTCGACGCCGGGCTGCGCACGCGTGCGATCGAGCTTGCCGTCGCGCCAATCGATGTCGGCGTCGCGGGCGTCACGGTTGACGCGCTTGGCGACGCGCGCGACAAACGCGTCGACCGCGGCGCGCGAGAAGGAGACCCGTGGGGCCACCGTGCCGCGCGTGTCGCTGGGCGCCAGCACACGGCTGAAGGCGTTGCCCTCGCGGCTGCGCTCCAGCGCCGCGTCGACGCTCGCGGCGGAGTCCAGGCGCGCCCGCGCGACCTCGGGCCGCAGGACGAACGTCTTGTCGTCATAGGTCACGCGGACGCGCTTGGCGACCGAGTCGCCGAGCTCGCGCTGCACGATCCCACGTGCCTCGCCGCGCTTCATCCCGCCCACATCGACCGTGCCGATCCGCACGCCGTCGTCGATGACGGCCGTTCTGGTGCCGTCGATGATCAGGATCGCGACGACGAAGATGAGTACGGCCGCTGCGGCGGTCCCGAAGCCGAAGATCAGTGCGCGGTTCATGTCGCCCTTCTACCCAGCCGCTCGCCGCGTCAGCCACGTTCATCGCTTGGAAACACGCCGGGCACGCCGAGGAAACCGCGCTGGCCCACGATGGTCGGCATGAACCGGAGGATCGTCGTCGTCGGTGGGGGCATCGCCGGCCAAGCCGTCTGCGAAGCGCTGCGCGAGCGCGACCGCGACATCCCGATCACGCTCGTGTGCGGCGAGCACAGCGCGCCGTACGACCGCGTCCGCCTGTCGGAGATCCTCGTCTCGGGCGAGGATTCGCAGACGCTGCGCCTGCGGCCCGCCGAGTGGTACGCCGACAACGACGTCGAGCTGCTCGTCGGCCACACGGTCACCTGGGTCGACGTCGAGCGCCGCGTGCTCGGCCTCGACGACAGCGACGAGCTGCGCTTCGAGCGGCTCGTGATCGCGACCGGCTCACAGCCGCTGATGCCGCCGATCCCGGGCATCGACCTGGCCGGCGTGCACCCGTTCCGCGATCCGGCCGACTGCGAGGCGATCCGCGCCGCCGCGGCGAGCGGCATCGAGCGCGCGGCCGTCATCGGCGGCGGCCTGCTCGGCCTGGAGGCCGCGCGCGGGATCGCCGCGCAGGGCTGCGCCGTCACCGTCGTGCACCTGCTCGACCGCCTGATGGAGCGCCAGCTCGACGCCGGCGCCTCGTCGCTGCTGGCCCCCGCGCTCGCCGGCCTGGACATCGACGTGGAATTCGAGCGCAACACGCAGCAGATCATCGGCCCTCAGCGCGCCCACGGGCTGCGCTTCACCGACGGCTCGGAGCTGCCCGCCGACCTCGTCGTCGTCTCGATCGGGATCCGCCCGGAGGCCGAGCTCGCCCGCTCGATCGGCATCGTCTGCGACCGCGGGATCATCGTCGACGACGCGATGCGCACGAGCCTGCCCGGCGTGCTCGCCGTCGGCGAGTGCGCGCAGCACCGCGGCATCGTCTACGGCCTCGTCGCGCCGATCTACGACCAGGCGCGGGTCGCCGCGCAGACGCTCGTGAGCGAGGCCGCCGGCGCGGGCGCCGACGCGCTGTACCTCGGCTCGGTCCCGAGCGCGAAGCTCAAGGTGGCGGGGATCGACCTCGTCTGCGCGGGCGAATCGGGCGGCGACCTCGAGGCGGTCGTGACCGACGCGGCGACCGGCATCTACCGCAAGCTGTCGGTCCGCGACGGCCGCGTGATCGGCACCGTCCTGCTCGGCGACACGCGCGGCTCGGAGGCGCTCGTCGCCGCGGTGCGCAGCGGCGAGCCCGTCGAAGACCCGCTGCAGGCGCTCGCCGACGCCTCGCTCTCCGGCCCCGCCGACCTGCCCGACACCGCGCAGATCTGCGACTGCAACGGCGTCTGCAAGGGCGACCTCGTGGCCGCGGTCAGCGACGGCGGCTGCGCGACGCCGCGCGAGGTCATGGCGGTCACGCGCGCGGGCACCGGCTGCGGCTCCTGCCGGCCGGCCGTCAAGGAGATCGTCGCCGCCGCCACCGGCGGCCTCAACGACGAGCCCGCCTACCTGTGCCCCTGTCGCAAGCAGACGCGCGAGGGCCTCGCCGAGCAGATCCGCGCCGACGGCCTGCAATCCGTCAGCGACGTCGCGGCGGCCTGCGCGACCGGGCGCGAATGCGGGGCCTGCAAGCCGGCGCTGGCCTACCTGGTCTCCGAGGTCTGCGCCAACCAGCATCGTGAGGAGCGCGACGCACGCTTCATCAACGATCGGGTGCACGCGAACATCCAGCACGACGGCACGTTCTCGGTCGTGCCACGGATGTACGGCGGCGTCACGACGCCGGACGAGCTGCGCCGGATCGCCGATGTCGCCGACAAGTACGAGGTGCCGATGGTGAAGGTCACCGGCGGGCAGCGGCTGGACCTGCTCGGCGTCAAGAAGCAGGACCTGCCGGGGATCTGGCGCGATCTCGGGATGCCCTCGGGCCACGCCTACGCCAAGGCCGTGCGCACCGTCAAGACCTGCGTCGGCACGGACTTCTGCCGCTTCGGCCTCGGCGACTCCGTCGGCCTGGGGATCGAGATGGAGAAGGCGTGGGAGGGTCTGCACACCCCGCACAAGGTCAAGTCCGGCGTGTCGGGCTGCCCGCGCAACTGCGCCGAGGCGACGGTGAAGGACATCGGCTGCGTCGCCGTCGAGGGCGGCTGGCAGGTGCGCGCGGGCGGTGCGGCAGGCGGCAACGTGCGCGAGGCCGACATCCTGGCCACCGTCGAGACCCGCGGCGAGGCGCTGCGCCTCGCGACGACGTTTCTGCAGTTCTACCGCGAGAACGCCGACTACAAGGAGCGCACGTACGACTTCATCCCGCGGATCGGGCTCGAGCAGGTGCGCGAGGTCATCCTCGACGAAGAACGCGGTGGGGCGCTGCGCGAGCGCCTGCGGATCGCGAAGGCCGCGACCCAGGACCCGTGGCTCGAGCGCGACGACCCCTACCACGCGCGGCAGTTTCACGACCTCGACGAGCTCGAGCCGGCGCTCGTCGGTCCGCCCGCGGGCGGCGAGCTGTGAGCACCGCCGCGGCGCTCGCCCACGACGCCTGCAGCGTCGAGGACATCCCGCTCGGCGAGGGCCGCGCCGTCACGCTCGACGGGCGCCGCATCGCGATCTTCCGCGCGGGCGGCGGGTGGTACGCGCTCGACGCCGCCTGCCCGCACCGCGGCGGCCCGCTGGCCGACGGGATCGTCTGCGACCGCGCGGTGATCTGCCCGCTGCACGATCGCCGCTTCGACCTGCAGAGCGGCAGCGCGCTGACGACCGGCAACGCCGTCGCCGCGCACGCGGTCGAGGTCCGCGGCGCGCGCGTGTTCGTCACGCTCGCCGCAGCCGAGCGCGGCGCAGCCTGAGACGCGGGCCCCGCCGCCTCCGGCGCTGAGGCGGCAGGCGCCGGCCCGCGGTTGGTTAACGGGTCTCTGCTCTCTGTCAACAGAATCCCGCCACGACGTCGCGCATCCGCGCATCCGGGGCAGGGACCGCCCAACACCGCTCTGGCGCCCGCGCCGACTGCGGCTGGACCGTGGGGGTAAGGTTCCCCCCCACGATGGCCCGACCGATCATGCTCGGAATCGTGGGGGACTCGGCGTCCGGCAAGACGACGCTGAGCAAGGGACTCGTGCAGCTGCTCGGCGAGGACACCGTCACCGCGATCTGCACCGACGACTACCACAAGTTCGACCGCCGCCAGCGCGCCGAGCGCGGCATCACGCCGCTGAACCCGGAGTGCAACTACATCGACATCATGGCCCAGCACCTGCAGTGCCTGCGCCTCGGCGAGGGGATCCTCAAGCCGGTCTACCAGCACACGAACGGCACGTTCGGCCCGCTCGTGTACCTCGCCCCCAGCAGCTTCACGGTCATCGAGGGACTGCTCGGCTACCACAGCGAGGAGATGCGCTCGGCCTACGACGTGCGCGTCTACCTCGACCCGCCCGAGTCGCTGCGGCGCCAGTGGAAGGTCGACCGCGACTGCTCCAAGCGCGGCTACACGACCGACGAGGTGCTCGCCGACCTCGACCGCCGCGAGCCGGATTCCGAGGCGTTCATCCGCCCCCAGCGCCGCCACGCCGACATCGTCGTCTGCCGCATGGAGAGCGAGGCCGACCCGTTCATCCTCGACGCGCGGCTGACGCTGCGCGACGGCCTGGCGCACCCCGACCTGACCCCGTTCGTCGACGAGAGCGAAGGTCAGATCACGCTCGACGAGCGCGACGGCGAGAGCGTGCTGTTCATCCCGGGCGCACTGCCGCGCGAGTGCGCCGCGGCGATCGAGGAGACCGTCTGGGACCGCATGCACTTCGCGCGCCACCTGCGCTCCGAGAAGCTCGGCGAGTTCACCGTCGGCAACCACGTGCACCGCTCGGAGTCGCTTGCGCTCGTGCAGCTGCTGATCGTCTACCACCTGACGACGGCACGGGCGCGGGTCGCGCTCGGCGGCGATCCGGGCGTGCAGGACGCCGCACCGGCGGCCTAGTGGCCCGTCTCATAACGGTCCACCTACGAGACGGACCACTGGTGGTCCGCCGGATGCTCCTGGCCGCGCTGGGCAGCGCGGTGCTCGTCATCGCCGCGTGTGGTGATGACGGCGACTCTGTCTCCGCCGGCAAGCCGCTGACCAAGGCGCAGTACATCGGCCAGGCCGACAGGATCTGCCGCGAGGTCGAAGCATCGACGAAGACCTACTCAGACCAGGTCGACAAGCTGCCCGCGGGCGCGGGCCCCGAGCGGATCGGGAGCATCCTCGACGGCGGGCTGGCGCAGACGCGCAAGGGCGTGGAGCGCCTGAAGGCGCTACGGGCCCCGAGCGAGGACAAGGCGACGGTCGAGGCCTACTTCGCGTCGATCGACAAGGCGATCGTCGCCTACGAGGGTCTGGTGCAGGCGGTCCGCGCCAAGGACGAGGCGAAGGCCAGGCGCTACGCCGAGCAGGCCGACCCGCTGTTTGACGAGCAGCGCCGCCTGTCGACGCGGTATGGCTTCAAGCAGTGCCGGTCGCTGTGAGCGTCAGCTGACCTCGGCCGGCGTCGCCAGGCGCTGCACCTCGATGTCGCCCAGCAGCCGGTCGACCTTGTTGGGGTCGACGAGCCCGGCGCCGAGGCGATGCACGGACTCGGCGCCGCAGGCGACGCCGTAGCGCAGGCACTCGGCGGGCGGCTTGCCGCCGTAGCGCGCTGCCACGTAGCCCGCCAGGAACGCGTCGCCGGCGCCGACCGCCGCGACGGCTTCGCGCGGCTCGATGCACACGCGGTACAGCGCAGACTCGCCGTCATCCAAGACGGAGCCGAAGCAGCCGTCGGGCGTCGTCATGATCGCCTCCTGCGCACCGAGGGAGACCATCTCGCGTACGGCGATGATGCGGTCTTCGTCGTCGTTGAACTCGTGCCCGACGAGCTCCTCGGCCTCGAGCACGTTCGGCGAGACGACGTGCGGCTCGGCGCGCACGGCGTGGCGCAGTGGGTCGCCGTCGGTGTCGATCACGACGACGATGCCGAGCTTGCGCAGGTCCTTGATGAGGTCGGCGTAGAAGTCGGCGTCGACGTCGCGCGGCAGCGAGCCCGCGAAGATCACGATCGCCGCGCCGCGCGCCAGGTACAGCAGCTTGTCGCGGAAGAGCTCGAGTTCGCGCCCGCTGACGGCCGGGCCGCGCTCGTTGATCTCGGTCGTCTCGCTGTTCGTCGGGTCGAGCACGGCGGTGTTCGTGCGCGACTCCTCGCGAATGCGCACGAAGTCGTTGAGGATCGACTCATCGGTCAGCGCCTCGACGATCCGCGTCCCGGTCGCGCCGCCGGCGAAGCCGGTCGCGATGACGGGCTGGCCGAGCGTCTTGAGCGTGCGCGCGACGTTGACGCCCTTGCCACCCGGCAGCGTCGTCTGCTCGACGGTGCGGTGGCGGCGGCCGAGCCGGAAGTTCGGCACCGAGAGCGACTTGTCGATCGCTGCGTTGAGGGTGACGGTGATGATCATGCGCTACTCAAACCGGTGTCTCCTCGCGCCGCCGCGCCCGCCGATGCTCGGCATCCAGGACCCTTCTGCGGTTGATCGCCCGACGGCGCAGCAACAGAAGAGGGAGGCTACAGCCCAGGAGCAGGACCATGGCGACGATTGTCTGCGAGCGCCCGAGCAGGTTGTCCAGGCGGTCGCCCAGCCCGGCCTCTGCGACCGGCCGCGCGGTCACGACCGGCACGCGCGCCAGGACGTCGTCGCCGCGGCGGATCGTCGCGGTGCCCACGCGCGTTCCGCGCGGCAGCGGGCCGTCGACCTCGTCGGGCAGGCCGCTGATCGCGACGCGCGTGCGAGCGCCGGTACGCAGCACGCGCTCGACCGTGGCGCCCGCGATGACCTCGACTGCCTGGTCTCGGAACCGCAATGCGACGCGTCCCAGCACCCGGCCCTCGGGCATCACGGTGCGCGCGTCGTAGCGGCTCAGGCCGTAGCGCAGGAGCGCCAGCGAGTCGGCGTCGCGCGCGCGCTCGGTCGGCTCGCCCAGCACGACGCTGATGACCGTCACGCCGTCGCGGGTCGCCGAGCCGACGAGCACGTAGCCGGCGCGGCGGGTGTGGCCGGTCTTCATCCCGTTGACGGCGTCGATCCGGCGCACGAGCGCGTTGCGGTTCAGGACGGTCCGCTTGCGCAACCCGCTGCGCAGGACTGCGCTGCGCAGGTCGACGGTCCGGCGCAAGAACTCGTAGCGGCGCAGCGCGACCGCGAGCTTCGCGAGGTCGCGGGCGCTCGAGTAGTTGGCGTCGTCGTCGAGCCCGATCGGGTTGGCGAAGCGCGTGTCGCTCAGGCCCAGCGCCTTGGCGCGGCGATTCATCTCGGCGACAAAGGCCTCCGTCGAGCCCATCGTCCCGACCGCGAGCGCCGCGGCGGCGTCGTTGGCGCTCGGCAGCAGCGTCGCGCGCAGCAGGTCGCGGACGCTCATCCGCTCTCCCGGGCGCAGCCCGATCTGCGACTCGACCGCGAGCGGCTCGTAGGCCGTGGCGCTGAAGATGTCGTCGAGATCGGTGCGCTGCAGGGCGACGAGCACCGTCATGAGCTTCGTCGTCGAGGCGATCTGGCGGCGATCGCCGGCGTTCTTGCCCAGCAGCACGTCGCCGGTCGACGCCTCCATGACGACCGCCGCCTTCGCGCCCTGCAGGCGCGGTGCGCCCGCGGGTGACTGCGCCTGGGCGCGCGCGGCCGCCAGGAGCAGCGCGAGCACCGCGCCGAAGACGATGCAGCGCAGTGTCACGGTCCGGCTCCGGCCGCCAGACCGCGGCGCCGGCTGTTGGCGACCTGCGACATCCCGCAGGGAGGATACGGGCAGCGGCCGGGCGCCTGAGCGCTCTACAGCGACCACGCGGCGGCTCGCAATCGCTCGGCTTCGGCGCGGGCGGCGTTGGCCGGCGGCGCACCGGTCGCCTCGTGCGCCGCCGCGATCGAGCGCGACGCGCTCACGAGCGCAGCCGCCCGCCCCGGCGCGAAGGCGGGCGCGATGTCCTCGACGCGTCCGCCCTGCGCGCCGATGCCGGGCAACAGAAACGGCGCGTACGGCATGAGCTCGCGCATCCGGGCGACGTGCTCGGGCGCGGTGGCCCCCACGACGGCGCAGACATCCGCCAGCCCGCTGTGCGCGCTCGGCTGCCCGCCGAGCTGCGCGACGATCTGCGCGAGGCGCTCCCAGACCGTGCCGCCGCCCTCGACGTCGGCCAGCCTGAGGTCTTCGACGTCGGCGGCACCGGGATTGGACGTGCGCACGAGCACGAAGACGCCGGCGCCGGCGGCGCGGGCGCCGTCGACGAGCGGCTGCAGCGCATCGATCCCGAGCAGCGGGTTGGCGGTGAAGGCGTCGGCGCCCAAGCCCTCGACGTCGCCGAACGGCGTCGCGGTGGCGCCAACGAGGGCCTGCGCGTAGGCGGCAGCGGAGACCGCGATGTCGCCGCGCTTTGCGTCGGCCAACACGAGCAGGCCGCGCTCGCGGGCGTAGCCGACCGTCGCCCGCAGCGCCGACCAGCCATCGGCACCGAGGCGCTCGAAGCAGGCAAGCTGCGGCTTGACGGCGACGCAGGCCGGGCCGGCGGCGTCGATCAGCGCGGCGCAGTGCGCCCGGACCGCCGCGCCGGCACGTTGGCCCGGTGTGGCGCCCGGCGCCTCTGTGCCGAGCGTGACGGGCCACAGCCGCGCCGGATCGGGGTCCAGGCCCAGCACGATCTGCGACTCGCGCGCCACAACGCGGTCGGCGAGCCGGTCGGCGAAGGTCGCTGTCGTCGTCGCGCTGTCTGGCTGCCGACCCACGCCTACGGCCGGACGGCCTGTGCGCGCGTCTGGCCGGGGCGCGCCCGGACGCAATCGGCAAGCTGGGACTTCGTCACGACGACAGCTCCTTGTGCTGCAGGGCGAACTACGAACACCTCGAAGCTACCAGCGTGACCGGACCGTTCGCGATCGGCGAGGATGCGGCCGTGGGGTTCAACAAGATCGCGTGGCTCGTCACCGTCACGGCCGCGCTCATCACCGCGCTGCTGCTGTTCCTGTCGGGCTACAACGGCTACGGCGCGGTCGCGGTCGCGGTCGGGCTGTCGGCGGCGATCAACCTGCGCTGACGCCGCGCCGGGAGCCGCCGGTGGCGACCCCCGCTCAGGACGATCGAACGGCCTGCGGTTGCTCGAGGCCGCAGATCGCGTCGAGGATGCGCTGCGCGGTCACTGGGACTGCTCGCGCATGCTGCGGGCGCTCAGCGCGGGCTGATCTCGGTCCCCGGGTGCACGCTTCCCTCCGGCTCGAGGTGGATCAGCACGTCGGCGCCGCGCAGGCGCTCGCGGATCGCGTCCTGCAGGGCGTGCGCCGTCGCGTGGGCGTCCTCGAGCGTCGTGCCCGAGGTGAACTGCACGTGCAGGTCGACGTAGCGCCGCGAACCCGCGCGGCGCGCGCGGAGCTTGTGGTAGCCCGCGACGCCCTGCGGCCCGAAGCAGGCGATCGCCTCGCGCACTCCATCGAGCTCCTGCGGCGGCAGCGCCTCGTCGACGAGGATGCGCGAGGCGCGTGCCAGCAGCCGCACGCCGGCGAAGACGATCGCCGCCGCGACGGCGAGCGCGATGACCGGATCCAGCCACGTGGCGCCGGTGACCTGGACGAGGACGAGCCCCAGCAGGACGGCGGCCGAGGTCGCCGCGTCGGTGCGCAGGTGCGCGGCGTCGCCCTCCAGCGCCGGCGAATCGGTCTGTCGCGCGCGCCGCATGATCACGCTCGACACGACGATGTTCGCGACGATCGAGATGCCGATCACGACGATGCCGATGCCGAGCGAGTGCACCTCCGGCCCGTTGGCGAGGCTGCGCACGGCTGCATAGATGATCACGCCCGACCCGACGAGGATCAGCATCGCCTCGATCGCCGCCGCGAGGTTCTCGATCTTCGCGTGGCCGTAGGGATGCTCGGCGTCGGCGGGCTTGTCGGCCTCGCGGACGGAGAAGTACGCCACGAACGACGCGATCAGGTCGATCGAGGAGTGCATCGCCTCCGTCAGGATCGCGACCGAGCCCGTCAGCGCGCCCGCCGCGATCTTCAGCGCGATGAGGATCGCGTTGGAGGCGATCGACAGCGCGGCCGCACGGGTCTTGACCGATCCGGCGGCGCGCGGCTGGCTTGGAGCGATCAGGGGTCCTGCCATGAGGACTACGAGTCAAGCAAGACGAGCAATTGGCGCGCCGCTCGCCCGCGATGGCTGATCGCGTCCTTCTCGGTGGGGGCGAGCTCGGCCATCGTGCGCCCCTCGGCGATGTCGTCGGGCAGAAAGGCCGGGTCGTAGCCGAATCCGCCGTCGCCGCGCGGGTTCGGGTCCAGCGTGCCGCTGCAGGAGCCCTCGAACACGTGCGCGCCGCCTTCTGCGTCGACGTAGGCCAGCGCGCAGACGTACCGCAGGGGCGATCCCGCGGGCGCCTCGCGCAGCAGCTTGGCGAGGTTCTCGGCGTCGGTCGCATGGGCGCCGGCGTAGCGCGCCGAGCGCACACCCGGAGCGCCGCCGAGCGCCGCGGCCTCGATTCCCGAATCGTCGGCGATCGCCGGCAGGCCGGTGGCGCGGGCGGCGGTGCGCGCCTTCTCGATCGCGTTGGCGGCGAACGTGTCAGCGGTCTCCGGCGGCAGGATCACGTCGCCGGGAAGCTCGGCGATCTCGTGCCCGGGCAGCAGCGAGGCGAACTCGCGCAGCTTGTGCGCGTTGCGCGTCGCGAGGACGAGCTTCACGCCACCGCCTGCGCCTGCACGGCGCGCAGCTGCTCGATCCCGCCGCCCGCGAGCGCGAGCAACTCGTCGAGATGCGCGCGCGACAGCGGCGTGCGCTCGGCGGTCGCCTGCACCTCGATCAGGCCGCCGTCACCGGTCATGACGACGTTGGCGTCGACCTCCGCGGTCGAGTCCTCGGAGTAGTCGAGGTCCAGCAGCGCGACGCCGCCGACGATCCCGCACGAGATCGCGGCGACGCTGCCCGTCAGCGGCGAGCGTTCGATCCTGCCCTCCTCGAGCAGGCGGCGCGTCGCGAGGTCCAGCGCGACGAAGGCCCCGGTGATCGACGCGCAGCGCGTGCCACCGTCGGCGGTGAGCACGTCGCAGTCGAGGTAGATCGTGCGCTCGCCGAGCGCCTCGAAGTCGATCACGCCGCGGATCGAACGGCCGATCAGGCGCTGGATCTCGACGCTGCGCCCGTCCGGGCGCCCCTTGCTGATGTCGCGCGCCTTGCGGTCGCCCGTCGACGCGGGCAGCATCCCGTACTCGGCCGTCACCCAGCCGCGACCCTTGCCGGCCATCCACTTCGGGACGCTCTCCTGCACCGAGGCAGTGCAGATCACGCGCGTCTCGCCCTGCGCGATCAGCGCCGATCCGTTCGCCGGCTTGACGAAGTGCGGCTCGATCGTCGTCGGGCGCAGGTCCTGTGGCGCGCGGTCGTAGGAGCGGGCCGGCGTTGTCGTGGTCATGCTGGTACCTCGCTAGTGGATGCGTCCGCAAGTTCGACGTGGTCGACTGCGCCCATCGGCAGCTGCAGAAAGCGCGAGCCGACCTCGGCGAACGCGTCCGCGTCGCCCGTGCACAGGAAGCTGTAGCTGCCCTCGCCGGTGCGCGGCGTGATGAGCTCGCGCGTGCTGAGCGCGTGCTGCACGCGACGCGCGATTGCCGTGCCGGAGGTGATCAGCGCGACCTGCGGGCCGAGCAGGCGCTGCAGCAGCGCGCCGACGAACGGGTAATGCGTGCAGCCGAGGATGGCGGTATCGACGTGCGCCTCGCGCAGCGGCGCGCAGTACATCCGCGCGAGGTCGACGTCGGCCTCGGTGATCGGCGCGCCGTCCTGCGAGATGCGGGCAAGCTGCGGGCAGGCCACGCTCGTGAGCTTCACGAGCGGGTCGGCTGCGAGCACCGCCCGCTCGTAGGCGCCGCTGGCGACGGTCGCCGGTGTCGCCAGGACGCCGATGCGCCCGCTGCGCGTCTGCGCCACCGCCAGGTTCGACTCGGGCCCCACGACGCCGATCACGTCGACGCCGCAGCCGCTGTGTGCCACGTGGGCGGTCAGATCCTGCAGGGCGCTCGACGTCGCCGAGTTGCAGGCCACGACGATCAGCTTCGCGCCGCGCTCGAGCAGCACGTCGGCGATCTGCCGGCTGAAGGCCCGCAGCTGCGCCGGCGTGCGATCGCCGTACGGAAACCGCGCAGAGTCGCCGACGTACAGGAAGTCCTCCTGCGGCAGCGCGACGAGCAGCTCGTGCAGGACGGTCAGGCCGCCGACGCCGGAGTCGAAGACGCCGATCGGGGCGGTGCTCTGCGGGGCGGTCGGCACGGGGCGCCATGTTCGCAGAGGCGCCCCGCGCGCCGACGGCGGCGCACCACTACGGCCTGCCCTTGCCGACCGATTCGATCGTGGCCTTGAGCTTGTCGGCGATCTCCTTGGCGAGCCCGCCGCCGTCCTTCATCCCCTTGGCGGCGAGCACGACGCCCGACAGCAGCGCTGCGAGCAGGAGCATGAGCCCGACGTACTCGACGGTGCCCTGCCCGCGCTGATCGCCGCCCAGGCGAGCGAGGTGTGCATGGATCCAGCCCATCGTGCGATACGGCATGTGCGGCCTCCGAACGTGACGGTGATGTGCCGCACCGATGCTGCGCTGGTTCGTGTGACGGATCTACGCGCGTCCGTGACGATTGGCCGCAGAAGCTGCACCGCGTCTGTTGCATGACCGCAACCTGCCGGGCGCGCGTTCGTGCTCACCGACATGGCGCCGCTATACACTCCTGCCGAGGCGCCGGCCTTGTCGTCACGCGGCGCCCACCCGTCATGACCGGACTGATGCGACGCATCTTCCGCCGCCGTGCCTCCGGCTCCCCGCGCCGTGGTGCGGGCGGCCTGCTCGGCCGACTTCCGTCCGGCCTGCTTCGTGGGCGCTCGCGCGCGAACCGCCTGCCCTGGGGCAAGAAGGCCGCCGCCGCGACGCCGGCGCCCGTCAGGCACGACCTGCAGCCGACGCAGGACACCCAGGTCATCGTCCAGCAGGTCCCCGGCGGTGTTGCCGGCGGCGGCGGCGGCGCGAGCTTCCGCGATCGCGGCAGGTTGCGCCGGCGCCTGCGCTTCCTGCGCCGCGCCCGCGAGCTGGCCTTCCGCGACATCGGGGGGCTGATGTTCGACATGCGCCGCTTCGGTCGCGAGCGGCCCGACCTCGTCGAGGCGAAGATCGCCGCGCTCGCCGCCGTCGACCAGGAGCTGCGCGCGCTGGAGCGGATCCTCGACGACCGCCGGCCGCTTCACGAGCTGCACGAACCCGGGATCACGTCGTGCGCCCGCTGCGGCGCACTGCACTCCAGCGAGTCGAACTTCTGCCCGCACTGTGGCCTGCAGATGGGCGGTCCGCGCGCGATGGGCGAGGTCGGCGGCGCGATCGCCGCGCCGCCCCAGCCGCCGCGCGAGCGCGTCCACCAGCCGGCGTCGCCTCCGACGACGGTGGCGCCCCCTGCGCCTGCGCCGCCCGCCGCGCCGACGGTCCCCGCGCCTCCTGCTGCGCCTGCGCAGAACCACGCCGGGTCGTCGCCGCCGCAGCCGACGGAAACGCTGCGCCCCCCGCGTGCGCCCGACGACCGCGCCTAGTAGTGGACCCGGCCGCAAGCGAGGAGCGCTCATGAACCTCGCCACCGACCTGTCGCCGGGCAGCGGCGCGCACGCGTGAGCGCACAGCCACCCGACGGTCGCGACCGCCTGCCGCCGCCCGGCTCGCTGCGCTGCCCGCGCTGCTCGGCGACGGTCGGACCTGAGCAGGACTGGTGCCTGGAGTGCGGCGCGCCCGCCCGCACGCGCCTGGCGCCGACCCCGAACTGGCAGCTTCCGACCGTTGCGATCGGCGCGATCATCCTGCTCGCCGGCGCGCTGCTCGCCTTCGCGTTCGTCGACCTCACAGCCGACGACGGCGCGACGGCCGGAACGACGCCGACGGCGGTCGTCGAGACGGCGCCGCCCCCGGCGGTCGTGCCGCCGCCGGTCGTCGCGCCGACCGCGACCACGACCGCCCCCGTCGCTCCGGCGGTGCCGTCGACGGTGCCGGGGCAGACGGCGACGGTGCCGGTGCCGACCACCACGACCACGTCGCCCGGCGCGACGACGCCGACGACGCCGACCACGCCGGCGCCGCGAACGCGGACGACGACGACCGGCACGGCGACGACCCGCACGACGCCGGCGCCCTGACGCCCGCGGGCGCGCAGGCGATCCTGCGCGCCCTCCCACGGCGTTGTTCGTCCCCCCGCGCGGTCGCGCGCGGAGCGCGGGTGCGTCGCGAACGCTCCTGTCCGACCAGGTGTCAGGCCAGGGGGTCACCCGGGCGCGAACGCGACCGCAGCGCGCAATGCTCGGTACATGCACGGACCGCGTGCCATCCCATCACCGGCCCGTCGTCGAGCGTGGCCGCACGCAGCTAGGAGACCGCCATGTCCGCCAACGCCGCAGGCCTCGCCATCTCAGAGGACGGGACCGAGCTTCGGGAGGGCTACGCGGACGTCGGCGACGTGAGGTTGCATTACGTCGAGGCCGGCGAAGGGCCGCTGATCGTGCTGCTGCACGGCTTCCCGGAGTTCTGGTTCAGCTGGCGGCTGCAGATCGGGCGCCTCGCCGCGGCGGGATTTCGCGTCGTCGCACCCGACATGCGCGGCTACAACCTGTCATCGCGGCCGGCCGGCGTGGAGGCGTACTCCGCCGACCTGCTGGCCGCCGACGTCCGCGGGCTCATCCGAGAACTCGGTGGCAAGTCGGCGCTGCTGGTCGGCCATGACTGGGGCGGAACCGTCGCCTGGGCCACCGCGATGAACCACCCCGAGGTCGTGGACCGCCTGGCCATCCTCAACGCGGCCCATCCGCGGCGGCTGCAGCAAGGGCTGCGCGACCCCAACCAACTCCGGAAGGTCTGGTACTTCTTCTTCTTTCAGCTCCCGGGGCTGCCCGAGCGCATCGTGCGCGCCGGGCACTGGCGATTCTTCCGGCGCTACCAGCGCGATGCCCGCCCCCCGTACACGCCGCAGGACACCGAGCGCTACGTCGAGTCGTGGTCACAGCCAGGCGCAGCAGCCGCGATCATCAACTACTACCGCGCCGCGGTGCGAGATTCCAAGCAGGCCCAAGCGCGGTTTCGCCCGATCGCGGCGCCCACGCTGGTCATCTGGGGGCAGCGCGATCGCTACCTCGGCCCGAAACTCGCCGAGCCCGACCGCGAGGACGTGCCCAACCTCGACCGCGTCGAGCGCCTGCCCGACGCCTCGCACTGGGTCCATCACGACGAGCCGGAGCGCGTCACAGAACTGCTCGTCGACTTCTTCGCCCCCGCCCGCGCAACCCAGGACGGTCAAACGTCAACGACGTCGTCACGCGGCCGGGCAGCCCTCGTTCGGTGTGGACGCCGCCCCGCCCCCGCCGCTCAGGCCAGCAGCGCCGGCCAGTGCCCCGCCGCCAGCCGCTCCTGCACACGCAGCGCCAGCGGATGCAGCGCCACGTCCGGCACGGCAGCAGCCGACGCGGCGCCGGCGACCTCCAGCGTCGCCACCACCGAGCGCGCCAGCGCGCCGAGGTCATAGCCGCCCTCGAGCACGATCCCCAGCGGCACGTCGAGCTGCTCGGCGCACGCGCGCATCAGGGCGGCCATCCCGGCGTAGCCCTCGTCGCTCACCAAACACGACGCCAGCGGGTCGTCGGCGTGTGCGTCGTAACCGGCCGACACGAGCAGCAGGTCGGGCTCGAACGCCAGCGCCAGCGGCGCCACGACGTGCGCGACGTGCGAGAGGAACACGTCGTCGCCCGAGCCCGCCGGCACCGGCATGTTGACCGTGTAGCCCGCGCCGTCGCCGCGACCGGCGTCCGCCGCCGGACCCGTGCCGGGATACAGCGGCGACTGGTGGATCGAGCAGAACAGGACGTCGTCGCGGTCGTGGAAGATCGCGTTGGTCCCGTTGCCGTGATGGACGTCCCAGTCGAAGATCATCACCCGCCGCGCGCCATGCGCGTCCAGCGCGTGCTGCGCACCGACGGCGACGCTGTCGAACAGGCAGAAGCCCATCGCCCGCGCCGGCTCGGCGTGATGGCCCGGCGGGCGGTGCAGCGACGCGCCCGCTGAGACCCCCTGCTCACCCATGAGCGCGTCGACGAGCGCCACGCAGCCGCCCGCCGCGTGCAGCGCCGCCTCGAAGGAGCCGGGGCTGACGATCGTGTCCATGTCGATCATCCCGCCGCCGCGGCAACAGAGCGCCTCGATGCGCTCGATGTGCGCGATCGGATGGACCGCGGCGATCGCCTCGCGCGGACCCGCCGGCGACAGCCGCACATCCCAGCCCAGCCAGTCGCGTTCGCGCAGCGCCTGCTCGATGGCGACGATCCGGCGAGCGTTCTCGGGGTGACCCCCGGTGTCGTGCTCGAGCGACGACGGGTGGTGAAGGAGGACCGGCGCAGGCATCGGAGTACGGTACCCCGCCTGTGCCCGAGGAACCGGTGATCTGCAGCGACCTCGCGGTCGTCGGAGCCGGTGCCGCCGGCTTGTACGCAGCGCTGTCGGCCGCCTCCGTCGGCGCCGGCGTGACGCTCGTCTCGGCGACCCCGCTGGCCCAGACCGCGAGCTACTGGGCGCAGGGCGGGATCGCAGCCGCGCTCGCGGTCGAGGACTCCGCCGAGCGCCACCTCGCCGACACCGAGGCCGCCGGACGCAACCTCGTGCGCCGCTCCGCCGCGCAGGTGCTGGTCGGCGAGGCGCCGGCGCGGGTGCGCGACCTCGAGGCGCTGGGCGTGCGCTTCGACGCCGATCGCCGCGGCGTGCTCGCGCTGGGTCTCGAAGGGGGTCACTCCGTGCGCCGCGTCGTGCACGCCGGCGGCAGCGCGACCGGGCGCCGCGTCGTGCGCCAACTCTCGGCTCTCGTCGTCGACGAGCCGAGCATCGAGGTGCTGGAGGGCGCGCGCGCGACCGGCGCGTGGATGCACGAGGGCCGCTGCGCCGGCGTCACGCTCCAGGACGGCCGCGCGGTCCGGGCGCGCGCGACGATCCTCGCCACCGGCGGCGCCGCCGCCCTGTGGTCGCGGACGACGAACCCGCCGGGCTCGCTGGGCACCGGGATGTCGATCGCGCACGCCGCGGGGGCCGACCTCGCCGACCTCGAGTTCCTGCAGTTCCACCCGACGGCGGTGACCGCGATCGCGGGGCGCGAGGGCTTTCTCG
>CADCVQ010000080.1 GCA_902806175.1 uncultured Solirubrobacteraceae bacterium
GCCTGACGTCCGCCGGCGCCCGCCCCCGTGCCACCAGCACGAAGGCGGGACACCGTCGACCGTCAGATCACGGCCGGGCATCCCGCAAAACCTCGCACAACTTCCGGACGCGCCCACTAGCCGACCCGTCCCTCAGCGCCGAAACGAGAACGAGCGGTGCGCGAGGAAGCTCGCGATCACCGTCCCGACGACGACGATCGCCTGCGCGAGCAGGATCGGCGCGGCGAAGACCTCCACCAGCAGCGGCAGCGCCGCCAGGTTGACGGCCAGCGCCACTGCGTAGACCAGAGAGAAGCGGCCCAAGTCACGCAAGACGTTTCCGCGCACGCGAAAGACAAAGGTCCGGTAGCCCGCGAAGGCCACGAGCACCGCGATGATCGTCGCCGCGACGAGCACCACGAGGTAGTGCACGCGGTCGCCGGCGAGGTGCAGCAGCAGCGCGAACAGGACGAAGCCGAAGGCCGTGTTGAACGCGCCGATCAGCAGGAAGCGCAGGCCCTGCTCGCGTCTGCTCACAGCGACAACGGTGGCTTGTGGCGCTGCCGCGCGTCCACCCCGAGCGTCTCGCGCACGACGTAGTTGGGCCGCTGCTTGACCTCCTCGTAGATCAGGCCGATGTACTCGCTGACGATGCCGAGCATCGTGAACAGAAAGCCGAACAGCAGCAGGATCAGGCCGACGATGGTGCCGAAGCCGGCGAACGGGACGCCGAAGAAGAGGAAGCGCAGGCTCAGCGCGACGAGCACGACGAACGACAGCAGCGACAGCGCAGCGCCGAACACCGAGATGACCTTCAGGGGCACGTAGGAGTGCGCGAAGATGCCCTTCATCGCGAGGTCGATGACCTTCAGCGAATGCGCGTTGGAGACGCCGCCGAAGCGGGGCTCGCGCTTGTGCGGCACGCCGATCGAGCGAAATCCGCTCCACGCGAACAGGCCGCGGATGAAGCGGTTGCGCTCCTCCATCCCCCTGACGGTCTCGTAGACGCGGCGGTCGACGAGACGAAAATCCGAGGCGTTGCGCGGGATGCGGTCGCTCGTCAGCTTGCCGGCCAGCCAGTAGAAGGCCTTGCTGTTGAACGTGCGGATCGGGCCCGTGCCCTCGCGGTCGGTGACGATCCCGTAGATGTTCTCGTAGCCCTCCTCCCACTTGGCGACGAACTGCGCGATCAGCTCGGGTGGATCCTGCAGGTCGGCCGTCATGATCACCGCGGCGTCGCCGGTCGCGTAGTCCAAGCCGGCGGTGATGCCGCCGTCCATGCGGAAGTTGCGCGCCAGCTGGACGATCTTGAAGCGGGGATCGCGCTCGCGAACCGCGACCAGGCGCTCGTACGTGTCGTCGAGCGAGCCGTTCTCCACGACGATCGCCTCGAAGTCGTAGGCCGGCAGGCTGTCGAAGACGGCGGCCAGCCGCCGCGCGAGCTCGTCGACGCAGTCGCGCTCGTTGTATGCCGGGATGATCACCGAGATGAGCGTCATGGCGGTAGTACACCGAGTCCTGCGGCGGTGTCGCGCACCTGTTGCTCCAGCGAGGCGATCTGCAGCCCGTGGCGGCCCGCGAGCTCGCTCATCTCGCCTGGTCGTCCGACGTAGTCGTGGGCGGCCGCGGATGGATCGAGCTCGCGCTGCACCGCCAAGCTGCCGCCGGCGAGCACGCCGTTGATGAGCTCGGCGAGCTCGCCGAGCTCGACGACTTGATCGCCGGCCGTGTCAAAGCAGGCGTCCTCAGCGGCCAGCGCGAGGCTGAGCCCCAACGCCGCGACGTCGGCGGCCGCCACGAACGAGCGCCGCACCGGATGACGGGCGGCGATCGCCAGCGGCTCGCGCGCGCCCGCGCGCAGCACGAGATCGCCGAGCGCGAACAGCCGCGCCTTGGCCATGTGCGGGCCCGACAGGTTGAACACCCGCGCGATCGCACAACCCGCGCCGCTCGCACGGCAGGCCGCGGCGAACGCCAGCTCGTCGAGGTGCTTCAGCGCGCCGTAGGGGTTCGCGCGCAGGTCCGTCTCGGGTTTTCCGGCAGCGTCGTAGACGGCGCCCGACGACGTGTAGAACAGCCCGCGCACAGCGCCCCGCTGCAGCGCGCGCAGGACCTGCAGCGAGATCTCGAGGTTGGCGGCGACGTAGCCGTCCAGGCCCCGCTCGGCGACGCGCTCGCGCGTCACGAACGCGTAGTGCACGATCACGTCGGGGGGCGGATCGGCGTCCGCGAGCGTCGCGAGCGCGTGCACGCGCAGCCCGGCGACGTCGCGCGACCGGCTGGCGTAGGCGGTCACGCGGCCCTCGAACTGCGCGAGGCCGAGCGCCTCGCGCAGCAGGTCGAGCGTCACGCGTCCCAGCCAGCCCGTCGCGCCCGTGACGGCGATGCGCTCCTCGCCGCCGGCCAGCCGGCGAGCAAGCGCCGGATCCACGCCTACTTGACGCCGGCCTTCAGCACGTTCCAGCGGGCGTCGAGCATCTCGATGCGCTTGGCGTCCTCGTGATGGATCGTGCCGTAGTACTCGCGCTTGTTGATGAGCCACAGCAGCTCGAAGTGGACCGCGTTGAGCAGGCCGTCGGCGATGTTCGGCTCGTCGCAGGCAGCCCCGTCGAAGAGCACCTTGCGCGTCTCGAAGCGCGTCAGGTGGACGTCGTGGATGCGCTTGAGCGCGTCGAGCGAGTCGGCCGAGACGCCGCCGCCGACGACGAGATCGAGGTCCTCGTCGCGGCAGCGCTGCGCGATGTCGAGGATGTACTCGGTGACGTCGTCGTCGTTGATCGAGTCGCGGTCCTTGCCCAGCGACCCGACGAAGTCGACGCGTCCGAACACGACGCCGTCGATCTCACCCTCACGCGTGGCCGGGATCATCTCCTCGCGCGCGTCGTACGCCGCGATCGTCTCGAGGTTGAAGAGGAAGTCCGTGTCCTCGCGCTCCTCCGGCGTGAACGACTTGTCCTTGGCCATCGCGTACTTCGACAGCGCGTAGGACGTCTCCACCATCGGCGCGATGATGTAGCTCACGCCGATCTGCTTGGCCTCGAACAGGTCGCGGACCGCTTCGCAGCCGCCGATCTTCACGGCGAGCTTCAGCTCGGCGCGATGGGCGATCTCGACGAGCCGCAGGAGCTCGTCCATCCGTGTGCCCTCTGCCTCGAACTCCGCCTTGACACCGACGTAGCCGAACTGCTCGCGGCCTCGCCGCAGGATCTCGGTCATCTCGCGTTCGGTCTTGTTCACAGGTTCATCCTCTCGGGGTGGCTCAGTGCAACTGCAGCAACTGAGCGCTGATGTCACTTGGTAGATCCGGGCTCATCATGTCCAGTGGGTTTGACTCCATCGAGCCGTTGGCGGCCACCCGGCTGGCGATCTTCGGGAAGTACGTCTGTTCGGGATCGACGGGCACGATGAAGCCGGCGGGCCCCGGAGCGTCGAACAGATCGCGAAATTCCGGGTCGTCGGCGAAGTTCTCCGCCACGGCGCACGTCGGAACGCCGAAGGCCGCAAAAAGTCGCGGCCAATCGGGAAACCCGAGCCCGGTCTGCGTGTCGCAGCCGAGGTACTGCCCGCCGAAGTAGTTGCGCTGCGTCATGCGAATCGAAGCGTAGCCCTCGTTGGCGAACACGAAGGCCTTGAGGCGCAGGCCGTTGACCTGCGCGGTCGCAAGCTCCTGCAGGTTCTGGGCGAAGCCGCCGTCACCCTCGAGCAGGACCGTGCGCCGCTGCGGATGGGCCAGCGCCGCACCGATCGCCCCCGACAGGCCATAGCCCATCGACGCCAGGCCCTTGTCGGTGATGACGATCTGCCCTTCGCGCTGGGCGAAGGCCTGCATCGTCACGGTGAACGCGCCGCCGCTCGAGCACGGCACGATGACGTCGTCGCCCTTGCACAGCTCCGACAGGTCGGCGACGAAGCGATACGGATCGAGATAGCCGGGCCCGGTCTCGTTCTCCTCGACCACGGGCAGCAGGTCGCGCACCCGCCGGCAGTAGGCGATCCAGTCCTCGTAGGGCGGATAGGAGCGCGCGACGAGCTCGCGCAGCAGCGGATTGACGTCGACCTGCAGGCCGAGCTCCAGGTGGGGGTGCCCCTTGGTCAGCTCCGCCTGATCGAGATCGACCTGCACGACCTTCGCGTTGCGGCCGAACTCCTGCCAGTTGAAGCCGGTCTGCTGCAATCCCAGCCGCGAGCCGAGCGCGACGATCAGGTCGGCCTGCTGGATCAACAGGTTGGCCGAGCGCTGCCCCCACGTGTTCGGCCGCCCGACGTAGAGCGGCTCGCGCGCGTCGAGGCGGTCCATCGCGTTCCACGTCGTCATGAGCGGCACGCCGGCGGCGCGCAGCGCGGGGCGCAGCTCGGCGGCCGTCGCGCGGCTCACGCCGCCGCCCAGCAGCCAGATCGGGCGCTCGGCCTCGGCCATCAGCGCAGCGATCGCGTCGGCGGCCGCGCGCGGCTCGTCGGCCGTCTTGATCTGCCCGTTGGACGCGGCCGCGCCCGCGGGGCGCAGCTGCGCGGGCTCGACGGGCGCGCCCTGCGTGTCGAGGCAGATCTCGAGGAAGACCGGGCCGGGGCGACCGCTCGTCCCCGCGCGCACGAGCCCCTTGAACTCGTCCTCGCCGATCGGGCGCTCGATGCGTTCGCTGACGACGCAGACGGGGGCGGCGATCGCCCTGCCGTCGACCTCCTGGATGCCGCGCTGGCGCAGGTCGTCGCCGGCGAGGTCGACGCTCTTGACCTGTCCGCCGATGACGAGGCACTCGCGGCTCTCCAGGTAGGCGCCCGCGAGCGCCGTCACGATGTTCGTCAGGCCGGGACCGGCCGTGACGAGCGCGAACGCGCGGCCGGGCCCGCCGGACTCGTTGAAGTACTCGACCGCGATCCCCGCCGCCACCTCGTGCACGACGGGTATGCAGGTCATGTGCTGGCGCACGCCGTCGAGCAGGTGCATCGAGTTTCCGCCGGCGACGAAGAAGCAGTGCGTGTAGCCCAGCTCCTCGAGCCAGCGGACCATGAGCTCGGAGTACTTCATGCGATGACCGTAGCGATTGCCTCGTCCAAGGCCGCCTGCACGCGCGCGATCGTCTGCGCGTCGCGCGGGAAGCGCTGCTCGGCGATCGCGCCGCCCGCCGCCGGGAGGATCAGGTGCACGTGTCCGTGCGAGTGCTTCTTGTCAGACAAGACGGCCGCCTCGAAGACGTCGCGGTCACGGCCCTCCAGCCGCGCCGGCAGGTCGTCGGCTGCCGCGACGAGCGTGCGCGCGTGCGCGGCCAGCGCGGGCGCCGGATGGCCGGCGAAGGCCTCGGCGGCCAGGACGCCGATCCCGACGGCGATCCCGTGGCCGACGCCGAAGCGCGTGGCGGCCTCCAGCGCGTGCGCGAACGTGTGGCCGAAGTTCAGCAGCCGCCGCTCCGCCCGGTCGAACTCGTCGACCTCGATGAACCACTGCTTCGCCGCCAGCGCGTGGTGGATCAGCGCGGCCTGGTCGCCGTCCTCGTAGAGCTCGAGGTAGCGGTCAAACGCCTCCGGGCCGCGGCAGTAGGAGATCTTCATCGCCTCGCAGAGCCCGCCCGCGCGGTCCTCCTCGGGCAGCGTGTCGATGAAGGTCGGGTCGACCACCACCGTCTTGGGCGGATGGAAGTTGCCCGCGAGGTTCTTGTAGCGCCCGACGTTGAGCGAGCTCTTGCCGCCGATGCAGGAGTCGGCCATGCCCAGCAGCGTCGTCGGGGCGTAGCTCCAGGCGAGGCCGCGCATGTACAGCGACGCGGCGGCGGTCGCCACGTCCTGGATGATCCCGCCGCCGACCGCGATCAGCTCGTCTCCGCGCGCCGTGCCGAGGTCGCGCAGCCGCTCGATCAGCGCGGCGGCGGCGCCGAGCGTCTTGTGCTCCTCCTCGGCGGGCAGCAGCAGCGTGCGCGCCTGCTCGCGCTGCAGCCGGTCGGCGAAGAACGCGTCGGCCACGATCGGGTCCTCGGCGCGCTCGGTCAGCAGCTCGTCGAACGTGCCGTGCCCGATCCGCACGTCGTAGTCGCCGCTGCTGGAGTGGATCGCGAGGTTAAATCGCGCGGACATGGGAGAAGCCGAGATCGACGGCGATCGACTGGCCCGTCACGCCGGTGTTCGCGGGCGAGCAGAGGTGCGCGGTGAGGCCGGCGACGTCCTGCAGCGAGGTCAGCCGGCCAAAGCCGGTCGCGCCCGCGACGCCGTCGATCTGCTCGCCGGAGAGCATGGCGCGCGTCATCGCGGTGTCGGTCACGCTCGGCGCGACGGCGTTGATGAGGTGCCCGCGCGCGGCGAGATCGGCCGATGCGGCGCGCACGAGACCGCCGATCGCCGCCTTGGAGATCGTGTAGGAGAACTTGCCCGGGCGCGCGATCTGCTCCCAGATCGAGCTGACCACGACCATCCGGGCGCGCTCGGCGAGGCGCTCGCCGCTCAGCAGGTGCTCCAGCGTGACGACGACGTACGTGACGTTGGCCGCCATCACCGCCTCGTAGTCCTCGCGCTGCACGGTCGCGGCGCCGTCGTTGCAGTTGGCGCCCTGCGCCCACACGACCGCATCCAGCGGCGGCAGGTCGTCGAGCGCCGCGAGCCCTCCCGGCGAACCGATCGGGTCGAGCGCGATCGTGTTGCCGTCACCGCCGCGACTGGTGCCATGGACCGTGAAGCCCGCGCCTCCCAACGTGTCGGCGATCGCGCCGCCGATGGCTCCGCTTGCGCCGAAGACGAGCGCCTGCGTCACGCCCAGGTGACCCAGGGCGGCGAGCCGGAGTTCCACTGCTCCTGCAGGACGAGCTTGTCGCGCAGCGTGTCCATCACCTGCCAGTAGCCCTCGTGGCGAAAGGAGCTGAGCTGGCCCTCGTGCGCGAGCTCGCGCAGCGGCTCGTCCTCCCACGTCGTCTCGTCGCCCGCGATGTAGTCGCCGATCTTCGGGTTCAGCACGAAGAAGCCGCCGTTCGTCCACGTTCCGTCGCCGCGCGGCTTCTCGCGAAAGTGCGTCACGCGGTCGCCGTGCACGTCCAGGGCACCGAAGCGACCGGGCGGCTGAACGGAGGTCACGGTGGCAAGCGTCCCCTGCTCGCGATGAAAGGCGATCAGCGCCGTCAGGTCGACGTCGGCGACGCCATCGCCGTAGGTCATGCAGAACTGCTCGTCGCCGACGTGCGCCAGCGCCCGCTTGAGGCGCCCCCCGGTGAGGGTGTGCTCGCCGGTGTCCAGCAGCGTCACCCGCCACGGCTCGGTGCTGGACGCGTGAACGTCGAGCCGGCCGGTGGAGAGGTCGATCGTGACGTCGCTGTTGCGCATGAAGAAGTTCGCGAAGTAGTCCTTGATGACGTCGCCGCGGTAGCCCAGGCAGACGATGAAGTCGGTCAGGTCGTGCCGCGCGTAGTGCTTCATGATGTGCCAGAGGATCGGTCGCCCGCCGATCTCGACCATCGGCTTCGGACGCACGCTCGTCTCCTCGCTCAAGCGCGTGCCGGTTCCACCAGCCAGGATCACGGTCTTCATCGCGCGAAAGGTACTGAGATCGCTGCCGTGAGCGTTGTGGGCGGCGCCCGCGCCGGTGGCCGGGCGGCGCGCGCGCTAAGGTGCGGCGCCGTCATGGCGCGCTCAGCACTGATCACCGGAATCACGGGCCAGGACGGCTCGTACCTCGCCGAGCTGCTGCTCGACCGCGGCTACGAGGTGCACGGCATGGTCCGGCGTGCCTCGACCGAGAAGTTCGAGCGCATCGAGCACCTGCGCGACCGCATCGCGCTGCACCAGGGCGACCTGCTCGACCAGCGCTCGCTCGTCGACACCCTGCGCGCATCCAAGCCCGACGAGGTCTACAACCTCGCCGCCATGAGCTTCGTCGCGGTGTCGTGGGTCCAGCCGACGCTGACCGCGGAGTTCACCGGCGTCGGCGTGACGCGGATGCTCGAGGCCGTGCGCGAGGCGTGCCCGGAGGCGCGCTTCTACCAGGCCTCCAGCTCGGAGATGTTCGGCAAGGTGCTCGAGGTCCCGCAGACCGAGTCGACGCCGTTCTATCCGCGCTCGCCCTACGGCGTCGCCAAGGCCTACGGCCACTTCATCACCGTCAACTACCGGGAGTCATACGACCTCTTCGCCTGCTCGGGGATCCTCTTCAACCACGAGAGTGAGCGTCGGGGCCTGGAGTTCGTGACGCGCAAGATCACGTGGCACGCGGCCGCGATCAAGCACGGCCTGCGCGACGAGCTCGTGCTGGGCAACCTCGACGCCGAGCGCGACTGGGGCTACGCGAAGGACTACGTCGAGGCGATGCACCTCATGCTCCAGCAGGACACGCCCGACGACTACGTCATCGCGACGAACAAGACCAACACCGTGCGCCAATGCGTGCAGGTCGCCTTCGACGAGGCCGGCCTGGGCGACTGGGAGCAGTACGTGCGCACCGATCCTGCCTTCCTGCGCCCCGCCGAGGTCGACCGGCTCATCGGCAACCCCGCGAAGGCGAAGGCCAAGCTCGGCTGGGCGCCCAGGACGAGCTTCGAGGAGCTGATCCGGATCATGACGCGCTCGGACCTCGCGCTGCTGGGCGACTGAGGTTTCGAGCGCGCCGGACCCTGCGCCTCCCGGCGACGTCACCCGCCCGCGGCGAACCCCTCGATCTGCTCGAGCGTGACAGCCTGCATGTCCTGCGCGTCGCGCAGAGCCGCGTACCACTGCACGATCGCGGCGAGCGCATCGTCGAGGTTCCAGGTCGGCGCCCAGCCGAGCTGCTCGCGCGCCTTGGACGAGTCCAGCGCCAGGAAGTGCGCCTCGTGCGGGTGCGGGCCGGGCGCGAGCTTCCAGTCCAGGTCGCCCGGCCACAGCTCGGTCAGCCGGTCGGCGATCACCCGCACGGGCTGCGCGTCGTCGAGCGCGGGGCCGAAGTTCCAGCCGCCCTGCAGCGCTGGTTCGTCGTGCAGGGCCTGCGCGAGGCGCAGGTAGCCCGAGAGCGGGTTGAGCACGTGCTGCCAGGGCCGGACGGCCTCGGGGTTGCGTACGGCGATCGGCGCGCCGTCGAGGGCGCCGCGCATGATGTCGGGGATCAACCGCTCCTCACCCCAGTCGCCGCCGCCGATGACGTTGCCGGCCCGCACCGAGCCGAGCCGCGGACCGTCCGCATGCTCGCAGAAGAACGAGCGCAGATATGCGTCGGCCACGAGCTCGGCGCAGCCCTTGGAGTTCGAATAGGGGTCGTGGCCGCCCTTCGGATCGGCTTCGACGAAGGGGCGTCTGTGCTCGCGGTTGTCGTAGCACTTGTCCGAGGTCACGTTCACGACGACGCGCACCGACGGCGTCGCGCGCACCGCCTCCAGCAGGTTGACCGTTCCCATGACGTTCGTCTCATAGGTCGTGTGGGGATCGAGGAACGAGCGGCGCACGAACGGCTGCGCCGCCATGTGGATGACGACCTCCGGCGCGTGCCCCGCGACGGCGTCCAGCACGGCGGATCGGTCGCGGACGTCGCCGCGCAGGTCGGCGATCCGCTCGCCGACGCGCGCGAGCTCGAAGAGCGACGGCCGCGTCGGCACCTCGTCGGCAAAGCCGGTCACGTGCGCTCCCATGGACTGCAGCCACAGCGACAGCCACGCGCCCTTGAAGCCCGTGTGGCCGGTGACGAGGACCGAGCGGCCGCGCCAGAAGTCCTGATCTACGAGGCGCGCCATCTGGCGGCCGATGCTAGTGGGCCGCGTGCTCGCCCCGCCTGCGCCGAGCCACGAGCGGCCCGCAGGCGCGAGCGCACGCCGCAATAGCCTGACGCGCGATGGCGGTCCCGCTCTTTGACACGACCACGGCGCTCGAGCCCGTGCGCGCGCAGATCGACGCGGCGATCGCGGCGGTCGTGGCCGACCGGCGCTTCATCCTCGGCCCCGAGGTGGCGGCGTTCGAGCAGGAGTTCGCGGCCTACTGCGGCGCCCGCCACGCGGTCGGCGTCGCGAACGGGACGGACGCGCTGACGATCGCGCTGCGGGCGATGGGCGTCGGCCCCGGCGACGAGGTGATCGTGCCGTCGTTCACGTTCTACGCGACGGCCGAGGCGGTGCCCGCGACGGGCGCGCGGCCGGTGTTCTGCGATGTCGATCCGCAGACGTACTGCGTCAGCGCGCAGACCGTCGCCGCGGCGCTGACGCCGGCGACGAAGGCCGTCGTCGCGGTCCACCTGTTCGGCAACCTCGCACCGGTCGGCGAGATCGAGGCGCTCGGCGTGCCGGTCCTCGAGGACGCCGCACAGGCGGCGGGAACGCGCGGGGCAGACGGCCGTCCGGGCGCGCTGGGCCGCGCCGCGACGTGGAGCTTCTTTCCCTCCAAGAACCTCGCCTGCTTCGGCGACGGCGGCGCGATCACGACCGACGACGACGCGCTCGCGGCGTTCGCGCGGATGCTGCGCTTCCACGGCTCGCACGACAAGGTCACCTACGAGCACATCGGCTACAACTCGCGCCTGGACGAGCTGCAGGCCGCGATCCTGCGCGTGCAGCTGCCCCACCTCGATGCCTGGGCCGACGGCCGCCGAACCGCGGCGCGCGATTACGAGCAGGCGGGTCTCGGCGAGCTCGTCGGACTGCCGCTCGCCGCGCCCGGCAGCGCGCCCGCGTGGCATCTGTACGTCGTGCGCTGCGAGCGCGCCGACGAGCTCGCCGGCGGGCTGGCGGAGCAGGGGATCGGCTCCAAGGCGTACTACCGCACGCCGGTGCACCGCCAGCCGGCGATGAGACCCTTCGCCGCGCGCGTTGAGCTGCCCGCCACCGACGAGCTCGCCCGCACGCACCTCGCGCTGCCGATCAGCCCGGTGCTGAGCGCCGAACAGGCGCGGGAGGTCGTCGCGGCGGTGCGGGCGGTGCTCGGGTAGGCCGCCCCCGCCTCAGCCCAGCGGCCAGACCCGGACGTAGTCGACCTGCATGTCCGTGGTGGTCGCCGCACGCGACCCGTAGCCGCCCGCGGGGATCGGCCCGGCGAAGAACTCACCGACGTCGGAGCTGAGGATCAGGTACTCGTCACGGCGTGAGATCGGCTCTGTCCTGGACCACGTCGGCACACCGTCGTAGTAGAAGGTGACGTCCGTCGGGGTCCAGCGCACCGCCCACGTGTGCCAGCTGCCGTTGCCCAGGCCGGCCAGCGGCTCGCTCAGCTGCACCGCGGACTTGGACTCTGCGCCGTAGCCGTCCCAGATCAGCGCTTGCTGGATGCGATCCGCGACATCGCTGCCCGCGCAGGTCTGCGGCGGCGTCGGGGCCGGCGCGGTCACGCAGCGCGTGCGGTGCTCGGCGATGTCGATCTCGACGCCTGCCGTCGCCGGATCGCCGAGCGGGCGGCCGAGCGTCGGCGACTGCAGCCAGAACGCCGACCACTGCCCGGGCGCGTTGGCGAACTTCACGCGCGCCTCGAAGTAGCCGTAGGTCTGCTCGAAGCCGCCACCCTCCGCGGTCCGGTAGGAGCCGATCATCCCGACGAAGTGCTTGCCCTCCTCGGTGAAGGTCTTGATCCTCAGGGCGCCATCACCGACCGAGACCGCCTGCGGGGTGACCGTCGCATCCAAGCGCGGCCCGCTCGCGCGGTGGCTCCAGCGCGTGAGATCGAGCTCGCGGCCGTCGAACTCGTCTGACCAGCTCATCGGCGCGAACGTCGGGAGCACCGTCACGGGGACCCGGATGACGAAGGCCCGGTCGCATTCGTTCGCCGTGCAGCCGCTGCCGCTGATCGTCGCCGTCGTCGCGCCCAGCGCCGCCGTCGGCGAGGCGGCCACGACGACGCGACCCTGATCGGCGTGCAGCGACAACCCGGGCGCCGCCGGCGCCGGCGCGCCCTGCACCGTGGTGATGCTCGTCAGCGGCGCCGGCGTGATCACATCCGCGCTGCTGCCGGGCGTCATCCGTACCACCGAGGCGGTCGCTGCGACAGCGGGCGCAGGCGCGATCGCGGGAAGCGGCGCGATGACGGGCGCCGGTCGCACCGGACCGGCGATCGGCGGCGGCGCGCGGACGGCGATCCTGCGCGTGGCCGAGCGCTTGAGCTGACGCCGGCCCCGCACGAGGACCGCACGCACGGTCAGCGTCAGCGGCGTGCTGGTCACGGGCGCCTTGAAGTGAATTCGGAACCTGCCCCGCTGCAGGCGGGAACGACCCAGCGTGGCCCACCTGCCGCCCTTGTGTCGCTGCAGCACGACGCGCGCGCGGCGCGGCGCCCGCCGCGCGGTGCCGACCGCGGTGAGGCCCGCGCCGCTCTGCGCCGTGCCCGGCAGCGACAGCGACAGCGACGGGGATATCCGCGGCGCCGCCGCGGCCGGCGAGCCGGCCGGCACCACGATCAGCGCTGCCGCTACGACGAGGACGCGGTGCCGGCGTGGAGCGCGCACGCCGACCCGGCCTCCGTCAGCCCTGCCTGCGCGAGCGATCGAGCTCGGTCTGCAGATGCTCGAGCACGCGCACGACGCGCAGGCCGCTGTCGCCATCCGAGCGCGGCGTGTCGCCGCTGCGCACGCACTGCACGAAGTGCTCGACCTCCAGGCGCAGCGGCTCGGCGTTGGAGATCCGCGGGCTGTAGATGTCACCGGCGCGCGTGATGTACTCGCCGTAGGAGCTCGCCGACTGATCGAAGCCCTTGTCGTACACCGTGACCTTGCGCTCGAGGTCCATGTCGTCGAAGGTCGCCATCCGCTGTGACCCGACGACAGTGAAGCGCCGCTCCTTGTGCGGGTCAAGCCACGACAGGTGCAGGTGCGCCGCCAGCCCCGACGGAAAGCGCAAGAACGCGAACACGACGTCCTCGACGCCCGCGCGCATGTAGGACTCGCCGTGCGCGTGCAGCTCAGATGGATCCTCGTCGGCGAGGTGCAGGATCACCGAGATGTCGTGCGCGCCCAGCGACCAGAGCGCGTTCTCGTCGGCGCGCAGCTGGCCGAGGTTGAGACGGTTGGAATAGATGTAGTGGATGTCGCCGAGCTCACCGGAGTCGGCGATCTCCTTGAGCTTGCGCACGCCGGGGTGGTACTCGAGCAGGTGCCCGACCATCAGCAGGCGGCCCGTCGCCCGCGCAGCGCCGACGGCGCGCTCGGCATCGGCGACGGACTGCGCGAGCGGCTTCTCGACGAAGCAGTGCTTGCCGGCCTCGAGCACCCGCACGGCAAGCTCGGCGTGCGTCGGCACAGGCGTCGCCAGCACGATTGCGTCGAGCTCGTCGTCGGCGAGCAGGTCCGCGAGGTCGGCCGTGAAGCGCGTGCGCGTGTGCTTGGACGCCAGGCGCGCACGCACGTCGTCGCGCGCGTCGCAGCACCAGGCAAGCTGCGCGCCCTGCACCTGCTCGATGTTGCGCGCGAGGTTCGGTCCCCAGTAGCCGAGGCCGACGACGCCGACCGTGACGTCGCCGTCCGGCGGCGAAACCGCCGTCACAGCAGCACGGCGCGCCCGCCGGTGCGGCGCGTGACGCCGCGCAGGTCCAGCGCGAGCGGAACCTGAGCCACCGCGGCGTCGTGGTCGATGCCCGGATGGGCGGTGACGATCAGCGCGAGGTCGGCACCCGCGAGCACGTCGTCCAGCGGCTCGCTGTGCAGGCCGTGCTCGGGCAGCTCGGCGACGAACGGATCGTGGTAGCGCAGGTCGGCCCCGAGCGCGGTCAGCAGGGTCACGATCTTCAGCCCGGGTGACTCGCGCACGTCTGCGACGGCGGGCTTGTAGGCGACGCCGAGCACGGCGATCTTCGATCCCCGCACCGGCTTGCTCGCGTCGTTGAGCAACCGCTCGACCTTCGCGACGCAGTGGTAGGGCATCTGCTGGTTGATCTTGCCTGCGAGCTCGATGAACTCCGTCGCCATGTCGAACTCGCGTGCGCGCCAGGACAGATAGAACGGGTCGACGGGCAGGCAGTGACCGCCCATCCCCGGTCCCGGGTCGAAGCGCATGAAGCCGTAGGGCTTCGTCGAGGCGGCGTCGACGACCTCCCAGATGTCGATCTGCATCCGGTCGCAGAGCATCGCCAGCTCGTTGACCAGCGCGATGTTCACCGAGCGGAAGATGTTCTCCAAGAGCTTGGTGAGCTCCGCCGCCTCGGGCGTCGAGACGCGCACGATCTCGTCGCAGACCTCGCCGTAGAGGGCGGCGGCGCGGTCGCCGCAGGCCTCGGTCAGGCCGCCGACGACCTTCGGCGTCGTGCGCAGCGTGAAGTCCGTGCGGCCGGGGTCGACGCGCTCGGGCGAGTAGGCGAGGCTGAAGTCCGTGCCCGCGACGAGCCCCGACTCGGCGAGGATCGGCGCGACGCGATCGCGCGTCGTGCCGGGGTAGGTCGTCGACTCCAGCACGACGAGCTGGCCCGCCTGCAGCACCTCCGCAAGCGCGCGCGAGGCACCGATGAGCGGGCCGAGGTCAGGCTCGCGGTTGGCGGTCAGCGGCGTCGGCACGCAGATCAGGATCGCGTCGCAGCGGGCGAGCGCGGCAAAGCGCGTGGTCGCCTCGATGTGCGGCGCCGCCGCGGCCAGCACGTCGTCCGCGACGTCCTCGATGTAGGACTGCCCCGCGCGCAGCGCATCGATCTTGCGGCGATCGATGTCGACCGCCACGACGTCGCGGCCCTCCGCCGCGAAGGCGACGGCGAGCGGCAGACCCACGTAGCCCATGCCGATGACTCCGACGGCCATAGTGGCGCGAGTGTAGGGGTCCGGCCCGACCGGCCGCCGCTCGGCGCGCCGGCTACCTCTGCGGCTCGGGGCCGAGGATGTCCCCGACGAGGTTGCACGCGTGCGCGCGGCCGCGTTCGTGTTTCTGCGATTGTTGGTCACGAACGCGCGTAGATCCGTGACATCTGTGACGTCACGATCGGGTCGTGTCGCGAGCTACACGGTCTGAACCCGTACAAATCGCAACGCCAGACCTCCAGGCGGCCCGGGTCGCCGCCGAGCAGAACTCGGTGATCACGTCGCGACAGCTGAACGCGTGCGGTCTGGACAGCGACGCGGTCAGGGTGCGCGTGCGGCGCGGTCAGCTGCATCGCCGCTATCGCGGCGTGTACGCCGTCGGCACCGGTGTGCTGGCGATCCGCGGCGCGATGACCGCAGCGGCTCTCGCCTGCGGCGACGACGCCACGCTGAGCCACTGGTCTGCGGCCGCCTGGTGGGAGATGGCGCGCTGGGATGACCGCGAGGTCGAGGTGATCGTGCGGCGCAGCGGCGGCCGCGGGCGGGACGGCATCCGGCCGCACTGGTCGCGCTCGCTGGACGCGTGCGACGTCTGGCGGCGTGACCACATCCGCATCACCTCGCCCGCGCGCACCGCCTTGGACCTCGCCGGCGACACGAGCGCCAAGGCGCTGCGGCGGATGGTCCGCCAGGCCCTCGCCGAGAACCGCGTCACCATCCGCCAGCTCGACGACGTGCTGCGGCGCGCGCCCCGCCACCCCGGTGCTCCCGCGCTGCGGGCGGTCGTCGCCGACGGCCACGTGCCGACCAAGAGCGAGCTCGAGGACCTCGCGCTCGATCTGCTCCAAGCCGCCCAGATCGTCCCGCCGGAGGTCAACCCCAGGCTGCGTCTCGACGCTCGCGACATCCGCCCCGACCTGCTCTTCCGCGACCAGCGCCTCGTCGTCGAGCTCGACAGCCGCCGCTGGCACCACGACCCGCTCACCCGACGCGACGACGCCGACAAGCAGGCGATCCTCGAGGCCCACGGCTATCGCGTCCTGCGGATCACGTGGTGGCAGATCGTCCACCAGCCCGACCAGACCGTCCGCCGCATCCGCGCCGCGCTGCACGATCTTGAACCTCGACTCGCGACTGGCTACGGACGGTGAGCGCACCGCGCGTCACGCTCAACCGCCGCGCCGGCGGCGCTGCACGCGCGACCGCGGAACGTCGACGAGCAGCACCTGCTCGCGGACCTCCTCGTCGATGGCCTCGATCGACGCCGCCGCCTGATCGAGCGCGGGCCCGCGGTCGGCGACGACCGGTCCTGCGATCTCGAGGACGAGCGCGCCGAACGCGTCAACGGTTGACGTGTGGGCGCACGATCCCGAGAAACGGCGCGTGTGCTCCATGTGCGTCACGATCTGCGACGCGGTCGCTCCCCAGGACACGAGGGCGGCCACGAGGCGGTCGAGTCCTGCGGCGGGTGCTGCCTGCTCGAAGTCACTCATGCCCCTTCAGAGGCGCCGGCGCGACCCGGTTCGCCCCCGGCCGCGGACAGCGCTACGCCGCCGTGCCGAGGGCGGCGAGATCGGCCTGCACCATCTCCTCGATCATCGCCTGAAAGCTCGTCTCCGGCTGCCAGCCGAGCCGCTCGCGCGCGCGGGCGATGTCGCCGACGGGCGGCGTGCGCTCCGCCGGACGCACGAGCTTCTGATCGACGCGCACGTGCCCGGCCGGATCCAGGCCGACGCAGCCGAAGGCGGCGTCGACGAGCTCGCCGACCGTGCGCCCGACGCCGCCCGCGAGGATGTAGTCGCCCGGCTCGTCCTGCTGCAGCATGAGCCAGTAGCCGCGCACGACGTCGCGCGCGTGAGACCAGTCGCGCACCGCGTCGAGGTCGCCGAGTGAGACCTCCTGCTGCAGGCCGAGCTTGATCGCGGCGGCCGCCTTGGCGACCTTGCGCGGCAGAAAGCGCTCGGGCCGGCGCGGCGACTCGTGGTTGTAGGCGATCGCGCTCGACGCGTGCATGCCGTGCTTGTGGCGCAGCGTGTCGACGAGCCCGTAGGCCGCGAGCTTCGCCACGCCGTACGGCGAGCGCGGGCGCATCGGCGTGTCCTCGTTCTGCGGCGAGACCTTCGCCGCGCCGAAGATCTCGCCGGAGTTGGCGACGAGTGTCCGCACGCCGCCGTCGATCTCGCGGGTGGCCTGCAGCAGCGCGGCCGTCGCGCCGGCGACGAGCGCGAGCGTCCCGGCCGGGTCCTTCCAGGAGGCGGGTACGAAGGTCGGAGCGGCCAGGTGGTAGAGCTCGTCGGGCGCCGTGTCGAGCACCGCCGCGCGCAGCGATCCCGTGTCGGCGAGGTCGCCTTCGACCGTCGCTATGCCTGCGGGGATCACGGCCTGCGACCGCGCGCGCACGAGCCCGACGACGTCATAGCCCTTGCCCCGCAGCAGCTCGGTCAGGTAGCCGCCGTCCTGGCCGGTGATGCCGGTAATGAGTGCGCGGGGCATCCGCGCAGGGTATCGGCCTGTTTTCGCGAACTGGCAACGGGTAGGGGCCTCTTGGACAGCGTCATGCAAGAACGCAACCTTTTGGCCTTGCGCGCGTTCTCGTTCGTACCCTGAACCCGACACCTTCGTGTCGGAACACCCGATGACCCTCCCCCGCACCCTCACCAGCGGGACGCCGGTACCCCCCGAGCCAGCGCCCGCACCGATCACCCCCGATGCCGTCAACGTGCTCGGCGTCCCGCTTGCGGCGACCGACTACGAGTCGACGATCGCATGGATGGACGCGATGATCGCCCATCGCGAGAAGGGCTACATCTGCGTCGCCGCGACGCACACGATCATGGTCTGCGACGAGGATCCGGAGCTGCGCGAGGCGGTGCTCAACTCGTCGATCACCCTGCCCGACGGGCAGCCGCTGGTGTGGGCGATGAACGCGCTCGGCGGCGACCTCGACGATCGCGTCTACGGGCCCGAGCTGATGGCGCGCTACTGCGAGCACGGCGCGCGCAGGGGCGCCAGGATGTACCTCTACGGCGGCCGCAACCAGGGCGCGCTCGTCCAGCTCGCGCTCAACCTGCGCCAGCGCTTCCCGGGCGTGAAGATCGTCGGCGGCTACTCGCCGCCCTTCCGCGACCTCTCCGCCGAGGAGGAGGACGCGATCGTCGACGAGATGAACCGCTCCAAGGCGGACGTCGTCTGGATCGGCGTCGGCGCTCCCAAGCAGGAGAAGTGGATGGCGGCGATGCGCGATCGGGTCGAGGCGCCGGTGCTCGTCGGCGTCGGCGCCGCGTTTGACTTCCACGCCGGCCTCGTGCCGCAGGCACCCGAGTGGATGCAGTCCGCCGGCCTGGAGTGGCTGTTTCGCATGGTGCAGGAGCCGCGCCGGCTCGCGCCGCGCTACGTGCGCTACAACCCGCGCTTCATCAGAAGCTTCGCGCGGCAGTATGCGCGCCACCGCCTGCTGGGCGACACCGCCGAGCGGTAGGTTCTAGACCTCGATGCCTGAGGTCGCCGTCATCGGGCTCGGCCGTGTCGGGCTCCCGCTCGCCATCTCGTTCGCAGAACGCGGGTTGACCGTGCTCGGCATCGACAAGGACGCCGAGCGCCTGCAGGCCGTGCGCGGCGCGCGCATGCCCTTCGAGGAGCCGGGCGCCCAGGATGCGCTGAACCGCGTCCATGCGGCGGGCACGCTGACCGTCTCTGACCGCGTCGCCGACGCCGCCCTGGCCGACCACATCGTGATCACGCTCGGCACGCCGTCGTTCTCGCACATCGAGATCGACATCTCCGACATCCGTTCGGCGCTGGATGATCTGCTCGGCCACCTGCGCGACGGCCACGCGATCGTCCTGCGCTCGACGATCGCGCCCGGAACGACGGATTTCGTCGCGGGCTATCTCGCCAAGCACCGCGGCTTCAGCATCGGCGAGGACGTCTTCGTCGCGCATGCGCCGGAGCGGATCGCGGCCGGACGCTTCATGGAGGAGATCGGCACGCTGCCGTGCATCGTCGGCGGCGTCGGCGAGGCCTCCGGTGAGCGCGTCGGCGCGCTCTTCTCGGTCTTCGGCGCTCCGATCGTGCAGACGACGCCCGTGCAGGCCGAGCTCGCGAAGATCTGGACGAACATCCTGCGCTACGCGAACTTCGCGCTGCCCAACCTGCTGATGATGGATTGCGAGCAGCACGGCGCGAACGTCTTCGACGTCATCGACCTGATCAACCGCGACTATCCCCGCGGCGGCATCGCCAAGCCGGGGCTGACCGCCGGAACCTGCCTGCGCAAGGACTTCGCCTTCAGCGAGGAGCGCTCAAATGCTCCCGGCATGCTGCTCGCCGTGTCGCGCGTCAACGAGTCGGTGCCGTTGTTTCTCGTGGAGGGGATGAAGCGCCGACTCGGGCCGCTGAACGGGCGCAAGATCGCCGTCCTGGGCCTCGCCTTCAAGGGCAACACCGACGACGAGCGCGACTCGCTGGCCTACAAGCTCGTGCGCCTGCTCGAGCGGGAGTTGGCGGATGTGAGTGTCCACGACCCGCGCGTGGCGACGCCGACGCCGCCGTTCGAGGAGGCCGTCAGCGGCGCCGACGTGGTCGTCGTCGCCGCCAACCACGACGAGTTCAGCGGCCCCGACGTGCTGCGGGTCGTCGCCGAGCTGGCGGGCGACGATGCGCTCATCGTCGACCCCTGGAACAGCTTCGGCGCCGCGCAGGTGTTCGCGTATTCTCACGAGCTCATGGCCCTGACGAACGGGCGGGTGACGCTGCCTTGAGCCGGGTCCTGGTCACTGGCGGCGCCGGAACGATCGGCGCCGCGGTGGTCCGGCGCCTGCTGCGCGATCCGGACTATGAGGTCAGGGTCTCCGACCAGCGCCCGGCGCCGCAGTGGATGCGCGAGGGCTGCGAGGTCCACACCGGGGACCTGCGCGACCTCGCACAGGCGCGCGAGGCGACCGCCGGCTGCGAGCAGGTCATCCACCTCGCCGCGATCGTCGGCGGGATCGCGAACTTCCATCGGCTGCCGCACACGCTGACGAGCGTCAACAGCGCGCTGTACGGCACGGTCATCCGGGCGGCGCTCGACCACGCCGTCGCCCGCTTCGTCTACGTCTCCTCCTCGATGGTCTTCGAGCGCGCGACGCAGTACCCGACGACCGAGGAGCACGTCTGGGAGGTCGCGATGCCGCGCTCGGCATACGGGTTCTCCAAGCTCACGGGCGAGGTCTGGTGCCGCGCCGCGCACGACGAGCACGGGCTGGCGTTCACGATCTGCCGCCCGTTCAACGCCTACGGCCCGGGCGAGATGCCCGCAGACGAGCCGGGCATCGCGCACGCCGTGCCCGACCTCATCCGCAAGTGCCTGTCGGGCCAGCACCCGCTGGAGATCTTCGGCTCGGGCGAGCAGACGCGCACGCTCACGCACATCGACGACATCGCCGACGGCGTCGTCACCGCGATGTCGTCGCCCGCCGGCCTGCACGAGGACTTCAACATCTCTGCTTCGGACGAGCTGACCGTCGCACAGATCGCGCGCATCATCTGGGAGGTCTGCGGGCGCGAGCCCGACGCCTTCGAGCTCACCCACCTGCCGACGTTCACCGTCGACGTACAGCGCCGCTGGCCGGACGTGAGCAAGGCCAAGCGGATGCTCGGCTGGGAAGCGCAGATCGGCGTGCGCGACGGGATCGCGCAGACCACCGACTGGCTGCGCGAACGCCTCGCCGCGGCGTAGCGCGCCCCGCGGCTTGAAGCTACAGCCGCTCAGGCGCGCCGATGCCGAGCAGGTCAAGGCCCGTGCGCAGCACGGCGGCAGTGTGTGACGTGAGCCGCAGGCGTGGCGCGCGCAGGCGCGGCTCGCCGGCGGTGAGGATCGGGCAGCTCTCGTAGAACGCGGAAAATGCCGTCGCCACCTCGTAGAGGTAGGTGCACAGCCGGTGTGGCTGCAGGGTCGACACGACGTGGTCGACGGCCGGGCCGAACCCCAGCAGCGCGAGGCCGAGTGCCCGCTCGTGCTGCTCTCGCAGCAGGTGGTCTGCGTCGTCCGCGGCGACGGCGCCGTCGCCTGCCAGCCGCAGCACCTTGGCCGCGCGCGCATGCGCGTACTGCAGGTAGACGCTCGTGTTGCCGTCGAGCGCGAGCATCCGCTCGAAGCTGAAGACGTAGTCGCTCACCCGGTCGCTCGACAGGTCGGCGTACTTGACGGCGCCGATCCCGACAGTCCGCGCGAGCGCCTCGTCGGCCACGCCCGAGCGCGCGACGATCGCGTCGCCGGCGCGCGTGATCGCCTCGTGCAGGAGGTCGACGAGCTTGACGCTCTCGCCGGCGCGGCTGCGCAGGACCTTGCCGTCCTCGCCGAGCACCGAGCCGAACGCGACGTGCTCCGCTTCGACGCCCTCCGCCAGCCAGCCCGCGGCCCGAGCCGTCGCGAAGACCATGTGCAGATGCTGGCGCTGGGCCGCGCCGACGACGTACAGCAGCCGCTGCGCGCCCAGCGCCCCGACACGGTGGCGGATCGCAGCCAGGTCCGTCGTCGCGTAGCCGTAGCCGCCGTCGGACTTGCGGACGATCAGCGCCATCGGCGCACCGTCGCGGTTGCGAAACCCCTCGGGGAAGACACACAGAGCGCCGCGGTCGGGTTGCAGGAGGCCGGCGCTCGCGAGGGCCTCGACGACGCCGGGAAGCTGGTCGTTGTACGACGACTCGCCGGCCATGTCGGCGGGCGTCAGGGCGACGTCGAGCAGCCCGTAGACGACGGCGAAATGGCGATGTGACTCCGCGACGAGCTGCCGCCAGGCTGCGCGCGTGGCGGGGTCGCCTGCCTGCAGTGCCACGACACGCTCGCGCGCCCGGCTGGCGAACGCCGGATCGGCCTCGAAGTGGGCGCGGGCGCGGCGATAGAACGCATCGAGGTCGGAGATCGCGCCGTCGGCGCTCCAGCCGCTGTCGTCCAGCTCCTCGATCAGCATGCCGAACTGCGTGCCCCAGTCGCCGACGTGGTTCTGCGCGATCACGTCGTCGCCGACGAAGCGCAGGACCCGGGCCAGCGCGTCTCCGATGATCGTCGAGCGCAGATGGCCGACGTGCATCTCCTTGGCGATGTTCGGCGCGCTGTAGTCGACGACCACGCGCCGCGGGGCGTGATCTGCCGCGGCGCCGAGATGCGGATCGGAGGAGGTGGCGGCGAGCGCGCCCGCGATCCATGCGTCGTCCAGGCGGAAGTTGATGAAGCCCGGTCCCGCGATCTGCGCCGGCGCGGCGAGCCCGCGCACGTCGAGCTCGCGGACGATCTGCGCCGCGAGCTCGCGCGGGTCGCGGCCGAGCCTGCGCGCGAGCGACATCGCGAGGTTTGCCTGAAAGTCGGCTCCGTGCCGCGCGCTGCCGCGTCGCAGCAGCGCCTCCTCGGGCGCGAGGTCCAGTCCGGTTGCGGCCCGGGCGGCGCGAACGACCCGTGCTGCGAGGGTCGCCGCGGCGTCCCAGGAGCCGGAGTGCGTCGATGCCATCGGCCACCGATTCTCGCAGCGCTCCTACGTGGGGGGTGGGATGTGCCGACGCGGCATGTGTGTGCCGCGCCCGTACCGCGGGCAACACGGGGAGGCGTGTTCCATACCACCGTCAGTGCCCTGGCCCAGATGGGCGCGCTGCTCGCCCTCGTCTCGCCGCCCGCGCCCGCGGCGCCCGCGGCGCCCGCGGCGCCCGCCGCTGCGGCGCAACGCTATGTCGCGCTCGGCGACTCGTACTCGTCGGGCACCGGGACCAACGCCTACGACCGCAGCCCGACCTGTCAACGCAGCCGCTACGCCTATCCGGCGCTCGTCGCAGAGCGCCGCTCCAACCTGAAGCTCGTGTTCGCCGCCTGCGCGGGCGCGACGACCGACGACGTGCTGCTCGATCAGGCGTCGCGCCTCAACGCGCAGACGCGGCTCGTGACGATCACGATCGGCGGCAACGACGTCGGCTTCGCCGACGTCCTCAGCGCGTGCGCCGGGGGCGGCGCGGGGGCCTGTGGCAGCGCGATCGATCGCGGCATCGGCGAGATCCGCGCGGTCCTGCCGGGCAAGCTCGACGCCGTGTATGCCGAGATCAGGCGGCGCGCCCCCGACGCGAAGGTGATCGTGCTCGGCTACCCGCGCCTGTTCTCGGGCGCCGGCTGTCAGCAGATCTCCCGCGCGCACGTGTCGCGCCTCAACCGCGCCGCCAACCTGCTGCGCGACACGGTGCGCCGGCGCGTCGAGGCGGCGGGCAGGCGCTTCTCGTTCCGCAACGCGACCGGCGTGTTCGACGAACACGGAATCTGCGCGAGCCGTGCGTGGATCAACGGCCTCGTCAACCCGATCACCGACAGCTACCACCCCAACCGCGCCGGGCACAGCCGCGGCTACGCGCCGCTCGTCCTGCGCGCGATCGAGTGACCGGCCGCACGGACGCGCGGGGCGCCGGGGCGCGAAGTCGCGCATCCCGGCGCCCGTAGCACGCGCCTCTCCCCCAGCCAAGCAGCGCGGACCCTAGCGCCCGTTCGAGCGGCCGACAAGGTGTCCGGGTCCTCTAGGTACTCGTGTCCTCTAGATCGTCGGCGCGAACGACTCCCACGTGAGGCGCAGCCCGTCGCCGATCGGCGTGCTCGCGCGCCAGCCCAGCAGCTCGCGCGCGCGGCTCGCGTCAAGGCACGAGCGGTCCAGCTCGCCGAGGCGCGCGGGCGCGAACTCGGGCTCGGGCGCGCCGGCGCCGTTGAGCTGCGCCAGCACGCGCACGATGTCGAGCACCGAGGTCTCCTCCTCGGTGCCGATGTTCATCGCGCCGCCGTCGCGCGTGTCGGCGGCGAGCAGGATCGCGCTGACGAGATCGCCGACGTAGATGTAGTCGCGCGTCTGCGTGCCGTCGCCGAAGATCTTCGGGCGTGCGCCCGCGCGCAGCTTGCCGCAGAAGATCGCGATCACCCCCGCCTCGCCGTGCGGGTCCTGGCGCGGGCCGTAGACGTTGCCGAAGCGCAGCGCGATCGTCGACAGCCCGTAGAGGCGCTGGTAGAGGCCGAGGTAGCGCTCGGCGCAGAACTTGCTCTGGCCGTAGGCGGCCATCGGCAGCGCCTCGACCGTCTCGGGCGTCGGCAGCACGTCGGTGTCGCCGTACATCGCGCCACCGGTGGAGGCGAACACGACGCGCTCGGCGCCCGCCAGGCGAGCGGCCTCCAGGATGTTGACCGTGCCCTCCACGTTCGTGCGCGCATCGAACGCAGGGTCGGCGAGCGAGATGCGCACGTCGACCTGCGCGGCAAGGTGGAAGACGGCCTGTGGTCGCGCGTCGCCGACGGCCTGCCGGAGGGCGGCCCCGTCGCGGATGTCGGTGCGCTGCAGTCGCGCGCCTGCCTCGAGCGCCGCGGCGATGTTCGACTCCTTGCCGCCCGACAGGTCGTCGACGATCGTCACGCTGTCGCCGCGGGCGATCAGCGCGTCGACGAGGTGCGAGCCGATGAACCCTGCACCTCCGGTCACGAGCGTCCGCATGCGGACGCGAGTGTAGAGACAGCGCCTGCATGGGGCGCCCGTCGGGTACCCTCGTTTTGCGTCCGAGCGACCGTGGGTAGGCGCGAATCTGTGGCCAACAAGACCGGGAGCACCACATGAAGCTGCGCCAGAAAAGCAAGCGCAACCAGGCGCTGGACGCCGCCGCCTCCGTTGCGAAGACCTGGTCTGAGTGGCGGCTCGGCGAGAAGGTCTCCAAGACCGCCTCGAAGGCGAGCCGAGCCGCCAAGGGATCCAAGAGGTCAAAGAAGTCCTCCGCCCGCAACCGCAAGCCGGTGAAGATCGCCGGCGTGATCGCGCTCGTCGGCGGGATCGGCGCGGCGGTCGCGAAGAAGCTGGGCGGCGGCAAGGCCGAGCCGCTCTACACGCCGCCCGGCCCCGCCGCGGACATGCCGGCACCGCCGCAATCACCGGACGAGGACATCCCGCCGGCGCTGATCACCGAGGAGCCCGCGCTGACGGCGTCCAAGGAGCCGCCGCCGCGCGACCCATCGCCGATCGTCATCGGGGACCTGGCCGACTCACCCGCAGACGTGGTCGACACCCCGGCGGTCAACGAGCCGGTCGGCGCCGACGAGCCGGAGGCGGCGCCCGTGGCGGAGGAGTATCCGCCGAGCGCCGACCTCGCGCCCGATCCGGAGGACCTCATCTCCGACGCGGCCGATCCGCAGGATGTCGCCGCCGACACGGCCGACCCGCAGGACACCGACTCCGCCGACGAGCCGACCGACAAGCCCGCCTAGAACAGCGCGTTGTAGATCGCGCCCAGCGCGGCCGCGATCGCCGCCGGCGCGGCGATCTGCAGCACGCGCCGGCGCCCCGCTTCGCCCGCCTCGGCGTCGCCAAAGCGCGCGCGGGTGGCGAGCG
>CADCVQ010000081.1 GCA_902806175.1 uncultured Solirubrobacteraceae bacterium
CGGCGCTGCGCGCCTTCTCGCAGGGCCTCGCGCACACCGTGCTCGCCGTCCCGATCGCGCAGGAGCGGGCGACGATGCACCTCGACACCATCTGCACGATGGTCGACCGCGACGCCGTCGTGATGTTCCCGGCGGTCGCCGACACCCTCTCGGCCTGCACCGTCCTGCCGGCCGATGACGGCGGCCTGCGGGTGTCCGAGCCGGCCCCGTTCCTCGAGGCGGCTGCCGCCGCGATGGGGCTGGACCGGCTGCGGACCATCGACACCGGTCTGGACCCCGTGACGGCCCAGCGCGAGCAGTGGGACGACGGCAACAACCTCGTCTGCCTCGAGCCCGGCGTCGTGGTGGCCTACGAACGCAACGTCGACACCAACACGCGGCTGCGCAAGGAGGGCATCGAGGTCATCACCATCGAGGGCTTCGAGCTGGGCCGCGGCCGCGGCGGCTCGCACTGCATGACCTGCCCGATCGAGCGCGACCCGGCCTACTAGGAAAACCGATGTACAACCTGCGCAACCGCAGCTTCCTCAAGGAGACCGACTTCTCGACCCAGGAGCTCGAGCACCTGCTCGAGCTCGCGCGGACACTCAAGCTGGCCAAGTACGCCGGCACCGAGACGCCGTCCCTGCGCGGCAAGGAGATCGCGCTCATCTTCGAGAAGACCTCGACGCGCACGCGCGCGGCGTTCGAGGTCGCAGCCTTCGACCAGGGCGCCCACGTGACCTACCTCGACCCCGCGGGCTCGCAGATCGGCCACAAGGAGTCGATCGCCGACACGGCGCGCGTGCTCGGCCGGCTCTTCGACGCCATCGAGTTCCGCGGCGCGGCGCACGCCACGATCGAGGAGCTGGCCGCTCATGCCGGCGTCCCGGTCTACAACGGCCTCACCGACGAGTGGCACCCCACCCAGATGCTGGCCGACTTCCTGACCATGCACGAGGCCGGCCGCAAGCCCTACCAGGAGCTCGCCTACTGCTACATGGGCGACGCCCGCAGCAACATGGGCCGCTCGCTGCTGGTGATGGGCGCGATCATGGGCAGCGACGTGCGCATCTGCGCGCCCGCGGCGCTGCACCCACCGGCGGACGTGGTGGCGGTCGCGCGCGAGCGCGCCACGCAAAGCGGGGCTCGAGTCACGCTGACCGAGGACCCCGACGAAGCGCTGCCCGGCGCCGACTTCGTGCACACCGACGTCTGGGTCTCGCTGGGCGAGAGCAAGGACGTCTGGCGCGAGCGCGTCGAGCTGCTCTCGCCCTACCAGGTCAACCGCGCCGCGCTGCAAAGAACCCGCAACCCCCAGGTCCGCTTCATGCACTGCCTGCCCGCCTTTCACGACACGAACACGGTGGTCGGGCGCGAGGTGATCGAGCAGACCGGCATGTCCGACGGGCTCGAGGTCACCAACGAAGTATTCGAATCCCCCGCCAGCATCGTCTTCGACCAAGCCGAGAACCGCCTGCACACCATCAAGGCCGTGCTCGTCGCCACGATCGGAGGCGGGTGAGCCGCTGATGAGCGCTCGGGCGTGGCTCACGAGCGAGTGCGCGCCCAGGGCGAGGGCGTCGTCGCGTGTTGTCGAGCAAGGCGTCTTGACCAGAGGCCATGGGTCCGAGCGCACCGCAACCGTCAGATCCCGCTGCAGGGACTCCCCAAAGCGGGAGCGACGGGACTCGAACCCGCGACCTCCGGCGTGACAGGCCGGCGCTCTAACCAACTGAGCTACGCCCCCAGGACGGGTGGCCAGTATAGGAACACGCCGCGCGATGCGGGGCGGGCGCCGTAGATTGCAGCCGGTGAGGCGCCCTTCGGTTGATGTCGTGCTGCCGTTTCGGGGGTCAGATGAGCAGCTCGGGCGGGTGGCGGAGCGGCTGGCGACGCTGCGACTTCTCCCCGGCGACACGGTCACGATCGCGGACAACCGGCGCGACGCGCGCGACGGCGCGCACGACCACATACGCATCGTGGGCGCCGGCGAGCTGCAGACCTCCTACCACGCGCGAAACCGCGCGGCCGCCACCGGCAGCGCTCCCTGGATCGTCTTCCTCGACGGCGACGTCCTCCCACCGCCGGACCTGCTCGAGCGCTACTTCGCCGCGGCGCCGCAGGCAGACACGGGCGTCCTCGCGGGCGCTGTGACCGACGAGGAGCCCCCGCCGACAGCGCCGCCCGCCGCCCGCTACGCCTGGCTGAAGTCCTCCACGAGCCAGGAGATCACCCTCTCCCACGACGGCTGGGCCTTCGCGCAGACCGCGAACGCCGCGATCCGACGCGACGCCTTCACGCAAGTAGGCGGCTTCGAACCGCGCATCCGCTCCGGCGGCGACGCCGACCTCTGCTTTCGGATCCGCGCCGCCGGCTGGAAGCTCGAACGCCGGCCGCAAGCAGCGGCAATCCACCACAACCGCCAGACGATCGCGCGCATGCTCGCCCAGCGCGCCCGCCACGGCGCGGGCGCGAACTGGCTCGCGCGGCGCTGGCCCGGCGCCCTACCCAGACGACGCTGGCCGGGCCTCGCGCTGTGGAGCCTCAAGCGCGCGGCGCACGGCGCAACAGCTGCCGCCAGAAGGGAGCGCGACGAAGCGCTGCTCGGCCTGCTGGACGGTCCCGCCGTCTGGGCGTTCGAGCTCGGGCGCCTGATCCCCAACCGGCCTCGGCCGCGCCTCGTGCGCCGTTAGCGCTCACCCGAACCGGGGCTGGGTCGACTCAAGCATGTCGGGCATCAACACCACGACCGCGCCGGACGAACCGCGGGCCGACACGGTGGGCTGGGTCGAGTTACGCATGGGGGACAGCGACAACTCGACCCGGCCCGCCGGAAGCGGGCCGAATCATGCACCGGGTATGACGACCATCCCGCCCGGAAGGCCTACCGACGAAGACGTAGAAGGGCCACCACCGGGTGGAGGCGTCTACACGGGATCGTCTGCGGCCGGCTCACGGGCTGGTGCGCAAAGTGCTGCTGCCTCCGCTGCTTGCGGGGACGGCGCTCCTGTGCCTGCTGCTCGCCGTGGCGATCTCCCTCGGCCCGCAGCGCACGAAGGCCGACAACCCGCTCGCCCGGCCGAGCAGCACCCCCGACGCGACCGCACAGCAGCTCAGCGCGCACGTCGAGGGCGTGCCCACGCCCGCGGACATCCGCCGCGCGCAGAAGCCGCTCAGCGAGCGCCGCCGCCTGCTGCACGCCCACCCGTACTACTCGCTCTACACGATCGCCAAGCAGCGCTTCGGCGTCTCCTCGTACCTCGTCGCCGCGGTCCACTACCAGGAGACCGGGTTCGGGGAGGCTCGCAACACGCTCGCCAAGAAAGGCCACTGGCTGCGCCACCGCGACGCGACCGAGAACATCCTGCGGCCGACGAACTACCCCAATCGCACCAAGCGCCACCCGTCGGTCAAGGACGACTTCGACGTCGTCATGGCGATCGCCGCGAGCCTCGAGGCCCACGGCGCCAGGAACCTCGGCGACGACGCCAGCAAAGCGCTCGCCGCCCGCTACGGCAGCGCCGCAACAGGCCGCCTCGCCACCGCGATGGTCATCGAGCGCGCCCGCGCGTGGCGCCTGCTCGGCACCCTCCCGCTGCCCGGCGGCGGCGAGCTCGCGACACCCACCAAGGGCGTCGTCGGCGGCTGTGGCTACTTCGGCTGCCCGCGCCCCGGACACCTGCACAACGGCGTCGACTTCCTCGCGCCGACCGGCACGCCGATCCATGCGGCCGACGGCGGCGTCGTCGCGAGCGTCGAGTCACCCGGCGAGTCCGGCGGCTACGGAAACTTCGTCTGCATCCAGCACCGCCCCCACCTCGCCACCTGCTACGCCCACATGAGCGCGTTCGCCGCCGCGGTCCGCGCGGGCGCGCGCGTGAAGCGCGGTCAGGTGATCGGCCTCGTCGGCTCGACGGGCTCGAGCTCTGCGCCGCACCTGCACTTCGAGGTCCGCCGCGGCGCCGCGGCGTGCTCGGCATGCTCCGTCGACCCGCTGCCGATGCTCTCCGGCGACGTGCCCGACCGCGCGCTGCCGCAGCTGGCCGCAAGCGCCGCGGTCGTGACGGCGGCGGCGAGCAGCAGCGGCCCGGACGACGCCCCCGCGCCCGAGCCGCCGGCCGCGGTCATCCAATCGCAGAGCGATGGCGCGAACCCCGAGCAGGAGGACGGCGCCGCCGTGCCCCGGGAACGCAACCGCTCCACCGCGGGCGGCAGCCCCACCGCGCCAACGCCGCCGCGCAGCACACCGACCGCCCCTGCGCCCGCAGCAACCCCGCCCGCGGCACAAGAGCCGCCACGACCCCCGGCCGCGCCGGCGACCGCGCCGGCCACCGGTGGCGCCGTGCCCGCGATCTCGCCGCCGCCACCCTCGCCGCCCTCCGAGTCGGCCGGGCCGACCAACCCGCCCGGCTGAGCCCCGGCCCCGAGCCACCACCTGACAAACCGCGGCTCCTCTGGCAATCCGGCCCCTCGTTTGCCTCTATCGTGCGCCCATGAAGAAGAGCCAACTCGTGCTGCTCGCCGTGGCCGTCGTCGCGGTCGCGCTGATCGCCGTCATCGGCTCGGGCGGCGGCGACGACCCGCAGGATCCCGCCGCCTCCGGCAGCAGGACCGCTCCGGCGACCGCGCCCGCCGGCGCGGTCACCGTGAGCTTCGCCTACTCGCCCGAGAAGGAGAAGCTGCTCGTCCCGCTCGTCAACACGTTCAACGCCTCCGGCGCCGAGGTCGACGGCAAGAAGGTCTTCGTCAAGGCCTCCAACGTCTCCTCCGGCGACGCGCAGACGAAGATCGCAAGCGGGCGGCTGAAGCTCACCGCATGGTCGCCGGCGAGCTCGCTGTGGGGCCGGCTGCTGAACTTCGACGCAGACCAGCCCTACGCCGCCGACACGAACCCCTCGATCGTGCGCACGCCGCTCGTCATCGCGATGTGGGAGCCGATGGCGCGCGCGCTGGGCTACCCCAAGCGCAAGCTCGGCTTCGCCGACATCCTCAAGCTCGCGCGCTCCAAGCAGGGCTGGGGCGCCTACGGCAAGCCCGAGTTCGGCCAGTTCAAGCTCGTGCACACGAACCCCGACTTCTCGACCTCCGGGCTGTCGGCGGTCGTCGCGGAGTACTACGCCGCGACCGGCAAGAAGGAGGGCCTGCGCACCGCCGACATCACGAAGGGCCGCGCGCAGGTCAAGGACATCGAGCGCTCGATCGTGCACTACGGCGACACGACGCTGTTCATCTCCGACCAGCTGCGCAAGAACGGCCTCGGCTACGCGTCGGCGGTCGCGATGGAGGAGGCGACGCTCGTCGACTTCAACCAGCGCCGCGGCAACCGCGACAAGCTCGTCGCGATCTATCCGGCCGAGGGCACGTTCTACTCCGACAACCCGTACATCACGCTGAACGCGCCGTGGGTGAGCGAGCCCCAGCGCCAGGGCGCGAAGGCCTTCGGCGAGTACCTCGCGAAGAACATCGACGGCGAGACCGCCGCCCGCTACGGCTTCCGCTCGCCGGACCTCAAGGAGAAGCCGTCGGCCCCGCTGACCGCCGCCAACGGCGTCGACCCCGCGCAGCCCAGGCGCGTCCTCGGCCTGCCCGAGCCGCGCGTGCTCGACGCGATCAAGAAGGCCTGGCGCGCCGACCGCAAGCCCGCCAACGTGCTGCTCGTCGTGGACACGTCGGGCTCGATGGTCGAGGCCGCCCGCCTGCCGAACGCCAAGAACGGCCTGCAGACCTTCCTGCGCGAGGTCGCGCCGCAGGATCGCGTTGGCCTGATGGCCTTCAACGACCGCGTGACGCCCCTGCTGCCGATCGCGCCCGTGCGCAAGAACCGCGCCGAGCTGCGCGATCGCGTCGCCGGGCTGATCGCCGACGGCGGGACGGCGATCTACGACGCCACCGGCGACGCCGTCGCGCAGGTCGGAAAGCTCGCGGACACGGCGCGGATCAACGCCGTCGTGCTGCTGACCGACGGCGAGGACACCGACTCGACGAAAACCATCGACGCCGTCGTTCGCGAGCTCGAGGCGCAGGGCGATTCGGCGCGCCGCGTGCGCGTGTTCACGATCGCCTACTCGGCCGGCGCGGCGGGCGCCGCCGAGAACCTCGCGCGGATCGCCGAAGCGTCGGGCGGCAAGTCCTACACCGGCGACGAAGACGACATCGAGACGGTCTACCGCAGCATCAGCTCGTTCTTCTAAGAGGCGCCGCGACATGAGCAACCTGCCCGCGAAACAGCCCTACAGCCGCGGCGAGTTCGCGGGCGCGCTGATCGCCAACGCCACCGCCAAGCCGTTCAACATCGCGCTGCTCGTCGGCACGATGGGCGCGGGCGTCGCGTTCGGGCCGAGCGTGCTGCTGGCGCTGCTCGCGGCGCTCGTCGTCTACGCGATCGCCGTCGGCTGGACCTTCTTCGATCACGCCGAAGCGGACGCGGTGCTCGCGCGCGTGCGCGCCGAGCGCCGCGAGCAGCTCAGCGCCGGCACGACGCGCCTGGACCCGCGCACGCTCGCCCCCGAGGTGCGCGAGCACCTGCTCGCGGCGCGCGCGATCGAGCAGCGCATCCGCGACGCGATCGATCGCGCGCAGCTGCCCTACGAGGAGGTCTCGACCGAGGCCGACGCGCTCGTGACGCTCATGGAGCTGTCGGCCTCGCGCGCGCAGCTGCTCCACGAGGCGCTCGAGGAGTCGCCGCCGTCGCGCGTCGAGGGGCGGCTGCGCGAGCTCGAGGGCTCGGGCAAGGCGGAGCTGATCGCGGCGCTCGAGCACCAGCTCACCGTGCAGCGCAAGATGCAGGCCCAGCTCGAGTCCTTCTATGACCAGATGGAGCGCGTCGTCGTCGAGCTCGACACGATCCGCGGCTCGCTGCTGAGCGTCTCGGCGTCGACCGACGTCGCAAATCAGCAACGCCTGGCGGGCGACGTGCGCGCGCTGCGCGACGAGCTCGGCTCGCTGGCCGAGGGCATGAGCGAGGCGTTCGAGGAACGTGCCGCCTGAGGCGCGATAGCCTCAGGGTCACGGGCGTCTCACGAAAGGGTCCTTCGATGGCCCAAGCCTGCTGCCCGACCATTGACGTGCGCGCCCTGCGCGCCCCGCAGTACTTCCGCAAGAGCCGTATAGGAGGAGGTCGTCTCATGGCCGCTGACAAGCCGCTGCAGCCGCCCGGTCCGGGCAGGTCGACGTCGAAGGCAGCCTTCGACCAGCTGACGAAGAAGATCGCCGAGCGCAACGAGCTGGCCCACAAGGCCGCCAAGAAGCTGCGCGAGAAGAAGGACTCGAAGACGCTCGCCGCCAAGCGGCGGCGCGATCTGTCGTAGTTCGCGCCGACAGCGCGCCTGATCTACCCCCGCCGGGCGACGACCGCGCGCGCCAGCGCGGCGCCCCCGGCGGCCGCCGAGAGCGCAGCGATCGGAGCGCGCCGCCTGGTCAGCCACCACGCGTACGAGCGCGACACCGCCTGCGCGTCGAAGATCCCGTGCGACCCGCGGTCGCCCGGCAACGGGTGGTGCAGGTAGTCGGGCCGGTCGCCCTCGATCGGGATGTCGGTCTGCTGTCCCGCGACGGCGGTGCGGGCGAGGTAGCGATCGGCGATCCGTGGCGCCAGGCGGTTGCCGACGATCGTCGCGACCGTCGAGCCGCCCACGAAGAACTCGCGCCGCGGATGCTCGCTCGCACGGACGATCGCCTGCGCGGCGAGCTCGGGCTGGTAGATCGGCGCGACCGGCTGCGGATGGCGCCGTAGGGTCGTCTTGACCCAGCCGAACTGCGGCGTGTTCAGGCCGGGGAGGTGGACCGACGTGATCCGCACGCCGCTGCCCTCGTGCATGAGCTCGCAGCGCAGCGCGTCGGTGAACCCGCGCGTGGCGTGCTTGGCGGCGCAGTAGCTCGCCTGCAGCGGGATGGCACGATAGGCGAGCGCCGAGCCGACCATGACGATCACCCCGCGATCGCGCGGGCGCATCCGTTTCAGCGCGGCGAGGGCGCCGTGGACCTGGCCGAGGTGCGTCACCTCGATGACGCGGCGGTAGTCCTCGGCGTCCGTCTCGTGCACGAACGCGAGCGTCGCGGACATCGCGTTGTTGACCCAGACGTCGATCGGGCCGAGCTGCGCCTCGATCTGCGTCGCCGCGTCGCCGACTGCGCGCGCGTCGGCGACGTCGAGCGCGATCGCGATCGCCTGCCGCGCGCCACCGGCCTCGGCCTCGGCGCGAGCCGACTCGAGGCGGCCGGGCTCCCGCGCGATGAGCGCGAGCGCGTCGCCGCGGCGCGCGAAGGCGCGCGCCACCTCGCGCCCGACGCCGGCGCTCGCGCCCGTTATGACGACGACGCTCACGCCGCCGCTGCGCCCTGCCTCGAATCCGCTTCGGTCAGCGCCACTGCGGCGTTGACGAGCCCGACGTGCGAGATCGCCTGGGGGAAGTTGCCCAGGGGCGCGCCGCTCGCCGGATCGACCTCCTCGGCCAGCAGGCCCAGGTCGTTGGCCGCGCCCGCAGCCTGCTCGAAGACCTCGTGCGCGCGGTCGGTGCGTCCTGCGCGCGCATGACACTCGGCCAGCCAGAACGAGGCCGTCAGGAACGCGCCGTCCTCGGCGCCTGCCCAGCGGCGCAGAAGCCCGCCGTCGCCGAGCTCGTCCTCGAGCACGGCGATCGTGCTCGTCATGCGCGGGTCATCGCCGTCGACGAAGCCCAGCAGCGGCAGCAGCAGCACGCCGGCGTCGAGGTGGTCCGAGCCGAACGCGCCGGTGAACGCGCCGCGGCGCTCGTCGAACCCCTCGCGCAGGACCGTGCGGCGCAGCTCGTCGCGCGCTGCCGCCCACCGCGCCTGCCGGTCGCGCGCGCCGAGCCGGTCGGCGAGGCGCACTGCGCGATCGAGCGCCACCCAGCAGCCGACCTTCGAGACGACGTAGTGGCGCTCGCCCTCGCGACCCTCCCAGATGCTCGAATCCTGCTCGCGCCACTGCTCGGCCGCGCGATCGGCGAGCTGGCACAGAAAGCCTGCGGTGAACTCGTCGGGCGTGCCGAGCTCGTCGCCGAGGACCCAGGCGCTGTCGAGGACGTGCCCGAGGACGTCGAGCTGCTTCTGGCGCCAGGCGGCGTTGCCGACGCGCACGGGCCGCGAGTCGAGATGGCCGGCGAGATGCTCGAGGCGGTGCTCGCTGAGGTCGCGCTCGCCTTCGACGCCGAAGACGATCTGCACCTGCTCCTCGGCGCGGCAGGTGACGGCCGCGCGCACCATCCAGTCGAAGTAGCGCAGCGACTCGTCGCTGCATGCCGACACCGACAGCGCACGGACGGTCATCGCGGCGTCGCGCAGCCAGACGTAGCGGTAGTCCCAGTTGGAGTCGCCGCCCGCGACCTCGGGCAGCGAGGTCGTGGGGGCCGCCACGAGCGCGCCTGTCGGCTGGTAGGTCAGCCCCTGGAAGACGAGGCTTGCGAAACGGACGCGGTCACCGTGCAGGCCGTCGTAGCCGCGGTGCTCCTGCGACCACGACTGCCAAGCGGCGGCCGTGTCCTGGAGCGTCTCGCGCGCGCCGAGCGGCGGCGGCGGCGGCGCATAGCTGCCGGCGGCGCGGTGCAGGACCCAGCCGGCGTGCTGCCCGGCGCCAAGCCGCACGCGCGAGCATGCGCTCGCGCCGTCGAGTTCGATCTCGGCGCCGTCGCCGCGCAGAAACAGGCGCTCCGGGCCGCCGATCGTGGCGACGCCGCCGGCCTCGCGCGTGAAGCTCGGCACCGCGAGCCCGTACTCGAGCCTGGGCGAGCAGCGCATGCAGATCGTGAGCTCGCCCTCGAGCACCTCCACGTGGCGGGCGAGCGCGTGCGGCGCTCTGTGACCGATGTCGTGGCCGCGCGCCCCCGCGCTCAGGGCGAGCGCCTCGGTGAGGCGCAGCGTGCCCGAGGCCGCGCGCATCGTGGTCTCGAGCACGAGCGTGCCCGGCCGGTAGCGCCAGGTCGACGCGAAGGGCTCGTCGGGCGCGATCGTCCAGTGCCCGGCGCTGTCGTCGAGCAGGGCGCTGAACGCGCTCGTGGAGTCAAAGCGCGGTGCGGGCCACCAGTCGATCGTCCCGGTCGGCGTCGCAAGCGCCGCCGACTGGCAATCCGACAGCAGCGCGTGGTCGCGGATCGCGGCCGGCATCAGAGCCTGGGCCGAGGCCCCGGAAGCCACGTCTGCCGCGGACTCACCGATCAGGCCCGGTCTTCGGCTGCCTTGTAGGCGAGTTGCAGCACGTCTGACAGCGTCTCGGCGACGTAGATCCCCGCGATGAAGCGGGTTGCCCGCGGCGCTGCCACCAGACCCACGGCGAAGGTGGCGGCGATCCACTGCGCCAGGCAGTACGGGCAGACGAGCAGCTCGCCGATCGCCAGCCGGACGCCCGTGCCGCGCGGCTGCTCCTCGAGCTCGCCGTGCCCGGCGGGCTCCTGGTAGCGCGTGAACGGGGCGCGGACGAAGCTCGTCACGCGGTCCTTCGCGAGCAGGCGGCTGACCTTGTGCGTCGCGATCCCCGCGAGCACGAGATCGCCCGCGCGGGGTCGCGCGGCCAGCTCGCGGCCGCTTGCGCGCAGCGCCGCGAGCGCGCCGGCGAGCGTGATCCCGAACGCTGCCATGAGCCCGCCGTAGGCTGCAAGTGGCCGGTCCTCGCCTGGCGGGGCGTAGCCGGCGACGAGCTTATCCGGAGGAGTGGCGGTTGACGTCATGGGCCGTTCCTACCCTCGAGCCTCGCCGCCGCAACGGACGTGGCGCCGCCGGGTTCGGGCTGGCACCATCCGCGAGCTGAGCGGCGGGTGGCTCTCGACGGTGGCCATCGCGCCCGCGTTGAGCCCCGCGCCGCCCGCACGCGCAGGAAGTGGTTTGCCGCCGCGCGACGGCCGGGTAGAGAGGCGAGTCATGACTCCTGCATCCAGCGCCGATTGGGAAGGGCAGACGATGCTCGACCGTGCCGGCGAGAAGATCGGCACGATCGAGGAGATCTATCTCGTGGAGGAGACGGGCGAGCCGGAGTGGGCGCTTGTGAAGATGGGCCGGACCGGCCGTCGCGCAACGCTCGTGCCGATCACCGGCGCAAGGCCGACGGCGGACGGCGTCCGCGCCGGCTACGAGAAGTCCGTCGTGGCCGACGCACCCGCGGTCGACGCCAAGGAGGAGCCGTCGGAGGAGCTCGTCAACGCCATCTACCGCCACTACGGCATCGCCGCAGAGCCGGCGACGACTGCCACCTCAGCGCGCGACGGCGCCAATGGGTCGCCGGCGGACGGCGGCACTGGCTCGCGCGTCCAGACCCCAGCCGGCCCGCCGGCCGCCCCCGGCGCACAAGCGCATGCGCCCGCGCAGCGCCACGAGCAGCCCGCCGCGCGCAGCACCGCCACGTTGCGGTCGAGCAAGACGCAGGCATCAGCAGGATCGGCGCTCAAGCGCACGGTCAAGGAGTTCTCTGCCGACAACCTCACGCACTGGGCCGCCGCGCTGACGTACTACGGAGTTCTCTCGATCTTCCCCGCCCTGCTCGCCACTGTCTCGATCCTCGGCCTGATCGGCAGCTCCGCGATCCAGCCGCTGATCGACAACCTGTCGGCTGTCGCTCCCGGCCCGGCGAAGGAGATCCTGACCGGCGCCCTGACCGGCCTGCAGCAGGGCGGCGGCGCGCCGCTGCTGTTCATCATCTCGCTGGCCGGCGCGATCTGGGCGGCGTCGGGCTACATCAGCGCGTTCATGGACGCGTCCAACGCGATCTACGATGTCGAAGAGGGCCGCTCGATCTGGAAGAAGCTGCCGCTGCGGATTGGCGTGACCGTGCTGATGATGGTCCTGCTCGCCGCCGGCGCCCTCGCGGTCGTGCTGACGGGCCCGATCGCCGAGCAGGCCGGCAGCCTGTTCGGTGTCGGCGACAGCGCGCTGGCCCTGTGGGACATCGTCAAGTGGCCGGTCCTCGTCCTGATCGTGTCCTTCATGTTCGCGGTGCTCTACTACACGACGCCGAACGTCAAGCAGCCGGGGCTCGGCTCCGTGCTGCCAGGCGGCGTCCTCGCCGTGGTGCTGTGGATCGTCGTCTCCGCGCTGTTTGCGTTCTACGTCGCGAACTTCGGCTCCTACAACAAGACCTACGGCACGCTCGGCGGCGTGATCGTGTTCCTCGTCTGGTTGTGGCTGACGAACCTGGCGATCCTGCTCGGCGCCGAGTTCAACGCCGAGCGCGCCCGCGGGCGCAACATCGCCAAGGGGCATCCGGCGAGCGAAGAGCCGTACCTGCCCACGCGCGCGCAGCCCTAGTGGGCCGCCCACAAGCGTTGCACCCAAACCCCGGGCGCCGATCACCGCCAGGCGGCGTCCTCGGATCTCGATGTGGCAGGGCCACACCTTCGATCCTGCGTCCTTGCCTGGCGGCGCCGGCATCCCGGGATTACGGGCACAACGTTCCTGGGCGACCCACTAAGGTCGTGGCAGCGGCGTGGCGGCGCCCGCGGGCGAGAGCTGCGCGACGTCCGTCGGCCGGCCGACGTGGTATCCCTGCGCCAGGTCGACGCCGTACTGCGTCAGTAGCGCCTGGGTGCGTGCATCGCCGACGAACTCGGCGATCGTCCGCTTGCCGAGGCCGCGGGCGATCTGGACCATCGCCTTGACCATCAGCTGGTCGGTCGCGTTGTCGGCCATGGCCGTGACGAACTCGCCGTCGATCTTCAGGTAGCTGACCGGCAGGTACTTCAGGTAGTAGAAGGAGCCAAAGCCGGTGCCGAAGTCGTCCAGCGCGAACTGGCAGCCGAGCTGGGTGAGCTTGCGCGCGAACTCGCGCGCGGCATCCATGTTCGCGATTGCCGCGGTCTCGGTCACCTCGAAGATGAGGTTCTCAGGATTGATGCCGGTCGCCGCGAGCCCGTCCTCGATGAGCTCGGTGAGCTCGACGTCGCCGATCGAGCGTCCGGAGAGATTGACCTCCAGGCGCAGCTCGCGGCCGGCGCGCGCGTGCTCGGCGATCAGGTCGATCGCCTCGCTGACGACCCAGCGGTCGATCGCCTGGACGAGGCCTAGCCGCTCGGCACTCGGCAGAAACGCGTTGGGCGGGATCAGGACGCCGTCCTCGCCACGCATGCGCAGCAGCAGCTCGTACTGCGCGAGCGCGCCGCTCTTGAGGTCGAGGATCGGCTGGACGTGCAAGACGAAGTCGTCGTTCTCGAGCGCGTGGCGGATCCGCTCGACCCATGTGTAACGTCCTTGCAGGCGCGCCTGCTGTGCGCGCTCGGCCGTGTAGTAGGAGAAGCAGTCGCGGCCGGCTGTCTTTGCCGCGTACATCGCGAGGTCGGCGTCGACGATGAGCTGCGAGCCGTCGGCGTCCATCTCGCCGAGCAGCGCGACGCCGATCGAGGCCGTGATCGATACGCGCTGACCCTCCACGAACGCGGTGTGGTGGCGGACGAGGTCCAGCAGGTCGGCGGCGACCGTCTGCGCGTGCTCTGGGCTGGCGCCGGGAAGCAGCACCGCGAACTCGTCGCCGCCGAGGCGGGCGAGGATGTCGGTGTCGCGCAGGCGCCCGCGCAGCAGGTCCGCGACGCTGCGGATGAGCGCGTCGCCGCCCTTGTGTCCGAGCGTGTCGTTGACGAACTTGAAGTTGTCGATGTCGAGCAGCAGCGCCGCGAGCGTTCCGCCGTAGCGCCCGACGACCGCCGCCTCGCGCGCGAGATCCTCCTCGAAGCGCCGGCGGCTGACGAGGCCGGTCAGCGCGTCGTGGTCGGCAAGGTGCCTGAGCTGGCTCTCGAAGCGCTTCTGCTCTGTCATGTCACGAAAGCTCCACACCCGGCCGACGCTCTCGCCGGCAAGCCGGTGCGGCTTGGAGCAGCGCTCGTAGACACGGCCGTCGAGGAACTCGAGTTCGTCGCAGGTCTCGGCATCGGGCTGCTCATACGTCGCGCGCGTGGTGGCCAGAAATCCCTCGGGATCGCGCAGCTGTTCGAGCACGAACGCGATTGCGCGCTCGTCGTCGCCTGAGGCGAGGACCTCTGGGGGCATCCGCCAGAGCTCGGCAAAGCGGGCGTTGTGATTGACGATCCTGCCCGCGCGGTCGACGACGAGCAGGCCGTCGGCGGTGGCATCCAGCGTCGCCGACAGCACCGACAGCGCGAGCTCGACGTCCTCCACCGATGCGCGCAGCTCGGCGGTGCGCTGCGCGACGCGCTCCTCCAGCGAGACCGACAGCGCCTGCACCTCCGAGAATCCCTCGGCGTTCTCCAGCGCTGCGCCGGCGAGCGCGGTGATGAACGCCGCCAAGCGCTCCTCCTCTTCACCGAACAGCGCGCCGACCTCGCCGTGGATGACGTACAGGCATGCCGCCGCGCGCCCGCGGACGAAGATCGGTGCGCACAGGGCCGAGCGCACGCGACCGCTCCAGACGCCGTCGGCGCTCTGCGCCTGCAGGTCGTCCTCGCTGAGCACGACGGTCGCGCCGCGGCTCAGGGCGCGCTCGATGACACATCCCAGCGGGTCGGTGTCGGCGGCGCCCGCGACCACGCCGGCATGCCGCTCGCCGCCGTCGTCGAGTTCGACGACGGCGCAGGACTCGCCGCGCAGGAGCGTCTGGGCGGCGGCGACGACGGCCGCGAAGACGGTTTCGTCGGTCAGCGCCGACGTGATCGCACGGCCGGCGTCGAGCACGGTCGCAAAACGGTCGGCGAGCGAGAGCGTGACGTCGGCCGCCATGAGGTCGTCGCGGGCCGGCGCGGCGGCGGGCGCGATCGGGGGCAGCAACTCGTCCTGCGCGCGGCGTCCCTCGCGCAGGTCGTCCTCGCCGCCGTCGCGGTCGCCGAGCGCGGCGCGGATGCTCCCGCGGGCGCCGAGGCTCAGCGCGGCCTCGTGCGCAGCGCCCTGTTCCGTCGCGACGTCGAGGCTGCGGCCGATCGTACGCAGCGCGCGGCGCCGGCGGCCGGCCATCGCCTGCAGCAACGCCCGTTCGCGCAGCGCGTGCGGCAGATTGTTGCGATAGCTGCGGGCAAGGCCATGCGCGCGCCGAGCGGCGCGGCGGGCGCGCCGCGCGCGTCTGTGCCGCTGAGCGGGGGCGAGCGCGCTCGTCTGCTCGAGCTGCATGCGCAGCGCCGTGACCAGCCATGGCCGGACCGGCGCGACGTACTCCTGGCGCAGGCCCGACCGGCGCGTGTAGGCGTCGGCTTCGGTGAGTACGTCGACGGCCTCGTCGATACGCCCTTCGGCGATCAGTTCCAGCGCCTTTGCCTGCAGGACCTCGACGCGGGTGTGCACGTCGCCGATCGGATGCTCGAGCTCGGCCTGCACCAGCGACGGGGGGACCGCGCCGCCGGAGGCCTTCGCCCACGCGCCGATGCTGATGCCCGAGGACTGGCGGTCGCCAAGCTCGACGGCGGCGCGGTGCACACGCTGGGCGGCGAGCATCGCGTCCTCCATGCGGCCCAGCCGGTACAGCGAGAGTGCGATGTGCCAGCCCGCGAGGTTGACCTCCCACTGATCGCCGGTGCGCTCGAGGATCTCGACCGCCGCCTGGGCCTTCTCGACGGCCTCTTCGAAGCGACTCGCCGCGTAGAGCACCGTGCTGTAGAAGCCCAGCGACTGCCCTTCGCCCCATGTGTCGCCCAGCGAACGGCGGATCGCCAGGGATCGTTCTGCGTAGGCGATGCCGCGCCGGCACCAGGGCACCATCGTCGTCACGGGGGCGTGCTCGGAGTAGGCCTGCGCGAGCTCGGCGGTCGGCGGGTGACGCTCGGCGAGGTTCATGCCGCGCAGGTGCGTCCAGCCGCAGGCGACCAGTCCGGAGCCGAACCAGTAGGCGTGCGCGAGCTCGGAGTGCAGGCGCATGATCAGGCGCTGCCGCTCGCTGGCCTCCTGCCGGCGTCCGACGAAGATGCGTGGCGCGATGCTGTGCGCGAACTGCGCGACGACCTGGCAGACGAGTGCGAGGACGAACGCTACGGCGCCGCTCGGCACGTGCTGGTCGAGCAGGCGAAGCGCCCGCTCGAGCAGCCGGGCGGCGTCACGCACGTCGCCGCGCTTGAACGCCAGCTCGCCGAGCTTGCCGTCGATGCCGGCGGCAAGCTCGTCGGAGTCGCACAGCTCGCGCGCGGCGGCGAAGTGCTGGGCGGCATCCTCGTAGCGGCCGCGAAGCATCGCGACGTCGCCCAGGCCCTCGGCGATCGCGCGCCTCAGGGCGGGCTGCGTCGCGCCGCGCGCGGCGATCTCGTACTGCCGCTGGGCGACGCCGAGCGCATAGCGCGCGCGGGCGCTGGCCGCCGCCTGCAGCGCGTATGGCAGCGCATCCTCGTGCGCGCCGGCGGCGTCGAAGTGGAAGGCCAGCTCGAAGGCTCCCGCCGCGGCATGCTCTCTCAAGTGCAGGGCGGCGGCGAGGTGCAGCGCGCGCCGACGCTGCTCGGGCAGCCGATCGAGCAACGCCTCGCGCAGCTTGTCGTGCGCGAACGCGCAGCGTTCTCCGTCGGCGTCGGACCAGACGATGTGCCGCCGCCGGGCCTCCGCGAGCAGCCCCAGGGTCTCGCGCGGCGACCGGCCGGCGAGCTCGGCGGCGTGGGCCACGCCGAACTGCTTTCCGAGTACCGCCCCGACGCTCAGCAACTCGAGCAGCTCGTCGGGCGCGCTGTGCAGCCGGCGGCTGAAGACCGCGGCGAACCGGCTGGACGCCTGCACGTCGGCGAGCATGTGGTCGACGACGCGCCAGCCGTCGTCGCTCGCGACGAGGGCACCCGTCTCGACGAGCCCGCGGAGGATCTCGACCGCCATCAACGGGCTGCCGTGCGCGAGGCCTGCAACGAGCTCAGCCGCCTGCGGCGGGATCGCGCCCGCCATCGACTCGACGAGCTCCGCGACGCCCTCGCCGTCGAGCGGGTCGAGCGCCACGTGGCGGATCGCCGGCAGCGCGCGCAGCGGATCTCCCGGTGCGACCTCCTCGGAGCGAAACGCGACCACGACCAGCGCGTGCGCGGGCGCATCGCGCTCGCCGTCCTGCGCGCGGCACCAGTGCGCGAGCAGCTTGAGCGTCTGCTCGTCGGCCCACTGGCAATCGTCGAGCATGACGGCCGCGGGGCGCTCCGGCGTGCCGAGCGCGTCGAGCAGATCCGCAAGCGCGCGGATCGTCCGCGTCTCGCCGTGCTGCTCGGCGCCCAGCGGCGCTGAACCGCGCTCAGCGGCCCTCCCCAGCGCGGGCCCGAGCTCGGGCATCGCGTCCAGCAGCGCGTCCTCGCGTCCGCCGAGGCGGGCGCGCAGCCGTGCGGCGAAGTCGTCGTCGGACGTGCAGCGCGCGACGACCGCGCGCACGACGCCGTCGAGCACCTGGAAGGGCCGCTGGGCGCCCTGGTCGCGGCCCTGCCCCCGCAGCACCCACACGTCGCGCTGGACGCTGGATCGCTCGAGCTCGTCGAGCAGCCGGCTCTTGCCTCCGCCCGAAGGCGCCTCCAGCAGGATGAGTCCGGACGCGCCGGTGGCGGTTCGTGCCAGCTCGTCCTCCAGCCGCGCGAGCGGCGCGCTGCGGCCGATGAATGCCGGCTCGGTGAGCGCGCGCCGCCGGCGCTCGTGCAGGCCCAGCACGATCTGAGGATCGTCGACTCCGCGCGCAAGCGCGTCCTGGATCGCGCGCAGGTCGTGCAGCGCGGCCTCCGCGGACTGGTAGCGGTCGCGCGGGTCCTTGCGCAGCAGCCTTGCGACGAACTCGTCGAGCGCCGCGGGGATCTCGCCGATCAGCGACCGCAGCGACGGCGGCCGGCTCGTCAGATGCTCGCGCAGCACCTCGCTGACCGAGCCTCCGAGAAACGGTGGCCGGCCTGCCAGGCATTCGAAGAGCAGCGCCCCTGCCGAATACAGATCGGCGCGCTCGTCGATGTCGCGGTGCAGCAGGCCCGCCTGCTCGGGCGAGACGTAGCGCACGGCGCCGACGCCCGCGTCGCGGCCCGAGGCGTCGACGCGCGTGGTGCGCACGAAGCCGATGTCGATCAGCGTGACCTGGGTGCTGCCCACGATGACGTTGGCAGGCTTGATGTCGCGGTGCAGCACCCCGCGCTCGTGCACCACCTGCAACGCTGTCATGACGCCGTCGGCGATCTCCAGCGACTCCAGCGGCGACAGGCAGCGCTCCCGCAGGCGCTGCTCGAGCGTCACGCCGCGAACGTACGGCCTGACCGCATAGAACACGTCGCCCTCGCGCCCGACCGCGACGAGCGGCGCGACGTACGGGCTGTCGACATCGGCCAGCGCGTCTGCCTGATGTTCCATGCGCAGTTGCGTCGGCGCCGCGATCTCGCCGATCGCGGTCTTGATGACGACGTCGGCGCCGGTGTGCGTGTCGCTGCCCACGTACGTGCTGATGCCGAGCACGCTCTTGAGCAGTCGCGACGGCTCGTAGCGATCGCCAAGGCAGGTCGGGATGACGGGCGAAGTGGCCATGTCGTTTGTGGCCGCGCGTGCGAAGCAGGCCACGTGTGGTCCGTATCGACCGTCGCGCCGCGGAGCATGAGCGCGAGGCGCGCACCGGCGATCGTACGCGGCGCCCGTGGCGGCCCCGAACTACCCCTCGGCGAAGCGGAAGCGGGCCTGCAGGCGGCGCAGCGGCCGCGGCGCCCACCAGTTCCACTCGCCGAACATGCCCATCAGCGCCGGCACCAGCAGCGCCCGCACGATCGTCGTGTCGATGATCACGGCCGCGGCCTCGGCGACGGCGATCTGCTTCATGAAGAAGACCTTGCTCACCGCGAACGCCAGGAAGACGATCGCGATCGCCGCGGCGGCTGCGGTGATCACGCGTCCGGTGCGGCTGATGCCGACGGCGACCGCCTCCTCGTTGCTCGCGCCGCGGTCGTGCTGCTCCTTGATGCGGGCCATCACGAGCACCGCGTAGTCGGTCGCGAGGGCGAACGTCACAGCGAACAGGAACGCGAGGCTCGTCACCTCGATCGCCGCCGGCCCGGTGTAGGCGAACAGGTCGCTGAGCACGCCCTCTTGGAACGCGAGCACGATCACGCCGAGCGAGGCCCCGAGCGTCAGGGCGTTCATGATCAGCGTCTTGATCGGCAGGATGATCGAGCCGGTGAGCATGAAGAGCAGCAGCAGCGTCGTCGTCGCGATGATCGCGCCCACGACGGGAAGGTGGTCGATCAGGCTCTCCTTCTCGTCGATGAAGCGCGCGGTGTTGCCCGACACGAGCAGCTCGCTGGCCCCGGGCGCTTGCAGTGCGCGGATCGCCTGCACCGCGTCCTGGCTGCGCCGGTTCAGCGCGGGCCCGGCGGGCGTGAAGTTCGCGAACGCGGCGCGCGGGGAGGCGCGCACGAACGGCGTGGCACCGTCGATGCCTTCGATCGCCGCGATCCGCCGTTGCAGCGGTGCCAGCTGCGCCGCCGTCGCGTTGCCCTGGACGGTGACGGTGATCGCGAACGCGATGCCCTGCGAGTAGTTCTCCTCGATGTACGTGTTGACGGCGTAGGAGGGCTGGCTGGGCGGCACGGCCTCCGCGCTCGGGCCGGTCAACGTCGTCGACAGCAGCGGCGACGCGAGCGCCAGCAGCAGGACGGTGCAACCGACCGCGACCGTGATGCGGTGGCGCATCGCCGCCTTCGCGACGCGGTACCAGCCGCTCGAGCGCTCGGAGACCGACGGTCCGCGGCGAATCGCCAGCGCGTTGATGCGCGTGCCCAGCAGCGCCAGCATCGACGGCACGACGAACACGGCCATTACGGCGGACAGCACGCCGACGGCGGCGCCCGCGGCGCCCACCGAGTACAAGAAGCGCTGGGGCATGATCACGAGCGCCACCAGCGCGATCGCAACGGTGAAGCCCGAGAACAACACGGTCCGGCCCGCGGTCTGCACCGTGCGCCGGTGCGCCTCCTCGGTCGCCCCGCCGGCGCGCTCGAGCTCCTCGCGGTAGCGCGAGACCATCAGCAGCCCGTAGTCGACGGCCAGGCCGAGGCTGAGCGCGGTGGCGATGTTCAGCGCGAACAGCGACGTGTCGACGACGCCGGCCATCACGCGCAGCATGAGGAACGTGCCGAGCACCGAGATCACGCCGAGCAGCAGCGGGATCGCGGCAGCGACCGCGCCGCGGAAGACGAGCAGCAGCAGGATCGTGAGGATCGGGAAGGCGATCATCTCGGCGCGGGTGAGGTCTTCGCGCGTCTCGTCGTTGACCTCGTTGAAGCTCACCGCAAACCCGCCCATGCGCACGTCGAGCGGGCTTGCGCCGATCCGCCGCTGCGCTTCCTCAGCGGCCTCGCCGCCGTCGCTCTCGACGTCCTGCGTCGACAGGCCCGCCGTGATGACGAGCGACTCGCCATCGCGCTCGAGCAGCGCCGCGCCCTCGCGGCGGTCGCGCAGCGGATTGGTGACGTGGCCGACGTAGCGCGTGTCGGTCAGCGCCTGCGCGATGCGGTCGACCTCGCGCCGGACCGCGGGCTGCGCCACGTCGAGCCTGCCGCCGCCGCGGTTGCGCACGAGCACGACGATCGCCGGGCTCGGGTCGTATCCGAGCTCGCTGCGCAGCAGCTCCGTCGCGCGCTCGCTCTGCGACGCGCTGTCGGTGAAGCCCGCGGCCTTGAGGTGACGCTCGACATCGTGGCCGAACGCCCCGGCGATGACCACGAACGCGCCGACCAGCGCGAGGACGAGCTTCGGTCGGCGCCAGGTCAGTGTCGCTACGCGGTCGAGCATGAGGGTTCGCGCGACCCTACCGCCGGATCAGGGCGCGCGGCGTTTCGTGACGCTGGCTGTCGCGTGGCGGCGTTCGTCCACGTGACGGCTTTGGAGTCGCGGCTTCGGGCACCGCAGACGGATCGATGCCGCGCACAATGCCCGCGGACGCGAGGCGGCCCCGGGGTGAGGGCCGCCTCGGCGCCGCCTCGGCTCAACCGCCGAGCAGCTCGTTGCCGTGCCGCCGGAGGATCTCCGCGACGTTCTCGGGCGGGACGACGCTCGGCGGCGGGACGATCGGCGCCTCGGCCGGCACGCTGACCTCGTCGATGAGGCTCTCGAAGCCGCCCGGCGTGAGCACCCAGATCATGCGGGCCCCGTCCGGCCCGACGGTGAACCTGTGGGGGACGTCGCGGGGGCCGAACGCGTGCTGGCCGCCAGCCAGCTCGACGGTCTCGTCGCCGACGACGATCGTCACGCTGCCCTCGAGGACGTAGAAGCCCTCGTCCTCGGTGTAGTGGACGTGCAGCGGGGCCTCGAGCCCGGGGGGTGCGGTGATCTCGACGAGGGTGTATTGGCCGGCGGTGTCCGCGCCCGAGGCCTTGACCTCGGCCAGCATGCCGAAGAACCAGCGCGGCTGGCCGAGGGCGGTGGGGGACAGGGGAGCGGTTGTCGGCTGGGTCGCCATGGGATGCCTCCTGCGGGGCCGGGGATTGGATGTTGCGAACGACGTCGACGACTATAATTAGACGGAGAAGATTCATCAAGGAAATGTCTCCGCGAAATTACGACATGAGCAAGCGGGCCGCGGCCGTCGCGCGGACGCGCAAGCGGATCGTCGACGCGACCCGCGAGCTGCACGGCGAGCAGGGCATCGCGGCTACGAGCTGGGACGACATCGCAGCCCGCGCCGGCGTCGGCGTGGGCACCGTCTACCGCCATTTCCCCTCGCTCGACGAGCTCATCCCCGCCTGCGGCGAGATCACCATGCAGGTCGTCGCGCCACCCGACCCATCGAAAATGCCGGCGCTCTTCGAGCACGCCGGGAAGCCGGACGAGCGCATCGAGCGGCTCGTGCGCGAGATGTTCGCGATCTACGAGCGCGGCGCCCCGCAGCTGCGCGCGATGCGCCGCGAGGGCGACGTTCACCCGCGCGTCGCCCAGGACCGCGACGCGCTCGAGGCGTCGCTGAGCGCGCTCGTCGACACCGCGCTCGCGCCGCTCGACGCCGCGCCACAGGATCGCGCGGTGGCGCGCGCGCTGGTCGACCTCAACACATGGGAGGCGCTCCGCGACCAGGGGCTCGGGCCGGCCGAATCTGTCGCCGAGATCAGCGCCATGCTCGCCAGGCGGCTGACGGCCCGGGGGTGATCGGGACTACGCCGTACCGAAGTCTTCTCAGCAAGGGTCCTCGGCGCCGGTCGTGAGGCTGATCGTCCGAGTCGGCGGCTCCGGCCGCCGTCGTGCTCAGGGAATGACCACATGGGCGGTCGCGGGCTCGAACCGCGGACCTCCTGCTTGTAAGGCAGGCGCTCTGACCAGCTGAGCTAACCGCCCGCCGACAAGAGGTTAGGGCGCGTCAGCCGCCCGCGCCCTTGCCCGCGAGTTGGTGCCCGCGCGCGGGGCGCCTGCGCACGACCGCGGCGGTAGTCCGCGTCGTGTCCATGGGCCGCCTGGGACTCGAACCCAGAACCTAGGGATTAACCTGCCGCACCGGCTCTCACCGGCCGCCGTGGCGTTGCGGTCTGGACCATCTCTTCACCCTCGCCGGTCCGCGTTAGGGTGGGCAGCGTATGGCCTCTGAGGGCTCTCCCTTGCGGGGTTGCCTGCTGATTGCCCAATCCTGAGGATTGTCACCGCGATGGGTACCTCAGGCTCTCAGGGGGTCCCAGCAAACAGCTGCCGACAAACCAGCGGTCTCCCGACTGGCGCTCCGTACCGAAGTCCCTTGCTCTACCGATTGAGCTAACGGCCCGCACCGACGTAGCTTAGGGCGCGGCACGCCCGCATCGCGGTCAGCCGAGCCAACGCGGCTCGTCGAAACCTGCGTACTCCTGGATCGCGCCGTAGATGTGCTGCAGCACGTGCGTGCTGCCGAGCCGCAGCGAGCAGACGCCGTAGATCAGGCGGTTCTTCGCCCGTCCGCTGCTCGACGTGGGGGTGTGGTCGATCATGTGCTTGCGCAGGACGGAGCGCGGAAGCGCGAGCCCGTCGAGCCAGTACGCCTCGATCTCCGCGATCGAGAGGCCGTTGTTCGTGTACACGTTCAGCGCGATGCGCAGGCGCGCGTCCTCGACGCCGAGGCAGTCGCGTAGGAAGCCGCGGAAGAGGCGCACCATCGGCAAGTCGGAGTTGGCGAAGTCGACGACGTTGCGTCCCTTGCCGCCTTCCGCCCAGTAGAGCATGCAGCCCTGCAGGTGCAGCGGGTCGCCGCCGGCGCGCGCCCGTGCGCGCCCCTCCTCCTGATAGGCCGCGCGCTTGGCGCGACAAGCCGCCGACCAGCTTGCGGCGCGGCGGGCGACGACCGCCGGATTCTGCGGACCGGCCGGTCCGCGCAGGTTGTGCGCGCGCTGCTCGGCGGTCAGCTCGATGTCCCGCGTCCACGCATGAACGCTGCCTGGCGACACACCGAGGAGCGCGGCGATGCGCTTGTGCGGCCAGCCCTCCTGGCGCAGGGCACGCGCCTGAGCGCGTTCGACGGCTTTGACCCGCATCGAACGCATGTTCGCGTAGACGCAGGACGGATGAAGTACCCCCAGGGAGAATCGAACTCCCGCTTCGGCCGTGAAAGGGCCGCGTGCTGACCGCTACACCATGGGGGCGAGGGGTCCGGGCAGTCTAGGACGCGCGTTTCGCGCGCCTGCGGCCGATCGCGTCGAGCTTGGCCTGCAGCAGCTCGATCGAGCGCTCGAGCTGCTCGATCGTCGCCTCGCGCACGCCGGCCGCGCCGACCTCGCGGTTGAGCCATGTGTTGATCTCGCGGTGCGAGCGGTTCTCGAACCCTGCGAGCGTCACGACGAGCCCTTGGCGCTTGTCGCGCAGACGCCGGCGGCGCTGAAACGCCGGCTCCTCAACCGCGCCCGGCGGCGGCGCAGCGGCGGCCGGCGGTGCCACCACGCGCACGACCGGCGGCGGCGGTCCGCCTCCGAAGAGCGCAAGCTGCGGCGCGACGTCGGCGTTCAGCGGCACGAACGGCTCGGGCTCGGTCGGCTCGCTGCGCCCGCGCTCGGGCGCGTCGAACTCCGGCGGCTCCTCGGCCGGCGCGCGCAGCACGTGGCAGAGCTCCTGCTCGACCTCCGCCGCGTGCATCCGCAGCAGCCCGTCGGCGGGCAGAAAGAGGAAGCTGTGCTCGAGCGGGCGGCCCGCGAGCGTGCGCACGAAGCGCCCGACGATCTGGCGAAAGACGAGCGGCGTCTTCGCCGCGGTCGCATAGACGCCGACCCGCAGGCGCGGGATGTCCACGCCCTCGGAGACCATGTTCACCGCGACGATCCAGCGCTCGCGCCCCATGCCGAACGCGCGCAGCTTCGCCGCCGCCTGCGCGTCGGTGTGGACGACGACCGTGGGCGAGCGGCCCGTGATCTCCTTCAGCACCGACGCGACGCGGCGCGCATGTCCGCCGTCGGCGGTGACGACGAGGCCGCCCGCGTCACGGTGCCCGCTCGAGCGCACCGCGCCGAGGCGCTCGTCGGCGGCGCGCAGGATCCGCGGCAGCCCGTCGCCGAGCTCCGTCGAGATCGCCGTGCGGTAGCGGCGGCTCGCCTCGCGGCCGCTCAGGGCGGCATCGGCGAACGAGGACTCGACGACGTCGTCGCCGGACTGCCACGACAGCGTTCCGTCGTAGGGGACGAACACGACCGGCCGGCAGATGCCGTCGCGCACCGCGTCGGCGTAGGAGTAGCTGACGTCAGGCACCGCCATGCCGTCGTCGTAGCGCACGCCGGCGATCGCGCTGCCGTCGGAGCGAAACGGCGTCCCGGACAGCAGCAGCCAGCGCTGCGTGGCCGCGAACGCGCGCGCGAAGCCCTCGCCCCAGGCGAGCTCCTCACCGAGATGATGCGCCTCGTCGGCGATGATCAGCGTGCGCTCGCCGCACTGCGACGACCAGCGCCTGGCCGACAGCGCAGCGCGCGCGTAGGTCACCGCCACGCCGTGGAAGTCACGCGGCGGGACGAGCTCCTCGGCGTCGGGCGCAAGCTGCACGTCCAGCCGCCCGGCGGCCTCGGCCCACTGGCGCGTCAACGGCGCGGTCGGGCAGACGACGTGCACGCGCGTGATCGTCCCGGCGTCCAGCAGCCGCCGCGCGAACACGAGGCTCGGGATCGTCTTGCCGGCGCCGGGCGCGGCGGACAGCAGAAACGAGCCCTCCTCCCAGGCCGCCATACGCTCCAGCGCGTGCCGCTGCCAGGCCCGCAGGGTGATCAAGGGATGACGCTTGCGACGAGCACGAGCGGCGCAGTGTCCGCGACGCACCGGACGGACCCGAAGCGTCCCTGCAAAGCGCGCACGTCAGCTTCCGACGTACGCCATCGCCTCGATCTCGACGAGCATCCGCGGGTCCAGCAGCGCGTCGACGCCGACCATGCTGGAGACCGGCGGATGCGCGCCGAAGCGCTCGCCGTGCACGCGCCCGATCTCCTCGGCGCGGCTGACGTCGGTCACGTACATGCGCGTCAGGATGACCTGGTCGAGGCTCGCGCCCGCCTCTGCCAGCGCCGCCGCGATCCTGTCGAGCACGAACGCGGTCTGCGCCGCGGCGTCGCCGATGCCACGCACGACGCCGTCCTCGTCGATCGCCGTCGTGCCGGCCACGAGCACGAGGTCGCCGGCGCGGACCGCGCGCGAGTAGCCGAAGCGCTGCTCCCACGGGCCGCCCGAGGCGATGCGCTCGATGCCGGCCACGCCGCCCGCCGGTCTACTACTAGTGGCGGAAGTGGCGGCGGCTCGTGAAGACCATCGCGATGCCGGCCTCGTCGGCCGCGTCGACGACCTCCGGGTCGCGCCGCGAGCCGCCCGGCTGGATGATCGCCGTCACGCCGGCGCCGATCGCGATCTCGGGGCCGTCGGAGAAGGGAAAGAACGCATCGGACGCGAGCACGGCGCCCGCCAGCGACTCCAGGCGCGACTTGTCGATCGCCAGGCGCACCGAGTCGACGCGGCTCATCTGGCCGGCGCCGATGCCCGCGGTGGCCTCGTCCCTGGCGAGCACGATCGCGTTTGAGCGCACGTGCTTGCAGACCTTCCAGGCGAACATCAGGTCGCGCCACTCGTCGTCGCTCGGCTGGCGCTTGGTGACGATCTCCATCTCGGTGCGGTCGCCGAACTCGAGGTCGCGGTCCTGGATCAGCAGGCCGCCCATGACCTGCTTGATCTCCGGCTCGGCCGTGAGCGGCTGACGGCGCTCGTTGTCCTCGAGGATGCGGATCGACGGCTTGGCGGTGAGGACGTCCAGCGCGCCGTCGTCGTAGCTGGGCGCGAACAGCACCTCGACGAACTGCTCGGAGAGCTTCTCGGCCGTCGCGACGTCGATCGGTTCGTTGAAGGAGATGACGCCGCCGAAGGCGCTCAGCGGGTCGGTCGCGAAGGCGCGCTCGTAGGCCTCCAAGGCACTTGAGCCGACGGCGACGCCGCACGGATTGTTGTGCTTGACGATCACGCAGGCGGGCTGGGTGAAGTCGCGGACGAGGTTGCGCGCCGAGTCGAGGTCGAGCAGGTTGTTGAACGACAGCTGCTTGCCGTGGTGCTGCTGGACCATCGACAACACGTGCATCCGGGCGCCGACCTCGTGGTAGTACGCCGCGCGCTGGTGCGGGTTCTCGCCGTAGGGCAGGTCGGCGATCTTCTCGTACGCGCGGACGTGCAGCGCCGGGAAGTCCTCGGACTTCTCGGCAAACCAGCGCGCGACCGCGGTGTCATAGCGCGCCGTGTACGCGAACGCCTCGGCGGCGAGCGACTCGCGCGTGGACATCGACAGCTGCCCGTCGGCACCGCGCAGCTCGTCGATGACCGCGTCGTAGGACTCCGGGCTCGTGATGACGGCAGCGAAGGCATGGTTCTTCGCGGCGGCGCGGATCATCGTCGGCCCGCCGATGTCGATGTTCTCGATGATGTCCGCGTGCGGCAGGCGGCGCGCGACGCTGCGCTCGAACGGATAGAGGTTCACGCAGACGAGGTCGACGTACTCGATGTCGTGCTCACTTGCGGCATCGACGTGGGTCTGGTCGTCGCGGACGGCGAGCAGCCCCGCGTAGAGGCGCGGATGCAGCGTCTTGACGCGCCCGTCCATGATCTCCGGAAAGCCCGTGAAGCTCTCGATCGAGCGCACGTCGAGGCCGGCGGACTCGAGCTCGGTCGCGGTTCCGCCGGTCGAGACGAGCTCGACGCCCAGCTCGGTCAGCGCGCGCGCGAAGTCGACGACGCCGCGCTTGTCCGAGACCGACAGCAGCGCGCGACGGATCTTGACTGCTGCTGGTGCGGTCAGCGTCGCGGCGCTCTCGTTGTCGGGATCGGTGGAGATGGCGCGAGGATATCGGCCGGACGGGCTTCTCGATCGTCTCGCCCGTTCGGCGTGGCCTACGTGTCGCGCCGCGCGCGCGCACGCGGCGAGCACCTCCATCGGTCACCGATACAGCTCATGCCGGCACCCGCACAACGCCGCCACCACCAACAACCGCGAACGCCGCGCCTACTGCGCCACGACCACCCGCCGCGGGTTCTGCGGGTCGCGCGACAGCGCGCCGCGGGCGATCAGCCGCACCGCCTCCGGCAGCAGCGCGTGCTCGAGCGGGCGCAGCTGCGCGTGCACCGTCGCGGGATCGTCCGCGTTTGCCAGTTCGATGCAGCCCTGCAGGATCACCGGGCCGGTGTCGATGCCGCCGTCGTCCTCGACGAAGTGCACGGTGACGCCGAAGATCTTCACGCCGTAGTCGATCGCCTGCTCGATCGCGCGCACGCCCGGAAACGCCGGCAGCAGCGACGGGTGGATGTTCAGCACCGCGCCGGGGAAGCGGTGCAGAAACGGGCTTGTCAGCAGCGCCATGTAGCCCGCCAGGACGACGACCTCGACGTCGCGCTCGAGCAGCCATTGCGCGATCGCGCTGTCTCGCGCGGCGCGGTCGGGATGCTCGCCGAGCGGGAAGACCGCGCTCTCGATGCCGGCGTCGCGGGCGCGCTCCAGCGCGACGGCGCCCGGCTTGTCGGCGGCGACGCCCACGATCAGCGCCTCCTCGCCGTGGACCGTGTCCAGCAGCGCCTGCAGGTTCGTCCCCGACCCGGAGGCGAGCACACCGACGCGCAGGGGCTCGCCGGTGCGGTCGGTGCCCATCGTGCTCAGACGCTCTCGAGCTTGGGGTACATCCCGCCGGTCGAGCGCAGGCGCCCGCTCTGGATGAGCTCGTCGACGCGCGCGAGGACCTGCTTGGCGGTCAGGTGATCGAACGTGCCGTAGGCGGGCAGACCGTCCTGCCCGCTCTTCACCAGCGCCTGCGAGCGCCCGCCGCGCAGGATCTCGACCGTGCGCGTGCGGCCGACCGCGGGTCGCGCGGTCTCGACGACCTCGAGGATCGCCGCGTCGAGATCGCCGGGCGCCACGACGCTCGATCCGTTGCGGCCGTTCGCGGCGGCGCGGGAGCGACTGGCGTTCGCGGGTGGGGGCGGCGCCCACGAGGCGTCGCAGACGTCACAGCACGGAACGCCCGGCTGCGGCGCGGGCGGGCTGGGATCGCCGAAGTGGCGCAGGATCGTCGTGCGGCGGCACTTGTCGCCCTCGACGAACGCCCACACCGCGCGGTACTGGCGCCAGCGCGCGCGCTGCCCCTCGCCGGCCGACGTGCGGCACGCGGCGCGCGCGCGGCCGTCGAAGGCCGACTCGATGCGCCCGCGCAGGCGGTCCGGTGACGACGGCGCGGGGCGCACGACGCCTGCGCGGGCGAGGTGGCCGATGACGGCGCGTACCTGGTCGTCGTTCTCGCCACGCCCGTCGAGCACGGACGCGAGCTCGTCGGTGCCAAGGTCGTAGCGGCCCTCCTGCGAGCGCATCTGCAGGCGCCGCGCAACGGTTGAGATCGCCTCGTCGCTGACCTCGCTGCGCTGGATGAAGAACACGTGCAACCCCTTGTCGCGGCCCTCGGCGAAGAGCAGCGCGCGCGCCGGCCTGCCGTCGCGGCCGGCGCGCCCGGCCTCCTGGTAGTAGGCCTCGATCGAGCCCGGCACCGACTCGTGGCAGACGGTGCGCACGTCGGCCTTGTCGATCCCCATCCCGAAGGCGTTCGTCGCGACCACGACATCCAGGCGGCCGTCCATGAAGCGCCGCTGGACCTCGGCGCGCTGCTCGCGGCCGAGTCCCGCGTGGTATACGGCGACCGTCCCGTCGAGCGTGCCCGACAGCTTCGTCGCGAGCTTCTCGGTTCCCGCGCGCGTGCCCGCGTAGACGATCGCCGGCGTCGCGTCGGGCTGTGCCAGTGCGGCGGCGATGTGGCGGTGCTTGGCCTGCGTCGAGGCACACGGCAGGACGGCGAACGAGAGGTTCGGACGATCGAAGCCGGTCGCGACGCGGACCGCGTCGCGCAGGCCCAGACGCTGGACGATGTCGTTTGCGACCTGCGGCGTGGCGGTCGCGGTCGAGGCGATGATCGCCTCGGCCTGCAGCCAGCGCGCGGCGTCGGCGAGGCGGAAGTAGTCAGGCCGGAAGTCGTGGCCCCACTGCGAGACGCAGTGCGCCTCGTCGACGACGAACAGCCCGATCTTCGTGTCGCGGATCGCTTGCAGAAACGGCGCTGAGGAGAAGCGCTCCGGCGCGACGTAGAGCATCCGCAGCTCGCCGCAGACCGCGCGCGCCAGCGCGTCGCGATTGGTGGCGGCGTCCTGCTGGGCGTTGACGAGCGCGACCTTGCCGGGCGCGAGCTTCGCCAGTGCGTCGACCTGGTCCTGCATGAGCGAGACGAGCGGCGAGACGACGAGCGTCAGGTCGTCGCGCACGAGCGCGGGAAGCTGGTAGCACAGCGACTTGCCGGCGCCGGTGGGCATGACGACGAGCACGTCGCGCGCGGGCGGTCCGATCGCCGCCCGGACGGCGTCCTCCTGGCCGGGGCGGAAGGCGTCGAAGCCGAAGGCCTCGCGCAGGGCGACGAGCGGATCCATGGCGAACGATCGACCATAGCGGGCGGTCCGGCGAGCACCCGCGGCGCCCGCGTTCTTGTGCCGCGCTCTGCGCGATCGCGTGCGCGTGCGCGTGTGTTTGCGGGTAACCGAGGCCGAGGTCGACCTCATAGACCCCGCGTCAGGCTCGAGTACAGGTGCCCATCAGCTTCATCTTCCGTTGTCAGTACTGCGATGCGCAGCCCGATCCGCTGACGCAGCTGCGACTTCAGGGCGCGATGCGAGAGTTCGTCTGGGGCGCCTACCAGAACGCGCTGCCCGGTCGCTGGCTCATCTGGCACGGGCGCGGGCTCTACGGCCCGGCGCGTTACGCCTGCCCCGACCACCGCGGCGACCTCGTCGCCTATCTGCGCGAGCACTACGGGACGATCGGCTTTCATCCCTGGAAGCGCCCGCCGTACCCAAACAGCCTGGAGTCCTCCGACACCGACCACGCCTGGATCACCGCCACGCGGCGCCAGCGCTGGGGCGGGTTCTGAGCCCGCGTCAAGCCTGCTGTTGGGAGCCTGCGGCGCGGGGTACCCTCGACGGCAGATGTCGGTGCGGCTCCTCTTTCGCTGCCAGTTCTGCGATGCGCAGCCTGATCCGCTGACGCAGATCAACCTCGAGAAGAGCGTCCCGGAGCTGATGTGGGGGGCCTACGAGGACGCGATGCCCGAGAAGTGGCTGATCTGGCATGGTCGCGGGCTCTACGGGCCGCCGCGCTACGCCTGCCGCGAGCACCGCGGAGATCTCGTCGCCTTCCTGCGCGAGCACTACGGGACGATCGGCTGGCATCCCTGGAAGCGCCCGCCGTACCCCACGAGCCTGCGCAATCCCGACAAGGAGCGCGCGATCGCCGTCGGCGGCCGCTCGGCGATGCCGAAGTGGGGCTACGGCCCGCAGGTCAAGTAGGCGACAGGAGCCGCGCGCCGACGAGCGGAAGCTCGAGCGCGTACTTGCCGTTGGCCTCGTCGGTGCCCTCCAGCGGGTAGCGACCGCTGAAGCACGCGTCGCAGTGGCGGTCGCGATCGCCGCGCACGGCCTCGTAGACGCCGTCGAGCGAGAGGTAGGCCAGCGAGTCGCAGCCGAGCTCGGCGGCGATCTCGTCGACGCTGCGACCGTGCGCGATCATCTCCGCGCGCGTGGACATGTCGATGCCGTAGTGGCAGGGGTGCTTGATCGGCGGCGCCGAGATGCGCATGTGGACCTCGCGCGCCCCGGCGGCGCGCAGCATCTGGACGATCTGGCGTGTCGTGTTGCCGCGCACGATCGAGTCGTCGACGACGACGAGCGACTTGTCGCCGACGATCTCCGGCAGCGGGTTGAACTTCAGCCGCAGCCCGCGCTTGCGCAGCTCCTGGCCGGGCTCGATGAAGGTGCGCCCGATGTAGCGGTTCTTGATCAGCCCGTCGTCCTGCGGCAGGCCGCTGGCGCGGGCGAAGCCGCGCGCCGCGGGCGCGCCGGAGTCCGGCACCGGGATGACGAGATCGGCCGCCGGCGCCGGCGCCTCGCGGGCAAGGATCTCGCCCATGCGCCCGCGCGCGGCCTGCATGACCTCGCCGTTCATGCGCGAGTCGGGGCGCGCGAAGTAGATGTACTCGAAGACGCAGAAGGCCTCGCGCGCGCCCGTCGCGAACTGGCCCGAGTGCAGTCCGCCGTCGTCGACCCAGATCATCTCGCCGGGATTGACGTCGCGGACGCGCTCGGCGCCGATCGTGTCCAGCGCGCACGACTCGCTGGCGACACACCAGTCCCCGTCGAGCCGGCCCAGCACGAGCGGGCGCAGCCCAGCCGGGTCGCGGAACGCGACGAGCGTGTCCTTCGTCATGAGGACCGTCGAGAAGGCGCCCTGCAGCCGCGGCACGACGTCGCTGACGGCATCTTCGATGCGCTCGGCCTCGTGCGCGGCGAGCAGCGCCGCGATGATCTCCGAGTCCGAGGTCGAGCGGAAGCTGACGCCGAGCTCGCGCAGCTCCGAGTGCAGCTCGACGGCGTTGATGAGGTTGCCGTTGTGGCCGAGGGCGAGCTCGCGGCGGTCGGAGCGATGGACGGGCTGGGCGTTGTCCCAGCCGCTCGAGCCCGTCGTCGAATAGCGGACGTGGCCGACGGCGAGGTCGCCGCCGAGCGCGCACAGCTTCTGCTCGTCGAAGACCTGATGCACGAGCCCGAGCTCGCGCAGGGTCATGATGTGCCCACCGACATCGGCGGCGGCGATGCCGGCCGATTCCTGACCGCGGTGCTGCAGGGCGTAGAGCGCGTGATACGCCAGCTTCGAGACGTCGCGGCCGGGCGCGTAGATCCCGAACACGCCGCACTCGTCACGCGGTCCCTCGCGCTCGTCGAGCTTGGTCACGCGGTCAAGGATAGCCGTGCGTTCGGCGTTGAACCGTTCCGCGACCGCCGGCTGCCCGTCGGCCGCGATCGCTCATATCTTCGTCCAGCGCGGGCGCGATCGCTCATGCGTTGCGGCGCAGCGGCCGAAAAGTGGTCCGTGGCCGTGGAGCTCCTCATCGGGCTGGGCATCTGGGTGGTGGTCTGCCTGCTGGTCGTCGCGCTGTGCATGATGGCCGGCCGCGCCGACGCCCGCCGGGGCAAGCCCCCGGGCGCCGGCCGCGCGCCGCTGCAACGCGGCGACTGCGCCGCGCCGAGCGCGTGCGCCGGTCACGAGCAGCGACGCGTTCGCCGCCGGCCTCCGCGCGCGATCAGGTAGCCACGTTTGCCCGGCGGCGCTGCGTGGAACACGCGCGTCGTGCAAACCGAGTCACAACAATACGACCCTGAAGAGGATCCCGACACGGGAACCGCCACGACGCCCGAGGAGGTCGAGCGCGACGCCGATCGCGACCAGGCCGAGGGTGGCCAGGAAACCGAAGAAACCGCCGAGTAGGCCTACGCGGGCCAGCGGACGGGTCCACTACGGAAAGAGCTGTCCCAGCGAGCTGTGCGCCGCACGCAGCTCATCGAGCCCGATGTCGATCCGCAGCCCGCCGCACGTCACGTCGAGCGACGCGCCGCCGACGGTGCCGAGCAGCGCCAGCGCCACCCGCTCGCCCAGCGCGCGCAGCGCCTCCGACGAGCCCGACAGCACGAACCCGCTGCCCGGCGACTCGCCGAACAGCGCCCGCAGCACGTCCTCGTCGCTGCCCAGCTCGAGCTTCGCGCCGACGGCGCCGCCCAGGCAGGACTCCGCCACCGCCACGAGCACACCGCCCTCGGCGACATCGTGCGCGCTGGACAGCGCGCCGCCCCGCACCGCATCGCGAATCGCCTCCTGCGCCGCGCGCACCGCGCTGACGTCGATCTCGGGCAGGCCCACCGGCAGCTCGTCGCCGCGCAGCTTGGCGAGCTCCGAGCCCGGCAGCGCCGGCCGAAACGGGCCCGCCAGCGCGACGCTGTCTCCCGCGCGCGCGAAGCCCGAGCGCCCGGCGCGCGCGACGTCGGGCAGTTCGCCGACCATCCCGACGACCGGCGTCGGATAGATCGGGCCGTCGCCGCTCTCGTTGTACAGCGAGACGTTGCCGCCGACGACCGGCACGTCGAACGCGCGGCAGGCGTCGCCCAGCCCGCGGATCGCCTCGGTCAGCTGCCAGGCGATGTGCGGCTTCTCCGGGTTGCCGAAGTTCAGGCAGTTCGTCAGTCCCAGCGGCTCGGCGCCCGCGCAGGCGAGGTTCGCGGTGCACTCGAGCACCGCCTCGATCGCGCCGGTGTACGGGTCGCAGGCCACGCGGCGGCCGCTGCCGTCGATCGAGATCGCGATCCCGCGCGGCGACTGCGGCAGCGCGAGCACCGCGGCGTCGGCCTGTTCGGGGCGGCGCACGGTGCGCGACTGCACAAGCCAGTCGTACTGCTGAAAGAGCGCCAGGCGCGAGGCGATGTTCGGTGACGCCAGGAGCGCCAGCAGCGTCACCCCCGGATCGCTCACGTCGTGTTCGAGCATCCGCGCGGGCGCCGGGTAGAGCCCCGCCGCCGGCGCCTGCACCACGAGGTCATACAGCGGGCAGTCGTCGACCAGGGCGGGCACCGGCATGTCAGCGACGAGCTCGTCGCCGACGAAGACGCGCAGCGCGCGCGTGTCCGTCACCGAGCCGATCGCGTCGCCGTTGACCTCCCACTTCTCGCAGATCGCCAAGACCTCGTCGAGCTGCGACGGCTCGACGACGCAGAGCATCCGCTCCTGCGACTCGGAGACCATGATCTCCCACGGCTCCATCCCCGCCTCGCGGAGCGCAACGAGGCCGACGTCGATGTCCAGGCCGACCTCGCCCTTGGACGCCATCTCCGCCGAGGACGACGACAGCCCCGCAGCGCCGAGGTCCTGCAACGCGACCAGCAGCCCGCGCTCGAGCAGTTCGAGCGAGCACTCCATGACCTTCTTCTCGGCGAACGGATCGCCGACCTGCACCGTCGGGCGCTTGTCCGCGTCGGCCGCACCGAGCTCCGCCGACGCCAGCACGGAGGCGCCGCCGATCCCGTCGCGCCCCGTCGAAGCGCCGAACAGCACGAGCACGTTGCCGATGCCGGTCGCCGCGCTGCGCATCAGCGCTTCGCCGCGCGCGAGGCCGAGAGCCATCGCGTTGACCAGGCAGTTCTGCTCGTAGGGGCCCTCGAAATAGACCTCGCCGCCGATCGTCGGCACGCCGATCGAGTTTCCGTAGTGGCCGATCCCGCCGACGGCATGCTCGAGCAGGTAGCGCGAACGCGGGGAGGAGGGCTCGCCGAAGCGCAGCGAGTCCAGCACGGCGATCGGTCGCGCGCCGATTGCGAAGATGTCGCGCAGGATCCCGCCGACGCCGGTCGCCGCGCCCTGAAACGGCTCGACCGCCGACGGGTGGTTGTGCGACTCGACCTTGAAGGCGATCACCCAGCCGTCGCCGACATCGACCGCGCCGGCGTTCTCACCGGGCCCCAGTGCCAGCCGCGGCCCCTCGGTGGGCAACGCGCGCAGCAGCTTCTTGGAGTGCTTGTAGGCGCAGTGCTCGCTCCACATGAGCGAGAACACCGCCAGCTCGACGCCGTTGGGCTCGCGCCCGATCTTCTCGACGATCAGCCCGAACTCGTCCGCCGTCAGCCCGAGGGCGACGGCCTGGTCAACCGTGGGCATGGGCCATCGAGGTGAAGATCTTCAGCCCGTCCTCCGAGCCGGTCAACGGATCGACGGCGTGTTCGGGATGTGGCATGAGGCCGAAGACGTTGCCGGCCTCGTTGCAGACGCCGGCGATGTCGTTGCTCGACCCGTTCGGGTTGCCGTCGTGGGCGTACTTCATGACGATCTGGCCGCCGGCCTGCATCGACGTGAGCTGCTCGGGCGGCGCGTAGTAGCGCCCGCTCGTGTGCTTGACGGGGATCGACAGGATCTCGCCGTCGGCCATGTCGGCGGTGAACGGCATGGTCGCGCGGGCTATCTCGACGTTCACCTGCCGGCACACGAAGCGCAAGCCGACGTTCGGAAGCAGCGCGCCCGGCAGCAGCCCCGCCTCGCACAGCACCTGAAAGCCGTTGCAGATCCCGAGCACGAGCCCGCCCTCCTTCGAGAAGCGGATGACCGACTCCATCACCGGTGAGAAGCGCGCGATCGCGCCGACGCGCAGGTAGTCGCCGTAGGAGAAGCCGCCCGGGACGACGACGGCCTCGACGCCGTGCAGGTCGCGGTCGCCGTGCCACAACAGCTGCGCCGAGGCGCCGGGCACGCGCTCGCAGGCCAGCAGCGCGTCGACCTCGTCGCAGGAGCCGGGAAAGCGGACGACGCCGAACCTCATCCGGATGACCGCGGCGACGGCACGACATGTTCGATCGCCGCGAATCGCGCGAAGTCGCGATCGAGCGACACGACCGCGCAGCTGTGTTCGAGGGCGATGGCGGCGATGACAGCATCGGGCACGAGGTCGCCCGTCGCGCTGGCGTCCTCGCAGAGCCGACGCAGCAACTGGAGGTGCCGCGGGCCTGGCTCGAGCGCGAGGTGACGGGGCTGGGCGCGTATCGCGTCGATGAAGGCGAACGCGTCCACCAGGGGAGTCGGGATCTTGAAGGCGCGCCGGCTCGTCACCAGCCGCAGGAACGACGTCCAGACGACGGCAGGCACCGAGAATGCCTGGCTCCCGCCGGCGACGTCGTCCAACCATCGTCGCAGCAGAGCGTGATGGGCATGGTCGTCGCGGTGTGCACCAAGCACGACGTTGACGTCGAGGACGAGTCCGCTCACCGCCGCTTGTCGAGCTCGACGCCCTCGTCGAGCAATTCGTAGATCGCCCGGTTGGATGTGAGATCGACGCCAGGCTGAAGCCCACTGCCGCTTCTGAAGACCGGGATTGGAACGCGTTGGGCAGGCTCGTCTCTCAGCGCGAGTTCGCGCCGCAGCGCGTCCTCGACAAGCGCCCCGAGCGTCAATCCGCGCTCGCGCGCGCGCCGCTTCGCGCTCACCAGCAGTTCGTCCTGGATCGAGATCGTGGTGCGCATGATGCACAGGCTAACGCATCACGTGCATCACGCCTCGTCGGAGACGATCTCGAACTCCTCGATCAACGGGTTCGCGAGCAGCTTCTCGCACATCGCGGGAAGCTGGGTCGGATCCTCGATGTCGAGCTCGATCAGCCGGCCGACATGGACGTTGGTGACGCCCTCGAAGCCGAGCGCCGGAAGCGCGCGCTGCACCGCGACGCCCTGCGGGTCCAGGATGCCGGCCTTCGGGCGGACCAAGACGCGCGCGCGCGTACTCAAGGCGCCACCCGCGCCAGCCAATCGTCGAAGCGCTGGCCGGTGATCTTCTCGTAGGCCTCGACGTAGCGCTGGCGCGTGCCGGCGACGACGTCGTCGGGGATCGCGGGCGCGGGCGGCTGCTTGTCCCAGCCGGTGCCGGCCGCCCAGTCGCGCACGTATTGCTTGTCGAAGCTCGGCTGCCCGCGCCCGATCTTGTACTGGTCCTCGGGCCAGAAGCGCGACGAGTCGGGCGTGAGCACCTCGTCGCCGACGCGGATCACGCCGTCGGCGTCGCGGCCGAACTCGAACTTCGTGTCGGCGAGGATGACGCCGGCGCCGTAGGCGTGCTCGGCGGCAAACGAGTACAGCGCGATCGAGAGATCGCGCAGCTGCTCCATCACGGCGCGGTCGCCCACGATCTCGGCGGCACGGTCGAAGTCGATCGTCTCGTCGTGGCCGACGTCGGCCTTCGTCGACGGGGTGAAGATCGGCTCGGGCAGCTGCTGGGACTCGCTCAGCCCCGCCGGCAGCTCGATGCCCGCGACGGCGCCGGTCGCCTGATAGTCCTTCCAGCCCGAGCCGCTGAGGTAGCCGCGCACGACGCACTCGACGGGCAGCATGTCGAGCTTCATGACGTTCAGCGCGCGGCCGCGCGCCTCCTCGGGCACGTCATCGGTCGTCGAGACGAGGTGGTTGGGCACGATCTCGGCGCTCTGCTCAAACCAGAACACCGACAGCGCGGTCAGCACCTTGCCCTTGTCGGGGATCGGCGTGGGGTGGACGACGTCGTACGTCGAGATCCGGTCGCTTGCGACCATCAGCAGGCGGTCGCCGAGGTCGTACATCTCCCTGACCTTGCCCGAGGCGACGAGCGGCAGGTCGGCGAGGGTGGTGGTCACGTGGCGCAGGCTAGCAACGGGGGCGGCGAGCGCGGGCGTCGACGGCGGCGCGGCCGCGGGCGGCTGCTTGGCCAATCTTGACCAACGCCGCTACCATCCTGACGGATGCGCGTGAACGTGGGGCAGGCGAAGACCGACCTGTCGAAGCTGCTGGCCCGCGTCGAGGCGGGCGAGGACGTCGAGATCGCCCGCGATGGCGTTCCCGTTGCGCGCCTGGTACGGATCGATCCGTCGCCGGGTCCCGGGGCGCGCTTCCTCGCGGCCCGCGGATCGCTCGCCGGGCGGATCTCGATCGCCGAGGACTTCGAGTTCACCGATGCCGAGATCGACGAGCTGCTCGACGAATCCACGTGAGGCTGCTGCTCGACACGCACGTCGTGCTCTGGCAGCTGGAGGGCGCGCAGGCCATGGGCCCGCGAGCGCAGGAAGCGATCCAGCGTGCGACTGAGTTGCTCTTCAGTGTCGTCTCGTTCGCCGAGATCGGCATCAAGGCAGCAGTCGGGAGGCTCGTGGTGCCCGGCGACCTGCACCAGCAGATCGTGCACAGCGGCGTGCGGATCCTCGGCTTGGCGCCAGACCACGGACTCGCGGTCGGCGCGCTGCCGATGCACCATCGCGACCCGTTCGACAGGCTGCTGATCTCGCAGGCGCGTGCCGAGGATCTGACGCTGCTGAGCGCCGATGCGCGCATTCGCAACTACGACGTCGCGCTGATCGACGCGGGCAGCTGACGAGCCAGGCGCGTTGCGATCGTCGGGCAGAGCGCGAGAGCACGCTGTTGCAGCACGGCCGCGTGAGATCTGCCCGCGGGCTTCCGTCTGCTCGGGCGGCTAGCGTCGGCGAGGCGATGTCGCCTCCAGGACGCAACCGGCCCTGTCCCTGTGGGAGCGGGGTGAAGTACAAGAAATGCTGCGGTGCAGGTGAGCCTGTCCAACGCGGCGGCGCGCTCAAGCCGCGCTACGTGCCCGGCGCCGAGCGTGACCCGGACTACTGGCGCGCGCTCAAGGCCACGCGCAACAGGTTCGCCATGCCGCGCGTCGCGTGGGAGGATCCGCGCACGACGGCAGCGCTGCTCGGCCTGCCGCAGCGCCCTGGCTTCGATGCCCGCCGCGCGCCGGCCGACGAGGACTTCGACGCGCTGATCGCGCAGCTCGAACGCCGTGCGCGCGCCGGCGCCACCGACGTGTGGCTGCGCGGCGGCGCGGCCGGTGAGGAGCTCGTGTTCGCGTTCCCCGCCGACCAGGAGCTCAACGCCGCGATCAAGCGGCTGCCGCGCAGGCGCTTTGACTACGCCGACCGGACCTGGGTCGTTCCCGCCGTCCCCTCGTCGGCGGCAGCGCTGGACGCGCTGCTCGAGGACCATCCATGGCTGACGATCAGCGACGCCGTCGAGGACTGGCTCGACGCGCACGCCGGCGCGTGGGCGGCGCTGGCGACGGTCGTCGAGCACGAGCGCGCCCCGTGGTTCGTCGTGGACACGCTCTACGGTGAGGCGCCACAGGAACTGCTCGACGGCGCGGCACAGCTCGACCGTGGCGCGCTGCTGCTGCGCGCCGACGCGGTGACCGCTCGGCTGCTCGACGGGAACGCATCGATCGAATTCGATGCGCCGGCCGCGACGGCGCTGGCCGCGCTCATCGACGGCGGGCGCCCGTTCGGGGCCGCGCTTGGCGTCGGACACGACGAAGAGGGCGCAGAGCGCTTTGAGCTGCGCACGGACTGGCGGTTCGGCGCGGCGGACGAGTTCGCGCGGCTGCCGGAAGCGGGCGTCGCGTTCGAGCGTGAGGAGGCGTGCGCATTCACCATCCAGGCAGAGGTGCTCTGCCTGCCGGCCGACGCCGCGCTGGTTGCGCGGCTGCGCAAGCTGCTCGACGCGCACCCGGACGTCCACGTCGACGAGCACGCGGCCCAGCGACTGGACGCGCTCGAGGCGCAACGGGCACGCGCGGAGGCGACGATCGCCCTGTCGCTCGCCCACGACGCCGAGCTGCACGTCGACGGACTTGGCGGGGAGCTGCGCCCATTCCAGCGCGCGGCGGTGCGCTACGTGCTGGCGCAGCGGCGCACCTTCCTCGCCGACGAGCAGGGTCTGGGCAAGACGATCGAGGCGCTCGCCGCGCTGCAGGCCGACACGGCGTTCCCGGCGGTCGTCGTCTGCCCGGCGAGCATGAAGCTCGTGTGGCAGCGCGAGTGCGAACGCTGGCTTCCGCGGCGCAGCGTCGCCGTCGTGCACGGTCGCTCGGCGCGCGGCTGGACCGACGGCGGCGCGAATCGAGCCGACATCGTCCTGTGCAACTACGACATCCTCGAGGCGCACGCGGAGCGCCTGGCGGGGCGCGAACTGCGAGCGGCGGTCTTCGACGAATCGCACTACTGCAAGGACATCCGGCGCAAGCGCACGAAGGCGGCGATCGCGCTCGCCGAGCAGGTCGCCGACGACGGTCTGCGGCTCGCGCTGACGGGCACGCCGATCATCAACCGTCCGAACGACGTCGTGGCGCAGCTGCGGCTCGTCGGCCGCCTGCGGGACTTCGGCAGCGGCGCCGGTCTTGGGCGGCGCTACCGCGGCGCGCAGGCGCTGGACCGGTTGCACTGGAACCTGCGCGCGCACTGCTACGTGCGCCGCACGAAGGCCGACGTCCTGCCGCAGCTGCCGTCCAAGCGCTTCGCCAGCGTGCCGATCGAGCTCGACAACGCGGCGGAGTACCGGCTGGCCGAGGCGGACGTGATCGCCTGGCTGCGCACGCAGCCGCTGGATCTGCGCGTGCTCGAGGCGCGGGTCGCCGCTGCGCTGCGCGCCGAGCAGCTCGCGCGCCTGAACTACCTGCGCCGGCTCGCCGCCCGCGGCAAGCTGCGCGCGGCGATCGCCTGGATCGAGGACTTCAGCGCGTCGGGCGAGCCGCTGGTCGTGTTCGCCCATCACCGCGAGGTCCAGCGCGCGCTGGTCGAGCACTTCCCCGCCGCAGCGCACGTGCTCGGCGACGACGATCTCGCCGCGCGAGCGGCCGCCGTCGACGACTTCCAGCGCCCCGATGGGCCGGCGCTCGTCGTCTGCTCGATGCGGGCCGCGTCGCAGGGGATCACGCTCGTGCGCGCGTCCAACGTCGCGTTCCTCGAACTCGACTGGACGCCGACGCGTCACGACCAGGCGGAGGATCGCTGCCATCGCATCGGTCAGCACGACGCCGTGACCGCCTATTACCTGCTCGCGTCCGAGACGATCGACGAGCAGATGGCGTCCGTGCTGCAGCGCAAGCGGGGCGTGATCGACGCCGTCACGGACGGGCGCCGGTCGGCCGATACAAGCGCGCTGGACGCCGTCGTCCAGGCGCTGCGCGAGCGGCCGGGCGAGCCGGCGCTGCGCGCTGCGGCCTGAGCCGGAGCCGATCGATCCGCCGCCGCCGTCAGGGGCCGCTCAGCGTCGCTCGAGCCGGCCGACGATCTCGCCGGCATGGCGCGTGTACGCGCCAAGGTCGAACACCGCAGCGAGGTCCAGGCCGAGCTGCGGCTGTGCCGCGAGCAGCTCGCGCAGCGGCGTCCGCGTATCCCACGCCTGCTGCGCGGCCTCCTGCACCACTCGGTAGGCCTCGTCGCGCGACATCCCGCTCTCGACGAGCGCCAGCAGCACCCGCTGGGAGTACAGCGCGCCGTACGTCAGCTCGACGTTCTCGCGCATGCGGTCCTCGTGCACGACCATCCCGCGCGCGACGCGGATCGCGAGCGACTGCAGATAGTCGAGCAGGATCGTCGAGTCGGGCAGGATCACGCGCTCGCCGCCGGAGTGCGAGATGTCGCGCTCGTGCCACAGCGCGACGTTCTCGACGGCGGCGCTCGCGTTGCCGCGCAGGACTCGCGCGAGCCCGGTGATGCGCTCGGTCGTGATCGGGTTTCGCTTGTGTGGCATCGCGCTCGAGCCCTTCTGCTTGCCCGCGCGAAAGGGCTCCTCGACCTCGCGGACCTCGGTGCGCTGCAGATGCCTGATCTCGGTCGCGAAGCGCTCCAGGCCGGCGCCCGCCAGCGCGATCGCCTGCAGCAGCTCGGCGTGGCGGTCGCGCGCGACGACCTGCGTGGAGACGGGCTCGCGTTGCAGCCCCAGACGCTCCAGCACCCGCAGCTCGAACTGCGGCGACGTCGACGCGTACGTGCCGACGGCGCCGCTGACCGCGCCGACCGACGCCTGCGCGAACGCGCGCTGCAGGCGCTCGACGTTGCGCCGCGCCTCCATCGCAAAGCCCGCGAGCTTCACGCCGAACGTCGTCGGCTCGGCGTGGACGCCGTGCGTGCGCCCGACGCAGACCGTGTCCACGTGCTCGCGCGCGCGCTCGACGAGCGCCTGCTCGAGCTCGCGCGCCCCCCGCAGCACGATCTCGCCGGCCGACTGGATCTGCAGCGCAAGCGCGGTGTCGAGCACGTCGCTCGAGGTCAGGCCGAAGTGGATCCAGCGCCCGGCGTCACCGGCCGACGCGCTCAGCACGTCGACGAACGCCGCGACGTCATGGTCGGTGATCGCCTCGCGCTCCTGGACGGCCTCGACCGTGAAGGTGGCCGCGCGGATCGCCTCGAGCTCGGCCTCGCTGGGGCCGTCCATCGCCTCGCAGGCCGCGACCTCGACGCGCCGCCACGCCTCCATGCGGGCCGCGTCGGTCCAGAGGGCGCCGATCTCGGGGCGGGTGTAGCGCGCGATCACGCTTGCGCCGCCAGCGCCGCAGCGAGCTGCACGCCGGTGGCGGGAAGCGCTCGGCGCACGCGCAGGTCGAACGACGCGAGGCTCGCGCCGCGCGCATGCGCGGTCGCGATGGCGAACCCGTCCGCCAGGCTGATGCTGTGCGCGTGGTGGCGCGCAGCATCACGCGCGATCGCCGGGGTGGGGGCGACGAGGCGGATGCCGAGCGCGTTGAGCGCGTCGAGCGCCGCTCGCATGGTCGGTTCGGTCTCCGCGGGCTTCACGAGCGTCTCGGCGTAGTTGACGAGCGAGAGCAGGAGCGCGACTTCCTCGTCGATCATCTCCGTGATCGCCGCCGTGGCCTGCGCGTGATGGGCATCGCGGCGATCGAGTGCGGCGATGACGACGTCGGTGTCGAGCACGCAGCCCGTCACGCGCGCTCTCCGGAGCGCAGGCGTTCGAGGTAGTCCGGCTCGTAGAGGCCGTCAAAGACGCCGAACGCGTCGGTGGGCGAGGGCGCGACACGCTGCACGACGATCCGGTCCGGGCCGTCGGCCTCGATGACGACCTCGTCACCGGCCTTGAGGCCGGCGCTCTCGAGCGTCTCGACGGGAAGAGTCACCTGGTGCTTGCTGGAGATCCGCGGCAAGCCTTTACTTTAGCGTAAAGGTGCGGTGAGGCTCAGGCCCTCAGGATCCGCAACGCCAGGTTTCCCGCGTTCTTCGCGTTGTCCAGCCCCACGGCCGCCACCGGAACGCCGGGCGGCATCTGCAGCACGCTGAGGATCGCGTCGAGGCCGCCCATCGCCGACAGGCGGCTGCTCAGCGGCACGCCGATCACCGGCAGGTCCGTGTGCGCCGCCGCGACGCCGGGCAGGGCCGCCGACAGGCCGGCCCCGGCGATGATCACCTGAAGCCCGCGCATGCGCGCGTTCTTGCAGTAGTCGGCCACGACCTCCGGCTCGCGGTGGGCGGACATGACGCGGACCTCGTGATGCACGTCGGCCTCGCGCAGCACCTTCGCGGCGCCGTCCATGACGTCCATGTCGCTCTTGGAGCCCATGATGATCCCGACGCGCGGCGCGTCGACCTCGATCTCCTCGAGTGCCGCGACGACTTCGGTCTGCGTCACCGGTTCGGCCTGCTCGCTCATTCGCTCGTCCTCTCCACGGCGCGTAGGGCGATGTCGCTGCGAAGCTGTCGCCCCTCGAAGTCGATCTGCTGCGCGGCAGCATAGGCGGCGTCCCGCGCCGACGCCGGCGTCGCGCCGAGCGCGGTGACGTTCAGCACGCGCCCGCCCGCCGTCACGATCGCGCCGTCGTCGCCGCGCCGAGTCCCCGCGTGCGTGACCTCGATGCCGTAGCCGACCTCCTCGAGCCCCACGATCACGTCACCCGTCGACGGCGCCGCAGGGTAGCCGGCGCTCGCCAGCACGAGCGTCACCGCCCAGTCCTCGCCGAACTCCAGATGGGCGCCCTCCAGCCCCCCGGGGCGCGCCGCCGCGAGCAGCAGCTCATACAGATCCGAGCGCAGCCGCGGCAGCACTGCCTGCGTCTCCGGATCGCCGAAGCGCACGTTGTACTCGAGCACCTTCGGCCCGTCGGCGGTCAGCATGATGCCTGCGTAGAGCACGCCGTGAAACGGCGTCCCGCGCTTGCGCAGCTCATCGACGATCGGCTGGTGCACGAGCGCGCAGATCTCCGCCACGCGCTGCGCGCCGACGCCGGGCACCGGCGAGTAGGACCCCATCCCGCCCGTGTTCGGTCCCTCGTCGCCGTCGAAGATGCGCTTGTAGTCCTGCGCCGGCGCCATCGGCAGCGCGCGCTCGCCGTCACACAGCGCCAGCAGCGACAGCTCCTCGCCGGCGAGGCACTCCTCGATCACCACGCGCCCCGGCCCGAAGACGCGCTGCTCGAGAAACGCTTCGAGCGCCGCGCGCGCCTGCGCCTCGCCGGTGGCGATCACGACGCCCTTGCCCGCCGCGAGGCCGTCGAACTTCAGCACCACCGGATAGGAGTCGATCGCCGCCAGCCCGCCGTCGACGTCGTCGACCGCCCGCCACGCGGCCGTCGGCACGGCGGCCGCCTGCATGACCTCCTTGGCGTACTGCTTGGATCCCTCCAGCCGCGCCGCCGCCTTGCTGGGCCCGAAGACGGTGATCCCGCGCGCCGTCAGCTCGTCGGCGAGGCCCGCCACCAGCGGCACCTCGGGCCCGATCACGACGAGGTCGACGGCTTGCGCTTGCGCCGCATCGGCCATGCCGGCGACGTCGTCGACGGCGACCGCCAGCAACCGCGCGTCGTCGCCGATGCCCGGGTTGCCCGGCGCGCACAGCAACTCGGGCGCGGCAGCGGAACGATTGAGCGCGCGCACGAGCGCGTGCTCGCGCCCGCCGGCGCCGACGACGAGGATCTTCGGAGCCACGTGGCGTTAGATCGACGCGATGAAGTCGTCGATCGGGATCGCCGGCAGCGTCTCGTAGTGCGACGTCCCGCGCGAGCCGAGCTCGAGCGAGACGCGCGCCATCGTCAGCTCGTCGGGCGCCTCGACGATGCTCACGAAGTCAAAGCGCCCGAGCGTGCTCCACTGGGCCTTGACCGTCGCGCCCAGTTGCTCGACCTCGCGGTTGACCTCCTTGATGCGCTGCGGGTTGTTCTTGACCGTCTGCACGCCGTCGGGCGTCAAGGTCGCGAGCATGAGGTACGTCGGCATGGCGCCTCCATCGTGGCGAGCGGGGTTGTGGACTGGCGTTGTATCCCATCGCTGCAAGGGGCGCGAACGCGCTGGGCGATCCGGTACCTTCGACGACGGATGCCGCGCCGATCGATCCTCGCGCTCGTGACCTGCGCCGTGACCGTCGCCGGTGCGTCCGGCGCCGACGCCGCGACGCTTCAGACCGACACGCGCTGCTATCAGGAGCGCCAGGAGGTCGTCGTCCGCGGCGCCGGGTTCGCACCGCTTGCGACGATCAACGTCGCCCGCAACGGCAGGGTCTTCGCCAGCGCGCTCGCCGACGCCAACGGCGCGTTCATCGGCAAGTTCGTGACGCCCGTCATGCCCGACGAGGTGCGCGAGCGCCTCTACGACCTCAGCGCCAGCGACACGATCAACACGGCCGCCACGCGATACCGCGCGACGAAGATCTTCGCGAACTTCAAGCCCGGCAGCGGCGATCCCGAGACGCTGCGCGTGCGCTTCACGGTCAACGGCTTCGGCCTCGTGAAGACCGGCGTTCCCGTCTACGTGCATTACGTCAGCCCGAAGGGCTCGGAACGGCGCACCGTGCGGCTTGGCACCACGACCGGCGTCTGCGGCCGGATCGTGCGCACGCGCAAGCGCCGCCTGTTTCCCTTCGAGGCCGAGCGCGGTAGGTGGATCCTGCAGTTCGACACCCGCAAGAAGTACGAGCGCGCGACGAGCAGACGCCGCACGCCCTGGGTTCGCAAGCCGGTCGAGATCTCCTAGGCGACCCACGAACGCACTTACACTTCACCCGTGTACGTTGGCACGGGGAGCCTGGTCGGTCGCGATCGCGAACTGGCCGAGCTACGCCAAGGCCTCGACAACGCGCTCGGCGGGCGCGGGCGCCTGTTCATGGTCGCCGGCGACCCCGGCGTCGGCAAGACCGCGCTCGCCGACGAGATCGGCGCCGAGGCGGCCGCCGCGGGCGCATCCGTGCTGTGGGGACGCGCCTGGGACGGCGGCGGCGCGCCCTCGTACTGGCCGTGGCTGCGGATCCTGCGCCGGCTCGCCACCACGCGCGACATCGGCGCGGCGCTCGCCGCGCTCGGCCCCGAGGCGACCGGCCGCCTGACGCGGCTGATGCCCAGCCTCGCGCGCGCGCCCGAGCACCTCGCCGCGGACGTGGCGGGCAGCAAGGACGCCGGCGCTCCCGATCCCGCGGCCGACCTCGCCGAGTCCGACGCCGCGCGCTTTCAGCTCTTCGACGCGATCACGTCGCTGCTGCGCGCGGCCGCCGGCCAAGGGCCGATCGTGCTCATCCTCGACGACCTGCACGCCGTCGACCATCCGTCATTGCTGCTGCTCGGCTTCCTCGCGGTGCACGTGCGCGACTCGCCGATCCTCGTCATCGGCACCTACCGCGAGGCCGAGGCGCGCCTGGATCCGCAGCTCGCCGCGACGCTCGGCGACATCATCCGCCACGGCCAGCGGCTGCCGCTGCGCGGCCTGCGCGAGCGCGACGTCGCCGACGTCGTCGAGCGTGTCGCGGGCCGCCGCCCGCCCGACCGCGTCGTGCGCGCGATCCACGCCGCCACGGAGGGCAACCCGTTCTTCGTCGACGAGGTCGTGCGGCTGCTGAGCGCCGAGGGCCGGCTCGACGACGTGACGCAGGTCGCCCGCGTGCGGATCCCCGACGGCGTGCGCGAGACGATCCGCCACCGCCTCGAGCCGCTCCCCGACCGCACGCTGCAGCTGCTCTACACCGCCGCCGTGATCGGCCGCGAGTTTCGGATCGACACCCTGCAGCGCGTCAGCGGCGCCGATGCGGCCGAACTCGACGCGGCGCTCGGGGCGGCCGTCGACAGCGGCGTGATCGCCGAGCGCCCGTCGGCGCTTGGCGCCTACGCGTTCTCGCACGGCCTGATCCGCGAAACGCTCTACGACGACCTCGGGCCCCAGCGGCGCGGTCAGCTTCACCGCGCGACCGGGCTCGTGCTCGAGGAGCTCTACTGCGCCGATCCGGAGCCGCGCGTCGCCGAGCTCGCGCACCACTTCTTCGTCGCGGCGACGGCGGGCGAGCTGAGCAAGTCGATCGACTACTGCGTCCGCGCGGGGGAGCGCGCGCTGAAGCTCGTCGCCTACGAGGAGGCCGCCAAGCACTTCGAGCGCGCGCTGCAGGCGTACGGGCTGCAGGAGCGCGTCGACGCCGCGCGCCGCTGTGACCTGCTGCTCGCCCTTGGCACGGCGCAGTCGCGCGCAGGCGACTCGCGCGCCGCGCGCGCGACGTTCCTACGCGCCGCCGGCGTCGCGCGCACGCTCAGTTCCCCCGAGCGGCTGGCAAAGGCCGCGCTCGGCTACGGCGCCGGGATGGGCGGCTTCGAGTTCGGCCGCGTCGACGGGGGGCTCGTGGCGCTGTTGAGCGAGGCGCGCGAGGCGCTCGGCGACGAAGACGGGCCGCTGCTCGCGCGCGTGCTCGGCCGCCAGGCGACCGAGCTGTACTTCTCTGACCGCAGCGAGGAGCGCGGCGCGCTCGGCGAGCGGGCGGTCGCGATGGCGCGGCGGATCGACGACCGCGCGACGCTGGCGTCGACGCTCTCGGCGCGGTTTCTCACGCTGTGGGGGCCGGAGAATTCGGTCCAGCGCCTGCAGATCGCGACCGATGTCGTCGCGCTGGGCGAGGAGGCGCGCGATCGCGAGCTCGTCCTGCGCGGCCACGTCTGGCGGATCCTGTCGCTGATGGAGCTCGGCGACTGGGTCGGGGCGGACATCGAGCTTGCCGCCCACGCGCGCCTCGCCGAGGAGCTGCGCGACCCGCTGCATCTCTGGTACGTGCCGCTGTTTCGCGCCGCGCGCGCCTTGCTCGAAGGCCGTCTGGCCGACGCCGAGCGCTTCGCGCAGGAGGCGTTCGCGATCGGCCGCGGCGTGCAGGCGCAGAACGCGGCGCAGCTCTACGCCACGCAGCTGTTCGCGCTGCGCGCCGAGCAGGGGCGGCTGTCGGAGGTCGAGCAGTCGCTGGAGGAGTTCGGCCGCCGCTACCCGGCGGCACCGGTTTGGCGCGCCGCGTCGGCGTTTTCGCTGTCGGTGCTCGGACGCACGCAGGACGCGCGGCGAGCGTTTGACGCGATGACTGCGGGCCACCTCGCCGAGGTGCCGCGCGACGGCGAGTGGCTGTCGACCGTCGCGCTGCTCGTGTGCACGGGCGCCCGGATCGGCGACGCGCGCCGCACGGACGAGCTCGGCGAGCTGCTCGCGCCGTACACCGAGCGCGCCGTGATCGCCGGGCGCGGCGCGATCTGCCTGGGGCCGGTGTCGCGCTTTGCCGGGATCGCGGCGGCGGCCGGGGGACACTTCGCGGAGGCGATCGACCTGCTGGAGCACGCTCTGGCGATGGCGCGGCGCTGGGGCGCGGAGCCGATGGTCGCGGGCATCCGCCTGGAGCTCGCGGAGGTGCTCGAGCGCTCGGGCTCCGGCTCGGCTGACTACGAGAAGCGCGCGCGCGAGCTGCGCGCGGATGGCCTGGACGCGGCGCGGCGGCTGGAGCTCGTGGGGCTCGAGAACCGCTGGAGCCAGGGGGTCGCGCCCGAGCCGGGCGTGGTGCCGACCGCGCCGGCCGTCGCCGCGGGCGCCGCGCCATCAGGCTTCGGGCCGCTGGCGTTCTACCGCCGCGGTGACATCTGGACGATCGGCCCGGCCGGCAACCAGATCCAGATGCGCGACGCCAAGGGACTGGCGCACGTCGCGCGCCTACTCGCCGCGCCGCACGTCGAGTTTCACGCGCTCGACCTCGTCGGCGGCGCCTCGCCGGGCGACCGCGGCGCCGGCGTGGGTGGTGCGGCGGGCGCGGCCGGTGCGGGCATCGAGATCCGTTCGCGCGGCGAGAGCGACGCGGGCCCCGTCCTCGACAACCAGGCCAAGGCCGCCTACCGCGCGCGCGTCGGCGAGCTTCAGGAGGAGATCGACGAGGCCGAGTCGTTCAACGACCCCGAGCGCGCCGCCCGCGCGCGCGAGGAGCTCGCCTTCCTCGCGCGCGAGCTGGCGAACGCGGTCGGCCTGCACGGCCGCGACCGCAAGACGGGCTCGGACGCCGAGCGCGCGCGGCTGAACGTCACGCGCTCGATCCGTGCCGCGCTGAAGCGCCTCTCGGAGCACGACGCGGTGCTCGGGCGGCGGCTCGGGACGGCGATCCGGACTGGCACGTTCTGCGCGTACGAGCCGCCGCCGGGCGAGGAGCCGGTGTGGGATCTGGTGGGGCCGGCGTGATCGGGACATCGTGTCGCGCGAGGTGCGGATAGCCCCCATGGCGCGTCACGATGTGCGCGCTCGTCGCCCGTCGCACCGCCGCCCGCGCGCGCCGCCCCTACGCCCGGCACCCGAGCCCGTGCTCGCCCATCAGCCGCCCCACCGACTCGGGGTCGACGCTCAGCGCGTAGCGCGCCATCACCGCGCCGAGCGCTGCGAGATCGGGCGGGCCGGCGACGCCGAGGATCGGCTCGACGTCGGCGAAGTACCCCTCGAAGCCGGCGGGCGTGATGAGCTCGACGAAGCGCAGCGGTTCGGTGCCGGGGTTCCAGAACGCGTGCGGGATCCCGCGCGGCTTGAAGACGGTGTCCCCGGCGGCGGCCTCGTGCACCGCGCCGTTGATCTCCACGCCGAGCCGGCCCGACACGACGTAGCTGATCTCGTCCTCGCGCTCGTGCGTGTGCACCGGCGCGCCGAGCCCGAACGGGACGAGTTCGTGCTCGAGGACGGCGAACGCGCCGCCGGTCTGCTCGGCAGCGACGAGGTAGCGCGTCGTCAGGCCCTGGAACTCGACGGTCCGGCGGTCCCCGGCGGAGAGGCGATGCTGCGCGGAGGCGGTGGCGGAGGTCATGGCTGCGGTCCTTTCATTTCGATGAACGCTGTGTATGACGATTGCGATGGAGCGCAACCTAGCGCCCTCGGCACCCGTTGTCAAATCGCTGTACGCTATGTTTATCTAAAGCGATGAGTCCGCCTCCACGCCGCCACTACGAGCTCAAGCAACGCGCCCGCCGTCAAGAGGAGACGCGGCAGCGAATCGTCGACGCGACGGTGCAGCTGCACCGCGAGGTCGGCCCTGCGCGCACGACGGTCGCCGAGGTGGCCCGCCGCGCCGGCGTCGGGCGCGTCACGGTCTACAACCACTTCCCCGACGAGCCGTCGCTGCTCGGCGCATGCTCGGCGCAGTTCGTCGCCGCCAGTCCGCCGCCTGACCCCGGCCCGTGGACGCAGGTCCAGGACCCGCGGGCGCGCCTGCGCGAGGCGCTTGCGGCCACCTACGCCTACTTCCGCGCCAACGAGCAGATGATCGCCAACGTCACGCGCGACGCAGCCACGATGCCGGCGCTCGCCGAGCTCGTCGCCGCCGGCGCGGCCGCCGACTACCAGGAGGCGATGCGCGACATCCTGCTCGCCGGCCGCGGCTTGCGCGGCGCGCGCCGCCGCCGCGTGCGCGCCGCCATCGGCCTGGCGTTGTCGTTCAACGCGTGGCAGTCACTCACGCGCGAGGGCTGCAGCGACGGCGAGGCCGTCGAGTTGATGGCCGGCGCGGTCGACGCCGCCTGAGCCGCCGCGGGCGGGGCCGGTCGTAGCGGGCAAACTCCGCAAGCGCCTGCTCCCTCCGCCGCTGATCGCTCCCGTTCGCTCGCGCCGAACAGCAGCCCCCGCGGCCGCGCCACCACCAGGGCCGAGCGCGCAACGCCGGGGCGCGTCCAGAACCGCCGCAGGTCCCGGGCGCGCCGCAGGCGAGCTGGAGCTACTCCGTCTCGAACGCCGGCTGCGCCGCCACGCGCTCGCGCGGCACGTCGTCCGCAGCACCCGCGCGGCCGCCGCGCTTCGCCAACGCCGACGGCCACCACACCCGGTCGCCGAGCTCGAGCGTGATCGCGGGCACCAGCAGCGACCGCACGATGAACGTGTCGATCAGCACGCCGACCGCGATCGTGAACCCGATCTCCGTCAGGAACACGAGCGGCAGCACTCCGAGCACGGAGAACGTGCCTGCGAGCACGAGCCCGGCCGACGTGATCACCGCGCCGGTCACGGCGAGTCCCCGGATCGTCCCGTCGCGCGTGCCGTGCGTGAGCGCCTCCTCGCGCACGCGTGCCATCAGGAAGATGTTGTAGTCGATGCCCAGCGCCACCAGGAAGATGAACGTGAACAGCGGCAACCCCGGGTCGATGCCCGCGAAGTCGAAGACGTTCTCGAAGAAGAACGTCCCGATCCCGAGCGCCGCGGCATAGGACAGGATCACGGTCCCGATCAGCACGAGCGGGGCGACGATCGCCCGTAGCAGCGCGATCAGGATGAGGAACACGACGATGAGCGCGATCGGCACGATCACGACGTTGTCGCGCGCCGTCGACTCGCGCAGGTCGTACTCCGCGGCCGACGAGCCGCCGACGAGCGCGTAGTCGCCCGCCACCCGGTGCACCGCCTCGCGGATCCCCGGCACGAGGTCGAAGGCCGCCGTGCTGAGCGGGTCGCGGTCGAGCGTCGCCTCGACGAGCGTGCCGCTCGGGCCGCGCTCGACGCCGGGGCTGACCTCGGCGACGCCGAGCGCCTCGGCGAGCGCGTCGCGGACCGCGTCGACCTTGGCCTCGTTCGTGACGACGACCTGCGTCGGCGCGTTCGTGCCGGCGGGGAAGGCCGCCTCGACGAGCTTCTGACCCTGCACCGAGCCGACCTCGCCGCGGAACATGTTGCCGCTCGTCAGGTCGCCGTTGAGCTGCACGAGCCCGATCGCCAGGACGACGAGCAGTGCGGTCGCCCCGATCCAGACGCGGCGCGGTCCGCGCCCCACCGCGTCGGCGATCCGCCGCCAGACGCCGTGCGTCTCGTCGGGTCCGGCCGAACCGTAGTGCGGCACGTAGGGCCAGAACGCGCGCCGGCCGCAGAGCGTCAGCAGCGCCGGCAGCATCGTCAGCATCGCGAGCATCGCCAGGCCGATGCCCATCGCGCCGATCGGGCCGAGGCCGGCGGTGCCGTTGACCTCGGCCAGCGACAGCGTCAGCAGCGCCGCCATCACCGTCGCCCCCGAGGCGAGGATGACGGGGCTCGTGCGCTGCAGCGTGACGCGGATCGCGTCGTGCTTGTTCTCGTGGCGGCGCAACTCCTCGCGGTAGCGCGAGACCATCAGCAGCGCGTAGTCGGTACCGGCGCCGAACACGAGCACCGGCAGGATGCCGCCGGACTGCCCGTTGATCGTCACGCCCGCCTCGGCGAGCAGGTAGCCGAAGCCGCGCGCGCTCGTCTCGGCCAGGAGCACCGCGAAGAACGGGATCGTCCAGAAGATCGGGCTGCGATAGATCGCGATCAGCAGCAGCAGCACGAGGCCCGCCGTCGCGAACAGCAGCGTCCCGTTGATGTTGCCGAACACGTCGATCGCGTCGGCCGAGAACCCGGCCGGCCCCGTCACCTCGGCCTGCAGGCCGCCCGGCAGCGCGCCGAACTGCGCCTTGATGTCGTCGGTCGTGTCGATCATGACCTCGGCCGCCTCGTTGGTGGCGTCCTCGACGGTGATCGGCGTGACGAGCAGCGCCGTGCTGCCGTCCTTGGAGACGACGGCGCGCCGTGTCGTCCCGACGTCCTTGCGCTGCTTGGCGTTGACCGCGACGCGAACCCGCTCCACGGCGGCGCGGTCGGCAGCGGTCAGGCCGCCGTCGCGGGCAAAGACCGTGATCGCGTCGACCTCGTCGCCGGACGGGAACTCTTCGAGCGCTTCAAGCGCCTTGACGGACTCGGCGCTGCCGGGCAGGTAGTCGATCGGGTCGTTCTTCTGGACCTCCTCGAACTTGCCCGAAAGCGGCCCGATCGCCACGGCGATCAGCAGCCAGACGCCGATGACGGCGAACTTCGTGCGCCGGCCGCCCGGCAACTGCGCGAAGCGGCGCGCCGCGCGGACGATCGGACTGCTGGAGGGAGCGGTGGAGCTCACGATGTCATCTCCTGGGGTGGTGGAGGTGTGGGTGGTCACTCAGTCGATTGGACTGCGCGCTGCCACAGAACTCATCGCGGTCGTTCCGAAACGTCTTGTGGGCGCAGCGCGCAGGGCGAGCCTACGACCGCTGCGCCCGCGCGACGATGCGGTTGACCGGTCTGTGGAGGTAGTGCTGGCCGCACCCCGGGCGAGCGGCGGCGGCGCGACTCGCCGCCGCCGCTCAGGCGCGCCGGTACAGCCGCGTCGTAAGCGGCGCGAAGATCGCCGTCAGCGCCGCCGCCGTCGCGAGCACGATGAGGATGTCGCTGGTGTCGGCGTTGCCGTGCATCAGCCCGCGCGACGCCGTCGACAGGATCGAGATCGGGTTGACGTCGACGAACGCCTTCAGCCCGGCGGGCAGCGTCTCGGGCTCGACGAAGACGTTGCTGAGGAACGTCAGCGGGAAGATCCCCATGAAGCCTGCGTTCATCACGGCACTGGGCGAGCGCAGCAGCAGACCGAGCGTCGTGAAGACCCAGGACAGCCCGAAGGCGAACACGAGCACGAGCGCCATCGCCGCCAGCACGCCGCCGATGCCGGCATCGGGGCGAAACCCGAGCGCGACGCCGAGCACGACGATCACGGTGCCGGCGATGAGGTAGCGGACCGTGTCGCCGAGCAGCGCGCCGACGAGCGGCGCCGGGCGCCAGATCGGCAGCGAGCGGAAGCGGTCGACGACGCCCTTCGTGAGGTCCGTGTTCAGCGCGATGCCGGAGTACACCGTCGTGAAGAGAATGGACATCACGAGGACGCCCGGCAGGATGTAGTTCAGGTATTCGCCCGTCGAATCGGCGATCGCCCCGCCGAACAGGTAGGTGAACATCAGGACGAACATCACCGGCGTGATCGTCACGTCGAGCAGCTGCTCGGGGACGTGCTTGACCTTGAGCATCCCGCGCCAGCCGAACGCCATCGCGGCCTGCCTGGGGGTTGCGCGCGGCGGGCGCGGCGTCGAGGCGAGCGCCTTGCGCAGCGCCGCCGCCTCCTCGGCGGCTGCAGGCGGCGTCGTCGTCTGCGGGTGCGTCGTCTGGGTGCTCATGCTGCTTGCTCCTCGTGCAGGTCGCCGGCGGGGTCTTCGGTCTGCTCCTCTGCGGTGCGGCCGGTGAGGGCCAGAAAGACCTCGTCGAGGCTCGGCTGGCCGAGCGAGAAGCCGCCGATGCGAACGCCCGCCCGGGAGAGCTCGGCGACGGCCTCGGCCGCGCGGTCGGCGTCTGAGCACGGCGCCGACACGCCTGCCGGGTCGGGTTCGAGGTGCACCGAGCCGAGGTCGCGCTCGAGCAGTTGCGCCGCCGCGGGGCGCTGCTCGGGGTCGAGCAGCCGCACGTGCAGGGCGCCGGACCCGACCGAGGCCTTCAGCTGCGCCGGCGTACCCTCGGCGATCACCGTGCCGCGATCGATCACCGCGATGCGGTCGGCGAGCTGATCGGCCTCGTCGAGGTACTGCGTGCACAGCAGGATCGTCGTGCCCTCCGCGACGAGCGTGCGGATGATGTCCCAGACCTGGTTGCGCGACCGCGGGTCGAGGCCCGTCGTCGGCTCGTCGAGGAACATGAGCTGCGGCGTGACGACGATGCTCGCCGCGATGTCCAGGCGCCGGCGCATGCCGCCGGAGTAGTGCTTGACGAGCTTGCCGGCCGCCTCGCTGAGCCCGAACGCGGCGAGCAGCTCGCCGGCGCGCGTCTTGGCCGCCGCGCGCCTGAGGCCGAGCAGCAGGCCGAGCAGGACGAGGTTCTCGTGGCCGGAGAGGTCCTCGTCGACGGAGGCCAGCTGGCCGGTCAGGCTGACGAGCTCGCGGACCGTCTCGGCGTCGCGGACGATGTCGTGCCCGAGCACGCGGGCAGAGCCTTCGTCGGGACGCAGCAGCGTCGCGAGCATCCGGATGGTCGTCGTCTTGCCGGCGCCGTTGGGGCCGAGCACGCCGTAGACGGTGCCGCTGCGCACGGCCAGGTCGACGCCGTCGACGGCGCGCGTCTCGCCGAACGACTTGACGAGGCCGGTGGCCTCGATCGCGAGGGGTGGCTGCGTTGTCATCGGGTTCCTCGGCGGTTGCGGATAACGGATGCTGCGGGGATGTAGACCGGCGGGCGCGCCGAAACTCATCGCTCGTCTGGCGCATAGTGGCGCAACGGTGGTCGTCCGTCATCGGCTTGCGGTGATTTCCGCACGGCGCGGGGACGAGGCCGGGCTCCGCCGGGCGGTTGCTCGAAACTCGCTGCGGTTTCTGCGGGCGTACTCCGTCGTCCGCAGGCGGGCAGGCCGTGGCCGGCCCGCTCGCGTGCGTGCGCCAGCCTACGGCGCGCCTGCCTCACGTACGGGGAACGGCCTGCGCGCGCGGCGCCGTCGCCTGCTTCCAGCGGCGACTGTCGGCGTCGTCCGGCAGCCGCGTGTTGTTGCGGCTCATGCCCACGACGCGCGCGCCACATGCCGCTGACGCCGCTGTGCATAGCACTTGATGGGTCCGACCAAGGCCAAGAGAAGGAGGAACCCAGTGGCGCCGCGATGAGATCTGGGTAACACTCTCATGCGCCCCGCTGTCCGGCCGGGGCTGCCCGATCGATGCGAATAGAACGCAACCTCAACATCCTGCTCGCGACTGCTGTGGCCGTCGTAGCGATCTGGCTTGGTGTGGTGCTACTCGGTGGCGCATCGGACGCCAGTGATGGCGGCGGCGGGCGATCGACGGCCGCTCCGGCGCAGTTCAGGTCAGCTGAAGTGTCCTCTCGTCTGCAGGAGCAACCGCCCATCACGTTGCCGGAAGATCGCGATGCCCGCGCCACCTCCCGCAAGGCCGCCGATCGTGCCTCCGCGCGCGAGGCCCGCAGCCGCGCCTACCGCACGGCGCGTGCTCGCATCGAGGCGCGTGCTCGCGCCCGCGACGCCGCGCGGCGTCGACCTGCGCCGGTGGTTGCTCCTGTCCCCCAGCCCGCCCGGCGGCGCATCGAGCCCGCGCCGCCTGCTCCCGTTGTCTCTCGGCCCCCGGCTCCGCCGCCGCCTCCGCCCGTGGTCGCTCCGCCCCCGCCGCCGCCTCCGCCCGTGGTCGCTCGCCCGGCGCCTCCTCCTCCACAGGACTTCGACGACTCCGGATAGCCGCCCGGGTACCCAACGCGTGTTGAGCGACCGGGTGGGCGCCGCAGTTCACGCAATACCGTCGCCTTCCTCGCGCGCTGCGTCGGGCGTTCGGACGATTGTGTTCGCCTTCGGCGTTGCAAACCTGCATCATCCAAGTCGTTCACGGATCGACATGTACTGGAAAGGACTAAGGCGTGATATCGCAGACGCAAGAGGCCGGGGGTGTGAGCAACTCCTTGAGGAGGGCGTGGCCGCCTAGCCGGGCTTCCAGAGCGAGCGACGCGGCCCAGCTGCGCATGCCGCGGCCTGTGCACGGCCAGGCGGTCTGCTGAGCATGGCGCCTGTCAACATCGCGGTCGTCGGACTCGGATACTGGGGCCCGAACCTCGTACGCAACCTGTGGGAGACCGACCGCGTGCAAGTGGTGGCGGTCTGCGATCCCAACCCGCGTGCGCGCGGGCCGATCGCCCGACGCTACCCGAGCATCCGCGCGGTCGCGAGCTACGAGGATCTGCTTGCGGACGAGGACGTCGACGCCGTCGCGATCGCGACCCCTGTCCACATGCACTTCGCGATGGCCCGGGCAGCGCTGCTCGCCGGCAAGCACGTCTTCGTCGAGAAGCCGATGGCCGGCCGCAGCCAGGATTGCCTCGAGTTGATGGCCTTGGCCGACGAGCGTTCGCTGGTGCTGATGCCGGGTCACACGTTCCTGTACTCGCCGCCGGTGCGCAAGATCAAGAAGCTGCTGGATGACGGCGAGCTGGGCGAGCTGTTCTTCGCCACGTTCAGCCGCGTCAACCTCGGCATCCATCAGAGCGACGTCAGCGTCGTCCGCGACCTTGGGCCGCATGACTTCTCCATGCTCCTGTACTGGCTGGGCAAGCCGACCTTCGTCCGCGCGATCGGTCGCGACGCTGTGGGGTCCGGCCAACTCGACGTCGCGTTCGTGGACATGGGATTGCCCAACGGGGCGCTCGTGCACATGGAGTTCTCATGGCTTGCCCCGACCAAGCTGCGCCGTACGGTGCTCGTCGGCAGCGGCAAGATGGTCGTCTACGAGGACACGAGCCCTGAGCAGGTCCGCGTGTTCGATCGCGGCGTCGAGATGATCGAGCCCCAGAGCTTCGGCGAGTACCAGCTGTCCTATCGCTCCGGTGACGTGCTCAGTCCGCGCCTGGATGCCGACGAGCCGCTCAGGCTGGAGATGCAGGACTTCGTCGACTGCGTCGCCAGCGGGGAGACCCCCGTGTCCAGCGCGGCGCTGGGCTATAGCGTCGTGCAGATGATCGAAGCGACGGAGAACTCGCTGACGTTCAACGGCTCACCATGCAGCCTCGGCGCGGAGCCGGGTGAGCAGCGGCAGGCCGGCGACCGGCGACGCAGCGACGGCGGCATGCCGGTCGTCGGCCGCCTCGCGGCGCCGGGCGTCTGATCGGCCCGCGACAACCCCCGCCACCGCCAGCTCGCAGCCCAACCGGCCCACGAGGTCAAGGGCGGGTGGATGCTTCGGTCGGTGTCGCTGCGCGCCGTGAGCCGCCCGGGGTCGCAGCTGCGCCCCGAGCCGGGACCGGCGCGTAGTACTCATGCCGCGCCCCGCCGCCTGCGTCGGTCACGACGACGCCCAGGGCATTCGCGTCGAGGTTGGCGACTGTCCGCATGGCCCTCCGGGCCGCGTCTCTGGTTGTCTGGTTGATACGCGCGACGAGCGCGATGGCCTCGACGAGCGGGGCGAGCACAGTCGCATCGTTGACGGTCCCGAGCGGGGCGCTGTCGATGAGCACGACGTCTGCCATCGACCGCGCAATCTCGATCACCAGGCGCATCCGGGGATCAGACAGCGTTCGCTGAGGGTTGTCCGGCACGTCGCCGGCCGGCAGGACGCCGATGGCGCCATCGGTGCCTTCGGACGGGAGCAGCGTGTCGGCGTCGAGCCAGAGCAGTTCGTTTGCGAGCGACCCGCCGGCCAAGACTCCGGTCACGCCCGCCGAGAACGATACGTCGGTGTAGCGACCGAAGGCGGGGCGGCGCAAGTCGGCCTCGATGACGATGACGCTCAGGCCGAGGCGAGCGTAGGCGCGCGCTGCTCCGATCGTCACGCTCGTCTTACCGTCAGCTGGGCTGGGCGACGTGATCATGATCACAGAGCTCTCTTTACCGACCTCCGCGGATCGGAGGTTCGCCGCGAGCAAGCCATAGGCCTCACGCTGGGCAGGATCGTCGAAGGCTGCCGCGCGTCGTAGCGGTCGCGGAATGGCTGCAAGGATCGGCAGGCCGAAGAACTGCTCGACCTGATGCTCGTCCTTCAAGCGCCGGTCGATGAGGTTCAGGGCGAGCGCGGCGGCGATGCCGAGCAGGAAGCCGAGGACGATGCCGATGGCCGCGGCCAGCTTCGGGCGCGGCCGCGCGGCGCTGACGGGAATGCTCGCGCGACGGACGACCGTTGCGCCTCCGGTCTGCAGCCCCGCCGCGATCAGCAGGTCGCGCCGCCGCGCCTGCAGCTCGAGTCCCTCCGGGGTGCGCCGGTCGGGGCCCGAGAGCGCCAGCAGCTGACGCTGGGCCAGGTCCGCTGCCTCGCGGTAGCGCTCGCGAGCGGACTCGACGCGGAACTGCACGTAGGCATCGGCGAGCGCGTTGGCGATCCGCGCCGCCATCATCGGGTTCGGGTCGCGGACTTGCAGGTCGACGATGTCCGACGTTGAGCTGGTGGTGACCTCGACCTGTTCGAGGAGCTCGTCGGTCGTGCGGCCGAGGCCTAGTTCGCGCCGGACGAGGTGCGCCGTCGGCCCGATCTTGATCAGCTGCACCTCCGTGTTGAGCGCCCGCTCCGGATCCCGCGCGCCGGCGCTTCCGCCTGGGTCGAACAACGCGTCGGCCGGTTCCTGCCCGCGCAGCAGCAGCTGAGCGGTTGCGTCGTATTGCTTCTCGGAGGAGAGGCTGACGCCCAGCGCCGTGCCGGCGCAGAGGGCGACCACGAGCAGCACCAGTCGCCACCGTTGGCGTACGGCGCGCAGATAGTCGACTGGTGTGACCGATTGCTGAGGATTCATGGGAGGTGCCTCACGTCTCGGCCGGCATGCAGCGCGCCTTGGAGCAGGACGCTCGGCGTAGACGAAGAGAGGATGTCACGGCACGTTTCGCCGGTGCAGACGGAGATTCACGCTGGCAGACACGCTTGGTGCGCTCCGCCGATCGCGACTGAGTATGACCGGTTGCGACCGATTCTACTCCGTTGGACGTCGTTGCTGCCCGTGCAAACGCCCCGACGCGCACCTACGTGCAATACACGAGATCGACCTCCTCGCTGGGCGATCGCGGGCGCCAAGGCCGCGTCGGCGCGATCTCGTGGTCCTAGACTCCCGCACCATGCCTCACGGAGTCTCGATCGAAGCCGCGTGGTGCGTCGGGCCGCGACCGTCGTGAGCGACGCGCTGCCGCTGTTTGACCTCGCGCGCCGCTGGTCGCTGGAGCGCGAGGACGCGCTGGCCGCCTTCGAGCGGATCGCGTCGGCCGGGGCGTTCAGCCTGGGCAAGGACCTGGCGGCGTTCGAGGCCGAGTTCGCGGCGTTCTGCGGCACGGCGCACTGCGTCGGCGTCGCCAACGGCACGGTCGCGCTCGAGCTCGCGCTGCGCGGCTGCGGCGCCGGGCCGGGCAGCGAGGTGGTCACAGTCGCGCATACCTTCGTGGCCACTGTCGAAGCGATCGCGGCGACAGGAGCGACGCCAGTCCTCGTCGACATCGACGCGGCGACGCGGACGCTCGATCCTGCGGCGCTGGAGGCCGCGCTCGGGCCGCGTACGACAGCCGTCGTGCCGGTACACCTCTACGGGCGCCCGGCGGACATGGCCGCGATACGCGCCATCTGCGCGCCGCGCGGCGTGCCCGTCGTCGAGGATGCCGCCCAGGCCCACGGCGCGCGGCTGGGCGAGCGCCGGGCCGGGGCCCTGGGGACCGCGGGCAGCTTCTCGTTCTACCCCACGAAGAACCTCGGCGCGATGGGTGACGGCGGGGCCGTGACGACCGATGACGACGAGATCGCGGCGCTCGTCCGTTCGCTGCGTCACCACGGCAGCGCGCCAGGCGACGCCAACCGTCACGTGTACGCGGGTGGCACCGAGCGCCTGGACAACCTGCAGGCGGCACTGTTGCGCCTGCGCCTGCGCCTGCTCGACGACGAGAACGCCCAACGCCGCGCGATCGCCGACCGCTACCGCGCCGGACTGCGCGGCCTGCCGCTCACCCTCCCGCCCGAGGACGCGTCCGACATGACGTCGGTGAGCCACCTGTTCGTCATCGAGACCGATCATCGCGATGCGCTGCGCGCGGCGCTCGCCGAGGACGGCATCGCCACCGGGGTGCACTACCCGACCCCCGTACACATGCAGCCGGCCTGGCGCCACCTCGGCTACGGCCCCGGTGACCTGCCGACGTCCGAGCGCGCGGCGCGCCGGGTTCTATCGCTGCCGATCTTCCCGGGCATGGACAACGCCGAGGTCGAACGTGTCTGCGCCGCCGTGCAGCGTGCTTTGACGATCTGACCGACGGATCCTGCTCGACAACGCCGGTCGCGGCGCCGGCAGCTGGCATTGAGTACGATCGCTTGATGTTGCGGCGACTGTGGCGGGGGCTTCCGCAACCCGCCAGGCGCACCCTATCGCCGCTGCACGACCTCGCGAAGTCCGCTGTCCACACCTACCGTATCCTGGCCCTCGCTGCGTCGGGTCGCGAGCGCGCGCGACTCGTCGCGATCGGCGCGGCGTTGTTGCTCAAACGCGTCGGCGGTAGGCGGGGCGGCCATCTGTACCGCGTGAGCATCGCGCGCAGCGGAGAGCAGTTCAGCTTCTGGGTCGGTGAGTGGTCCGACCTCCAGGTTGCGAGGGAGGTCTTCTCGGACAGTCAGTACGAGCTTCCGCCGAACACGACCGCCGACGTCATCGTGGACGCTGGGGCGAACATCGGACTTTCGGTATTGCTGTTCGCTCGCAGGTTTCCCGACGCCACAATCCACGCCATAGAACCGGACCGTACGAGCGTGGGAAAGCTCCTTCGCAATGTCGGTCATCTTCCGCACGTCACGGTGCATCCGTTCGCCGTCGGGGCAACCGACGGCTGCTCCGTGTTCCGTGAAGCGACGGCTGGCTGGGCATCGTCACTCAGCGACGACGGCGAGGGGCGTATCGTTGCCGTGAGGGATCTCGCGCAGTTCGTCCGCGAGGTCGCAGGTGGCCACGCCGATGTCCTGAAGATGGACGTCGAGGGCGCCGAGTGGGAGATCCTGCGCTGCACGCGCCTGGCCGACTGCGCGCGAATCGTGCTGGGCGAGCTGCACCGCTGGGCGCTGGCCGACGGAGAAGGAGGGACGCTCAGTCCAGGACTCGACAGGCTGGACGTCACGTTCCTCGATCGGCCCGGGGATGGTCCGTTCATCGCGATCTGAGCGCCCGATCGTCCGTCGACGCTGACAACCGACTCGTTCGGAGGATCCCGGCGGACCGGAATCTGGCGCTTCCGGCAGGCGATCACGTCGGCCGGCGACGGGCCCAGCGTGCAGAAGCCTCGGGAGAACCGCCACGACCCGTAGACTCCGGCAGGTATGTCGCTGGCGCACCGCCCGCTGGACAGCTCCCGCCACCACGGACGGCTGCAGGTGCGCGAAGTGGACCCGAGCGCGGATGCAAGGTGGGACGCCTACGTCTCCGCGCACGCCGAAGGGCTCGTCTACCACACCTCAGCGTGGCTGCGAGTGCTGCAGCGCGAGTACGGCCGGCCGGCGATCGGGCTCGCGCTCGAGGACGAGGGCGGGAGTCTGCAGGGCGTCTTGCCACTGATGGCGACCAAGGGCCTGCCGTTGGGCCTGTGGAGCACGGTGGGGGGGCCGCGCCTGTCCTCGCTGCCACGAACTCCGGTGGCCGGGCCGATCGCGGACGCGCGCGAGGGGCTGGCGGCGCTCGTGCAGGGGGCGGTCGAGCGTGTTCCCCCGAGAGCCCGACTCCAGCTCAAGCCCCCCGCGCCCCGACTCGACGGTCTCGTGGAGGGCGTCATCGCCCAGCCCTGGCGGGTCACGTGTGTGCTCGACCTCCCCGACGCACCCGAGCAGGTACGTTTCGGTAGGAGACGCAGCAACTCTCGCGTTCGGGCGAGCATCAACTATGCCGTGCGCCACGGCGTCGTGGTGCGCAGGGCCGACACCATCGCCGATGTGCGCGCCTGGTACCGGTTGTATCTGCAGACGATGCGTCAACACGCGGTGCCCGCGAGGCCGTGGCGGTTCTTCGAGGCGATGTGGAACGAGCTACGTCCGGCCGGGATGATGCGACTGCTCCTCGCCGAGCGGCAGCAGGAGCTGCTTGGCGGGTCACTGCTCCTGATGTTCGGGCCGACCGTGTTCTACGCGTTCAGCGGCGTAGCGTCGCGCGCGCTCTACCTTCGGCCCAACGACCTCCTGCAGTGGCAGGCCATCAGCGATGCGTGCACGGACGGCTACCGCCGATACGATCTGGGCGAGGTGGCGGACGGGGACGAAGGACTGATGCACTTCAAGACCAAGTGGGGCGCCGAACCGCGGCCTCTGCAGCGTTACTCCTATCCCACACCGTCGCAATCCGATGATGATGGCAGCGCACGACGCGGTCTGCTGGCAGGGGTGATGGAACGGGCTTGGCGCGCGGTCCCGCTGAAAGCGACGGCCGCGGCTGGTCGCGTGGTCTACCGCTACCTGTGAACGCCACGCGCTGGTTTGTCAGTGCAGCGCAAACCAACGCGCCGGTCGACACGCTGCCTGTGCGGCCATGCTGACGGGGCTGGTCGATCCGCTGCACGACCCGCGCTGGGCTCGCCTCGTCGATCGCTGCCCGCAGGCGTCGATCTTCCACCACCCCGCGTGGCTGGGGCTGCTGGCGGAGCAGTACCGCTATCCGGTGGCCGCGGCAGCGGTGTTCGACGCTGCAGGCGAGCCGGTCGCCGGACTTCCGCTGGCTCTTGTCGCCAGCCGGCTGACCGGCCGGCGGCTCGTCGCCCTGCCCTTCTCCGATGTCTGCCCCCCGTTGCTCGCTCCCGGGACGCACCCCGACGCGTTGCAGCTTCTCGCCCGCGCCGTCGAGGCCGAGCGCCGCAGGCGCGACCTTCCGCTGATCGTGCGCGCGCCGTTTGCGCAACTCGACCGCCCGGTCGATCGCTTCCACCTGCATGTGGTCGACCTGCGCGGCGGTCTCGCCGAGGCCGAGCGCTGCTACGCCTCCCGCACGCGTCGCCATGTCCGCAAGGCCCGCCGATTGGGCGTCGAGATCCGCCAGCGGGTGGACCCCGAGGCACTCGAGGAGTTCTACGCCCTGCATCTGCGCACGCGGCGCCGGCTCGGCGTGCCGACACAGCCCAAGGCGTTTGTTCGCGCACTGGCCGGGCTGTTCGATCGGGGGCTGGGATTCGTCGCCGTCGCGCGTTTTGAGGGCGAACCGATCGCCGCGTCTGTCTTCCTGCGCACCGGCCGCAACCTCACCTACAAGTACGGTGCGTCGGACGAGCGTTACCTGCACACCCGCCCGAACAACCTGATCTTCGCCGACGTGATCAGGTCGGCGTGCGACGAGGGCCTGGCGACGCTGGACCTCGGCCGCACGGAGTTGGGACAGGACGGCCTGAGCGCGTTCAAGCGATCGCTGGGAGCGACGGAGGAACTGCTGGCCTACACCTACCGGGGCAGCGCGCCCGGACCGTCCACGCCGTCACCGGCTCGGCGAGCAGTCGCCGCAGTGATCCGCAAGAGCCCACCGGTCGTCGGCCGAGCCATCGGCAAGGTCTTCTACAGGCACGCCGGATGACGCTGGCCGCCCCGCCTCAATCCGCCGCGGGCGGCTCGAACGTGACCTCACCGGATTGCAGATCACACCGAGCCCAAGCGTGGCCTCCGGCGGGGGAGGCGCCGGCGTCTCGTGCACGCCACCAGGCGGCGACGTCGCGGGGCAGCGCCTTCCAAAGGCTCTCCCGCTCTGCCATCGAATCCAAGAACTCCTGGTAGATCCCGAAGCGGCGTTCGTTGCCGAGATATCCCGGATCGGGATGCGACAGGCACTGGGCGAGGCCATGTGCGCGCTCCAGCCGATCGACCTGTCGCAGCCACAGCTCGGGCGAGCGGTGACCCAACAACGTAAAGAGCGTGTGATCCTGTGGCAACGTGTAGGGCAGCTCCACCAGGTCATCGATCATGTAGGGCCACGGCGAGCAGCAACCGCCGGGTTGTGGCTCATATGGATCGGAGTGCGGGACGCTGCAGTCATACGCGACCGGAAGCTCCGGCAGCCAGTCGAGCACGCGATGGGTAGCCGGAGAACGAAAGCCGCTGGCTGCGAAGTCCTCGACGGCCTGTCGCAACGCCGGTTGCTGCGCCTCGAACTGCTGGCGCGAAGAGAACATCGAACGGTCATGGAAGATGCCGTGCACGCCGATCTCGAACCCTCGCGCCTGCAGCTCGTTGATGATCCCCCAGTCGATCGGATACAGGCGAGCGACGATGTTGAAGGAGGAGCGCAGGCCCCGCTCCTCCTCTGCGTCGGCGACGCGCACGGCGCCCCGCAGTCCGGCCGCGCTCTCCACATCATGGGTGAGGATCAGTGCCGCACGTGAGCGGCCGGGCCAGAACCACCGAAAGCTGAGGCTGGTCCGCCCCGACGCCAACGCCGCACAGTGAACGTAGAAGCGCAGGAGGCGTGAGACGCTGTCGTCGTAGGGCCAGCGTGGAAAGTCGGGCAGGTCCTGCCATCGGACGAGCGCTCGGCGGGCGACAAGTTGCACATTACGAGGGATCACCCGCTTGACCCGATAGAACGCCTCGAGCTGTCGCGACGAGAGCCGGCGCTGCGAGGACGCGGTGCTCCAACGCTCGAGCACGTAGTTGTCAAAAACCTCGGCCAGGCTGAACGGCACGTGAACGCGTCCTGTACCGGGCTCGAGGTCCGCCGTGATCGCACGTCCGTTTACGTTGAACTGCGCGAATGGGGTGCCCGTGGCTGCGGAGCTGCCCTCGGGTCGGGCGAAGAGCTGCCACTCGCCCTGTGTCAGGAGCCGCATCGGACCGGCGCCCGCGGCAGAAACGATCGCCGGACCTTCGAAGTCCGCGGCCCCGTGGTCGAGGATCGGGGGTGCGTCCACCGCCGCCAGCATTCGCTCGACCGGATGGCGTTTGCGCTCGGGGGAAGCCCGTTCCATCCGGGAAGGACAATACTCCCGTTGCGCCGCGCCCGGCCTCACCGCCGGCCGCGCGGAAGTTGTGTCGTTCAGCTCGCGGACGACGCTGTCGCTGCATCGGACCACCCGCGTTGCGCTACACCGGTGGCGCGGCGAGTCGATCCGGTGTAGATCCGCTGACGAGGAAGTCGGCTGTTCTACCTGGCCGCCAATGGCGTCCTGAACCGGCTCAGCTCCTCTGTGAGCGTCTGATAGATTCGCCCTAATGGATGAGGCGGAGCAGTATGGCTCGGATGGCCAGCTGACGGTAGGGCCGCTCGGGATCCACTGGGAGTGACCTCCGGCCGGCCCTATAACGGCCCCGGCGTCGCCGCTGGCGTGGTCGAACTCGATCCGCGCCGTGATACGCGCTGGGCCGCGTTCGTCGAGAGCCACCCGGCCGCCCGCGCCTTCCACCATCCCGGCTGGCTTGATTCGCTCGAGCAGGCATATGGCTGCCGCATGCGTTGTCTGGCACACGAGGACCGGCAGGGGCACGTGGACGGCGTGCTTCCCTTGGCGGAGTCCGACGGCCTGCTCAGCGGCAGGCGCCTGTTGTCCCTTCCGCACACAGCCGTCGCCGGTTCGCTCAGCGCGGGGCCGCGGGTGGAGCAGGACCTGCTGCAGGCCGCCGCCGGCATCGCACAGCGGACCGGGCGGCGCCTCGAGGTGAGGCTGCCCGAGCCGCCGTGCGAGCCGCCGCGAGACGCTCTGATCGCCGCGTCGGACCCGATCTACGTTCGCCAGCTGCCCGACGATCCCGAGCAGCTGCGCTTCGGCAACTCCCGCAACCACGGCCGGATCAGGTGGGCAGTCAGCCACGCGCAGAGATCCGGAGTCGAGATCAGACGCAGCGAGAGTGAGCGCGACCTGCGCTGCTGGTATTCGCTGTACCTGCGCGCGATGCGGACCCACGCGCACCCGCCCATCCCATACCGCTTCTTCGAGGCGATCGGCCGGGCGCTGTGGCCGCTGGGGGTCATGGTGCTGTCGCTGGCCGAGCGACGCTCTCCCCGCGGGCGCGAGCTCCTCGCCGGGTCGATCTTCCTGCGGTATGGCAGGACGGTGATCTACGCGTTCAACGGGCGCCGCGAGGACGCCCTTGCCCTCCGCCCGAACGACCTGCTGCAGTGGCAGGCCATCCACGACGCGGTGACCGACGGCTATCGGATCTATGACTTCGGCGAGGTCCCTGCTGGACAGCAGGGACTGGCCGGGTTCAAGCTCAAGTGGGGCGGCACCGCAACGACGCCGGTGCGCTACCTGCGCGAGCCGGACGGTTCCGCGCGCGCCGAGCGGGGCTCTACGCGGCGACGCCCCGTATGGCTTGAGTCGGCGTGGCGCCGACTTCCACTTGCGGCCACCGAGCATCTGGGGCGGCTGCTGTATCGCTACGGCTGATGCCAGCGTCCGTCCCACAAGCCAAAGCCCGTGCGGCGCCGCTGCAACGCCGTCCGGCGGTTCTTGGTGGCACGACGACGCTGCGGGACTGTCTGGTGGCGCTGCGCCTGCTCGGGTCGGGCCGTCTCGTACACGGTCCGGCGCTGGTGGAATACGAGCGGGCCTTCGCCGACGCGATCGGCTGCCGCCACGCCAGCAGCTTCGCCAGCGGGCGGGTCGGCCTGCACGGCCTGCTGCGGGCGCTCGACGTGAGCGCGGGCGACGAGGTGCTCGTTCCGGTGCCGACCCACATCGTGGTCGCCAACGCCGTCCGCTACACCGGAGCGACGCCGGTCTACGTCGACTGCCACCCGGACACCTGTGGGATGGACCTGGTCGACGCCGAGGCCAAGGTGTCTCCCCGCACGAAGGCCCTCATCCTTCAGCACACCTTCGGCTTTCCCGCTGACGTGGAGCGCGCGCTCGCGCTCGGTCGCCGCGCCGGTGTCGCGATCGTCGAGGACTGCGTGCACGCGCTCGGCGCGACTCATGACGGCCGGCCCCTCGGCAGCTTTGGGATCGCCGGCGTCTTCAGCACCGAGGAGACCAAGACCATCTCGACCACCATGGGAGGCATGGTGGTGACCAACGACGACGGCATCGCCGGGCGCCTCGCCGGCTATCAGGAGCAGTGCGCCGCACCGCCGACACAGTTGGCCGCGAGGTATCTGCTCAAGTTCCTGATGCTGCACCTGCTGACAGAGCCCCACATCCACCGCCATGTGCGCGACCAGTACATCAGGATGGGCCGCAGGAGCCCGGCCCCGCGCGCAACGGCCGACGAGGAGATGCGCGGAGACAAGCCGCCCCACTACGACCAGCG
>CADCVQ010000082.1 GCA_902806175.1 uncultured Solirubrobacteraceae bacterium
CATGCCATGCCCGCCTCACGGTACGGGCGTGGGCCGGCGCGCCGGATGCGTGCAGCGAGCGCACCACGCCCGCACGCGGTCAGCGCGCGCGGTTCGAATCCGCGCCGGCGGCGCCGGCCGTCAGCAGCCGCTGCCGTCGACGCCGCAGGCGTCCCCCGCGGCGGTGACGGCGAGCGGCGGGTTCTGGGCGCGCGCCTGGCGCAGCAGCTCGACGAGCTGCTCGGGCGGGTGCGCGCCGGAGGCGCCGACCGCGCGGTCGACCACGAAGAACGGGACGGCGTGGATGCCGAGCCGCGCCGCGGTGCGCTCGTCCTCGCGCACCGCGTCGGCGAAGCGGTCACCGCCGAGCAGCTCGCGGACCTCGTCCTGCGCCAGCCCGACCTCGGCTGCGAGGCGCTCGAGCGTGGCCGCGTCGGAGATCAGCTCGCCCTCGGTCAGGTAGGCGCGCATCAGGCGCTCCTTCATCGCGTCCTGCATGCCGTGCGCGGCCGCCAGGTGGATGAGGCGGTGCGCGTCGAACGTATTGCCGCCCCGCGCGATGTCGAAGCGGAAGTCCAGGCCGTCGCGGGCCGCCGTCTCGGTCATCCGCGCGTGCATGGCGAGCGCCTCCTCCCGGCTCGTGCCGTACTTCTCGGCGAGGTGCGTCGCGCCGTCGACGGCGCGCTCCGCGGGCGCCGCGGGATCAAGCTCGAAGCTGCGCCACGTGACCGTGACCTCGTCGCGGTGCTCGTAGCCCGCGAGCGCGGCCTCGAAGCGGCGCTTGCCGACGTAGCACCAGGGACAGGCGATGTCCGACCAGATCTCGACGTGCACGGCGCTCCCCTCGAGGAAGTTGCTCAGACAACCACATTCAGCGTAGCGCGCCGCGCTCCCGGCTTGCCCGTCGCAGCCGATGGGTACCACGTTCGCATGTCCACCACGCTCATCCTCGTCCTCGTGCTCGTGCTGATCGCGATCGCGGGCGTCGTCTTCCTCGTCCTCTCCTTCCTGCGCAGGCGCGAGCGGGAACGTGAGCTGCGTCGCGAGAAGCTCGAGAGCGTGGAGCAGGGACATCGCGAGATGGCCGATCAGCATGCGGGGTCGCTGGAGGAGTTGCGCCCGCTCGCGCTCAAGCACCGCCAGGCGGCGGTCGACCATACGCGCAAGGCCGAGGAGATCGAGCAGCGCATCGAGCGCCAGGAGCGCCAGGCGCGCTTCCACGCGGGGCGCGCCGAGCAGACGCAGGAGGAGCGCGAGCAGGTCTAGCGCGCCGAGGCGGTCACGGCGACGACGGCCGTCCCGCCCGCCATTCGCGCAAGACGGCGCGCAGCTCGTCGCTCTGCGGCTCGCCGCGGTCGTCCGTGCGGACGCGTCCCAGCAGGTCGATCGTGATGCGGATCTGCCCGATGTAGTGCGTGCAGCCGCGGCAGCCTTCGATGTGGCGCTCGATCCTCGTCTGCGTGGCTTCGTCGAGGGCACCCTCGAGGTAGTGCGTCACGATCTCGACGACCTCGTTGCACCTCATGTCTTCAGGCTCGGCGCTCACGTCGCGGCTCCTTCTTCGGACAGATACTGCTCGAGGGCGGCACGCACCTTGCTGCGCGCGCGGTGCAGCAGGATGCGCTGATTGCCGTCGCTGATCTGCAGGGCGGCGGAGACCTCATCGGCCGGCCAGCCCTCGACGTCGCGCAGCATGATCACCTGCGCCTGACGCGGTGGCAGCTGATCGATCGCGGCGTTGACGAGCGCGAGGGTCTCCTGTCCGAGCAGGCGCTCCTCGGGCAGCCGGCTCCAGTCCGCGGGCGCGGCCGCCCAGTGGCCGGCCCAGCGATCGCCCACGCCGAGGAAGCGGTCGGCGTCGACGGCGCCCTCGTCGTCCTCGTCGTCGCCCGCCAGCGCGGAGAACGGCGCGCTGCGACGCTCACGCACCGCTCGCGTCTTGGCGCGGTTGCTGAGGATCTGAAAGATCCACGTCTTCAGCGACGAGCGGCCCTCGAAGCGGTCGATCCCGTTGAGCACGGCGAGCCAGGTCTCCTGCACGACATCCTCGGCGACGGCCTGGTCGCGCACGAACGTGCGCGCGAGGCGCAGCAGCGGCGCGCCGTAGCGGCGCACGATCTCGGCGAACGCGTCCTCGTCGCCGCGTCGCAGGGCGGCGACCAGCGCGCGTTCGTCCTCGTTGTCGGAGCGTCGTCCGTCTGGGAGCGCGACTGGCTGCACGGCGTGCAGTCTCGCCTATTGCCTGGGCGGCGCCCGCGGCAGTAGCCTGCGCAGCGAGTCGGCGATGAGCCTGCGCACGCCCTTCACCGAGCTGTTCGGGATCGAGATCCCGGTCCTCCAGGCGCCGGTGTGGCCGGCGGCTTCCGCCGACCTCGTCGCCGCGGTCGGCGCGGCCGGTGCGATGGGCAGCATCGCCGGCGTGTTCTCGCGTGCGGACGCGCTGCTCGCGCAGATCGCGCGGGTGCGCGGGCTCAGCGACCGGCCGTTCGTCGTCAACCATCTGGTGCCGTCGCTCGACGAGGACGCCTTCGCAGCGACGCTGGGAGCGCGTCCCGCCGCGGTCTCGTTCGCGCTCGGCCACCCCGGCGAGCTCGTCGCGCGCGCGCACGAGGCGGGCGTGAAGGTCATCCACCAGGTGCACACGCTCGCCCAGGCGCTCGAGGTATCCGATCTCGGCATCGACGTCTTCGTCGCGCAGGGCAGCGAGGCGGGCGGGCAGGGGATGGCGGCCGGGGTGAGCACGATGGCGCTCGTGCCGCAGGTCGCCGATGCGGTCGCGCCGGCGCCGGTGCTCGCCGCCGGCGGCGTCGCCGACGGTCGCGGGCTCGCGGCCGCCCTGACGCTCGGTGCGGCCGGGGTGAACGTCGGCACGCGCTTTCTCGCCTCGACCGAGGCGAGCGCGACGCAGCCCTGGAAGGCCCAGATCCTCGGCGCCCGCTCCGAGGACTGCGTGCGCTTCGAGACGTGGGGCGCGATCCTCCCGGCGAGCGGCTACGACGTCGTGCCGCGCGTCATCCGCACGCCGTTCGTCGACGAGTGGTACGGCCGCTTCGACGAGGCCGCCGCGCAGGCGAAGCGCCTGCGCGGCGAGATCATGCACTCCGCTCGCGCGGGCACGCCCGAGGCGCTGACGCCCTTTGCCGGCCAGACGGCGGGTCTGATCGGCGAGGTGCTGCCGGCCGCAGAGATCGTGCGCCGGATGGCGGTCGACGCCTGCGATGCGCTGCGCCGCGGCGCCGCGAGCTGCGCGTAACGCCGTGCCACGCGCACAGACCACCCGTCATGGGACCTCGACCACGTGCGGCACGCGAGCTGCGCGCGCCGCGGCTGGCGTGCCGCGAGCTCGTCGAGCTGCTGTCGGACCGCCTCGAGGACGCGCTGCCGGCGGCGCAGAGCGAGCGCGTCGGGGCGCACCTCGACACGTGCGCGGCGTGCCGGGCCTACCTCGCGCAACTGCGGACGACGATCGTCGTGCTCGGGCGCCTGCGCGAGCAGGACAGCGCGCGCCCCTCTGTCCGCCCGGCCGGCTGACGCTCAGCGGCGCTATCCGTTCTCGTCCTCGTCCTGGTCGTCGTCGTCGCGGACCTCGACGTCAGACGCCGGCCCGGGATCCTCGGGCCCCGCCGGGCCGCCCCCCACCGGCTGGTCGTTGGGGACCGCGCCCGCTTGGGGCTCGTCGGCCAATGGCGCATCGTTGCGGTGTTCCATGGCGACCGGATACCCGGACGGGCCCCGCCGTCACCGCGGGCCGGTGAGCCGCCGCGTACCGCTCGCGGTGCGGACGTACACCTGCCACGCGTAGTAGGTGAGGTATGCGCGCTCGTCGCCGCGCATCCGGGCGGCGAACCGGCGGATCGCCCGCACGTACGACGTCGAGTGGTTGTAGGCAAACAGCGCGCCGTCGAGGTCGCGGCGCGCACCCGAGCGCTCGAGGTAGTTGGCGGCGGCGAGGATCGCGTCGCGCGGGTCGTCGATGTCGCCGCCCATGCCGTACTCGCGCCACGTCGCCGGCAGGAACTGCATCGGCCCGCGGGCACCCGCCTCGCTGGCGCTGCGCACGCGCCCGAAGGCCGACTCGACGAAGTTGATCGACGCGAGCACCGACCAGTGCACGCCGAAGCGCTTCTGCGCGGCGTCGTAGTGGCGGCGCAGCTCGGCGGCGGGCGCCGCGCCGGCCACGCGCAGGCGCGGCAGGCGCCCCGGGGAGCGCGGGATCTGCGCAAGGTGGCGCCGCGCGCGGACGGTGTCGCGCGCCTCGCCGCGCACGTCGCGCGGGAGGCGCTGCAGCGTGGCGTCGCCAAGCTCGCGGTGGTTGGCCATCACGCGCAGCATGCGCTGGTGATGCAGCGCCAGGTAGGTCACGTCGCGCGGCACGCGGGCGGCGCCGCCCCAGCGCTGCACGGCGGCGCGCAGCTGCCGCGTCGTTGCCGCCAGCGCCTCGGCGAGCGGCCCTGCCTCGCGCGGAATGCGAGCATCGGGCGCCGGCAGCGCGTCCACGTCCTGCGGCGCCGACACGCGCCAGAAGAGGGGGTCGTCCGGGCGCTCGCGCGCGACCGCGGCGGTCACCGCGGCGACGGCGCAGATGGCGAACAGGACGGTCGCGATGCGACGCACTCAGGCGAGGCTAGTGGACGGGTCCACTAGCGCCGCTCGCCGTTTGCGGCCGCCGTCAGGCGCCGTGGCAGCGCTTGTACTTCTTGCCGCTGCCGCACGGGCAGGGCTCGTTGCGCGCCGGCGTCCCCGCGACGAGGCGCGGCGGTTGCGGCGCGTAGTACGGCTCCGGCGCCTTGTTGACGCGCATGACCGCCTTGTCGACGGCGCGCCAGCCGGCGGGGTTTGACTCCCGTGCACGCAGCAGCCGCGCGGTGTTGACGGCCACCGCGGCGGCCCGGTGCTGCTCGCACATCGCCGGCTTGGCGTCCTCGAGGCTCGCCGGATAGCCGAACGTCCGACCGTCGCAGGCCGGGCAGCCCTCGTCGACCGGCTCGACGGGGTCCAGCGTCACGTTCGAGCGGTCGAGGTCGACCTCGCCGAAGGCGTGCTGGACGAGGTCGGTCAGCGCGCCGAGGCCGACCTTGCTCCACGAGCGCTTGGCCTGGATCGAGGGGACGCCGAAGGCGCTGTGGTCGCCGTCGACGTCCTGCAGCAGGCGCGGCACCTCGCGGCGCACCGCGCGCCGCGGATAGTCGCCCTGCACGAGCTCCTCCTCGCGCGCGAGCGCAGCCGCCAGCACCGTCGTCGCGTAGCGGCCGACGGCCGCGGCGAGGTCCCCCTCGGTCTCCTCCAGCGTGCGCCGCACGAGCTCGAGCGTGAGATACAGGTCGACCTCGAGCACCTCGTCGTCGAGCGTCACCGCCGTCCACGCGTCGCCGCGGTCGGGGATCCAGCCCAGCGGGTCCTGGGTGATGACGAAGCAGCGCAGCCACAGCTGCGTGTGCGCGGGGTGGACGTCGAGGTCGTGGGGCCAGTCCAGGCGCAGCTCGACGAGCGCGAACTCGTCGTCGGGCGCGGCCGCGATGAGCGCCGCGGGATCGAGGTTCTGGGGTACCGGCTGCGTCGCCATCCTCGCCCTGAGGCTAGTGGACGCGTCCGCAAGTTCTGCGGGTTTTCCGGGCGCCCGATCCGCGCCTGACGTCCGCCGGCGCCCGCCCCCGTGCCACCAGCACGAAGGCGGGACACCGTTGACCGTCAGATCACGGCCGGGCATCCCGCAAAACCTCGCACAACTTCCGGACGCGCCCACTAGCGCTGAACGCAGCGGCCGCGCCCCTGCCACGACGGCGGCTGCAAGGATGCAGCGGCCTTGTCCGCGCGCGACGACAGCACTGCCGCGGCGCGCTGGCGCCGGCTCGTGACCGGCCGCCTGGCGGAGCTCGACTGCCTGTCTCCGCGCGCGGGCTCCTTGAGCGGGTCCTTCTGGGACGGCGGCCGCGCCGAGCGCTACGCCAAGCACACGCGCATCACCGACGCCGGCAAGGACCCGTTCCTGCGCCGGTTGCGTCGCGTGACGGACGCTTCGAGCAGCGCGATCGACGTCGGCGCGGGCACCGGGCGCTACGCGCTCGCACTGGCGTCCGGCGTCGGGCAGGTCACGGCCGTCGAGCCGAGCGCGGCGATGCTCGCCGTCCTGCGAAGCCAGGCCGAGCAGCTGCAGGTCGCGAACGTCGCGACGGTGCAGGCGACGTGGGAGGACGCCGACGTGTCGCGCGCCGACGTGGCGTTCTCGTCGTTCGTGCTCGCGCTCGTGCCGCACGCCGGTCCGTTTCTCGAGAAGCTCGACGCGAGCGCGCGCCGGCGCGTGCTGCTGTACCTCGGCGCGTTCTCGGCGGACGCGGTGCTCGATCCGCTGTGGCGACACTTCCACGATGTCCCGCGTGCGCCCGCGCCGACGTACCTCGATGCGCTCGCGGTGCTGCGCGAGCTCGGCATCGAGCCGACGGCGAAGGTCGTGGAGATCCCGAACGACCGCCGCTTCGAGTCGATCGCGGACGCCGTCGAGCACTACCGCGACGCGCTGCTGCTGACGGACACCGCCGCGGTGCGGCGCGAGCTCGAGGAGCTGCTGGGGGCGTGGCTGCTCGGGCGCAAGGGCGCGCTCAGATCGCCGCTGCGCACGGCCGCGGCGGCGATCCTCGAGTGGCGCCCGCGGCACTGAGGGTGTGTCGAATCTCCGTTGTCGGGCGACGGTCGTTCGACACACCCCGCCCGCGCCTCGCGGCCTTCAGCAGGTCGAGCGCGCCGGCTCACCGGCGAAGCGCCCCGCGATCCACCGGGAGACGTAGGGCGCCGTCTTCTCGCCGACGTCGCTGTGCGCGACGCCCCGCGACGGACGGTACTGGACCGTCGTGCCGAGGCCGCAGAGGTAGCGCACGAAGCGCGCGGTCGCGGCCGGCCACACGAACACGTCGTCGGCTCCCTGCGTGATGATCACCGGCACCGTGATCGTCTTCGCGCCGGGCGAGTTGCGCGCCAGCAGCTCTTTCCACGGCTCGCTGTTCCACGGGGCCGTCGTGCGGTACGCGAGCCTCACGTCGCGCTCGCCGAGGACGGGCCCGATGCGCTCGTGGTCGATCGCCACGCACAGCTCGGACACCTGCTCGACGGTCTCGCGCGCGGGCGCGGTGACGACCTCGTCGAGGCGCAGCCGCGGGTACACGCGGCTCCAGGTCGACAGCATGTAGGCCGCCATGACGTCGCCGCCCGGCGTACCCGCGACGCTGTCGAGCAGCCGGCCGAGGTTCGCCATCGGCGCGGCCGCGGCGACGCCCGCAAGCTCGAGCTCGGGCGCGTAGGAGGCGGCCTGCTGCGCGGTGAACAGCGCCGTGTGGCCGCCCTGCCCGACGCCCCAGGCGACGAAGCGCTCGCTGGCTTGCGCGGCCTCCAGGCGCTGCGCCGCGCGGACGGCGTCGAGCATCGCGCGCGCGTTCGCATCGCCGATGAGGTAGGGATGGGCGCCTTGCGTGCCGAGCCCCTCCAGGTCGGGCACGACGACCGCGTAGCCGGCGCGGACGAAGCGCGCGAGGCCGTCGACGTCGTCGAAGAACGCGCGCCCGCGGGAGACGGCGCAGCGACGCGCGACGCCGACGGTCCCGTGCGCCAGCGCCACGACGTTGCGCCCGTCGGAGGGCGCGGGACGGCTCGGCACGAACAGCAGCGCGCTCAGTGCGGCCGCGCGGCCGCTGTGTCCGCGCGAGCGGTACAGGATCCGGTAGGCGCTCGCGCCGGGCGGCGGATCGGCGATCGTCTCGCTGCGCAGGATGGCGCCCGGCGGCCCGGCCGGCAGCGGGTCAGGCGCGTCATAGAACGCGTCGTCGGCGGGGGGAGCCTCCGCGTCCGGCAGCAGCGCGACCGCTGTCGCGGCGCCCGCGGCCAGCAGCACGACCGCCGTGAGCATCAGCCGCGCGCGGCGCCAGAACGACCGCGGCGCGGCAGCCTCGCCGTCGTGCGTGTCCACGCAGGCGACTGTAGTCCCCAGAACGGTCGCGAGATCGCGCATATCCTCCAGACATCCGCACGAGGACGACATGGGTCTGAGCGCAGACAGCCGAGCCAAGCCGGCGCGGCGCGTGCGCGTCAGCGACCGCGACGATCGACCGAGGCATCGCGGCGCCCTCGTCGGAGGTGCGGTGACCTCGCGCTGGATGGCGCTGCTGCTCATGACGCGGCTGCTGGCCGCGGGGGTCGGGGTCCTGCTGACGGCGGTGCACCGCGTCACCGACCACGATCCACTGCTGATCCTCGGCGCCGTCGCGTTCACCGTGGCGAGCCTCGGCGCATTCGCCTACGTCCCGCGACTGCAGCTCTCACCGAGCGCGTGGTTCGTCGACTGCTTCGCCGCGCTCGCGCTGGTCGCCGCCTCGGAGGATTGGCGCAGCCCGTTCTACGTGCTCATGCTGACGGCGCTCATCCTGCCGTCGACGGGCCTGTCGTTTCGGGGCGCGCTGGCGTGGGGGATGGCCTTCGCGCTGGCGTACTTCGCGATCGCCGTCTACACGTCGCTTGATGCCGAGACGCTGGAGAGCGCGGTCCGCCTGGAGACGATCGCGACCCACCTCATGGTCCCGCTCGTCGTCGTGCTCGCGCTCGCCTATGCGACCGACGTGCTCGAGCGCCTGCGCGGAGAGCGGCTGCGGTCAGAGCGACTGGCCGTCGAGAGCGAGCGCCAGCGGATCGCGTGGGAGTTGCACGACTCCGCCAAGCAGCGCGTGCACGCAGCGCACCTCGTGCTCAGCGCGCTGCAGAACCAGGTCGAGGGCCCGCAGGAACAGCTCGTCGCGCATGCCCTCAGCGAGATGCGCGCGGCCGGCGCCGACATGGACACGAGCGTCGCCGAGCTGCGCATGCCGCTGGAGGGGCGCTCGGTGGAGCGCCTGCTCGACGAGCGCGCCGCCCAGCTCGTGCCCGCCAGTGAGGCGCAGATCACGGTGCGCGGCAGCGTCGGCGAACTGCCCGCGCACGTCGCCGCGCACGTCTACCGGATCGGCGCCGAGGCGCTGACCAACGCCGTTCGCCACAGCGGCGCGCGCCACGTCGACGTCGCGCTGGCGCGCAACGGGTCCACCGCGACGGTCGAGGTCTGCGACGACGGCAAGGGCCTGCCGGCGATCCGCCGCCCCGGCTCCAACGGCCTGCGCTCGATGCGTGCCCGAGCCGACACGATCGGGGCGGACCTGTCGTTCGGCCCCGGACGCGACGGGCGCGGCACCCGCGTGTCGCTGACGTTCTCCACGCAACCAGACGAAAGGACCTCGCAGCCGTGATCCGCATCCTGATCGTCGACGACCATCCGGCGATGCGCGCCGGGCTGAGCGCTGTCCTGCGCGCCGAGCCCGGCCTCGTGCCGCTGAACGCGGCCGCGTCCGTGAGTGACCTGTGGCCGATGCTCAACCGCACGAAGCCCGACGTCGTCGTGCTCGACTACCACCTGCCGGGCGACGACGGCCTGATTCTCTGCCGGCGCATCAAGCGCCAGCTGGCGGCCCCGGCCGTGCTGCTGTACTCGGCCTACGCCGACGCGTCGCTGATGATCCCGGCGCGGCTGGCCGGCGTCGACGGGCTCGTCAGCAAGGCGGCTCCGGCCAACGAGCTGTACGACGCGATCCGCCGCGTCGCGCGCGGCGAGCGCGTTCTGCCGCCGATCTCCCGCGAGCTGCTCGACGCGGCCTCCGCTGAGCTCGCCCCCGACGAGCTGCCGATCCTGGGGATGACGCTCGAGGACACGTCGGTCAGCGACATGGCGGCGGCACTGGGCATCGACACGACCGAGGTCGCCCACCGGATCGACCGCATGCTCAAGCGCCTGAAGGTCGACATCCCCGCCCCGCGCGCCGCCGGCTGAGCCCGGCTCGGAGCGGCCGGTCACTCCGCCTGGCGCCCCAGGATCACCGCAAAGCGCTCGACCCGCTTGCGCTCATCCGCAGCCAGCGGCCCGCCGGCCTCGATCAGCAGCGTCATCGGGCCGCGCTTGTGCGCCCACTGCGTCGCGTTCTCGCTGAACGACGGCGCGATCCACACCAGCGGCTTGGCCTCGGCGTAGGCGATCACGGTCGCCTCCTGCTGCTCGGGCGTCTGCTCGGCACGCAGCACCGGCACGACGACGAGATCCAGCGCATGGGCGAGGGCGGTGACGGCATCCATGCCGCCGTCGTCGGCGAGCAGTGCGAGCTCGCCCTCCTCGAGCATCGTCGCCACCCAGTCGCCGGGTGCGGAGTCGAGCACGGTGGGCGCGCAGGCGAGGCGAAAGAGGGGGTCGGGCACGGGCGGCACGCTAGCGCGTCTGTCGCTGCGAGCGACACCGCGGCGCCAGGCGCCGTGCCAGCGACTCGCCGGCGCGGCACGCCGAGGTCACGGGCGGGAGCGCCGGCCCGGCGCCACCGGCGCCGCGCCGCGCCGCGCCGGATCAGGGGGCGCCCGCGTCGGGAAAGACGACGACCGGACGGACCTCGACGGAGCCGTACTCGATGTTCGGCATCCGCTCCGCCAGCGCGACCGCGGAGTCGAGGTCGGCGACCTCGACGAGGTAGTAGCCGCCGAGGATCTCCTGCGAGTCGAGCGCCGGGCCCTGGCTGATCTGCGTGTCGCCGCCGCGCACGCGCACGGTGGTCGCCGCCTCGACACCCTCCAGCGGAGCACCGGAGACCAGCGAGCCGGTGGCCACCAGCGAGTTCGTGTAGTTCAGCCACTCCGCGTACTGCTCCTCCTGCTGCTCGGGGTCCGGCGCGTTGGCGGGATCGCCGTAGATCAGAAGCATGAACTGGGGCATGTAAGTCACCTCGGGTTGGGCCGGCGGATCCGGCTTCGTGGTACCTCGTAGGGGGCGTTACCCATTTCGGCCGGTTTCGCCCGAGTCGGTGCCGCGAGGCTGCGTTGCTCCTACAGCCGGCAGTCGTCGGCGTCGACGATGTCCGCGCCCATGTTGCGCTCCATCATCCGCAGCGCGCAATCGGCCATGTCGGCGTGGATGCCCGCGACCGCGTCGCGCGGCACCGCGACCGAGAAGTGGCGCACGTGGGCGTCCAGCGCCGAGTACAGGATGCACTGCTCGGTGACCTGGCCGACGAGCACGAGCCGGTCGACCTCCTGTTCGCGCAGCAGGTACTCCAACTGGGTCTCGTAGAAGATCGAATGCCGCGCCTTGGCGATGAACCACGTGCCCTCGGCAGGCGCGATCGGCTCGACGAGATCGCGGGCAGAGCCGCCGACGGCGCGCTCGACGAGCTCCGGCCGGCCGGCTGACCAGTCGCCGTAGTTGTCGTTGACGTAGACGACCGGCGTGCCCTCGTCGTGCGCGCGCTCGACGAGGCGGCGCATCGCCGGCAGCGCCTCGCGGACCGCGTCGACGAGCACCCCGGCGTCCTCGTGGTCGTACTCGTTGAGCATGTCGATGACGATCAGCGCGCTCTTCACGCGCCTTCGCCTACCCCGTCACGGCGGCGGCCAGACGATCGGGCAATCGCCCGACAGAAGGTGAGACTCGTGTGAGAGCGCATCCAGAGGTCGCCGTGTATGGGCAGAACGTACGTACGTACATCTGCGGCGACATGACGTCGTTGCCCTGAGGTTTTTGGAGATTCATCATGCACGGACGACACCTGACCTACGCCGTCGCCGGCCTTGCGCTCGCCTTCGTGCCGGCCGCCGCGGCGCAGAACAACTCGCCCAACAAGCCCAAGGACGCCGCCATCACGCTGGCGGCCGATCCGACGACGATCGTGTACTCCGGCGCGACCACGCTCAGCGGCCGCGTGAGCGGCGCCAGCACCGGCGGCGTGACGGTCCGTCTCGAAGCGGACACGACGCGGCCCTACGGCGACAGCTACAAGCCGACCGGCGCGACGGCGACGACGGACGCCAGCGGCAAGTACACCTTCGCGCTCAAGCCGCTGGTGAACACGCAGTACCGCGCGATCGCGCAGGCGTCGCCGCCGGTCACAAGCGCCCCGAAGCTCGTTCTGGTGCGCATGCTCGTCGGCATCAAGCTGTCCGACAGCACCCCCGCGCGCGGCAGGCTCGTGACCTTCTCCGGCTCGGTCTACCCGGCCCATGACGGCCGTTCCGCCTTGATCCAGAAGCGCTCGTCGACCGGCCGCTTCGTCACCGTCGCGCGCACGACGCTGCGCGACGCCGGCGACGCGCGCTCGACCTACAGTCGCCGCGTGCGGGTGCGTGACGGCGTCTACCGCGTCAAGGTCTCCGGCGACGGCGATCACATCAACGGCTTCAGCCGCGCGCGGACGATCAACGTCGCGGGGTAGTCACACAGGGCGCTGCCGAACGCGCCGTCGCGCCATCATGGGGGGCATGCTCGTCCGCCATGCCGAACCCGAGCGCGACGGCGCCGCGTGCGCGGCGATCTACGCGCCGTACGTCGTCGGCAGCGGCGTCTCCTTCGAGGAGATCGCGCCGACGGCGCAGCAGTTCGCCGCCCGCATCGACGAGACGAGCAGGCGCTATCCGTGGCTCGTGCTCGAGGACGACCGCCGCGTCGCGGGCTACGCCTACGCGTCGCAGCACCACCCCCGCTCGGGCTACCGCTGGGCCGCCGACGTCGCGGTCTACGTCGATCCCGCGTGGCAGGGCCGCGGCGCCGGCCGCCGCCTGTACGAGACGCTGCTCGGGCTGCTGCGCCGCCAGGGGTTGCGCAGCGCCTGCGCCGGGATCACGCTGCCCAACGACGCGAGCATCGGCCTGCACCGCGCGCTGGGCTTCGCGCACGTCGGCACGTATCGCGACATCGGCTGGAAGGCCGGCGCCTGGCGCGACGTGTCGTGGTGGCAGCTGCAGCTCGCGCCGAGCGCGTCCGACGACGATCGGCCGCTGGAGCCGCTCGGTCCGCAGCGGCTGTGAGCGGCGACGGCGACCTCTTCGTCGGCATCGATCTCGGCACGCAGAGCGCGCGCGTGCTCGTGGTCGGCGCCGACGCGACGGTCGCCGGTCGCGGCGCGGCGCCGCTGCGCAGCCGCCGCGACGGCGACGCCCACGAGCAGTCGCCGCGGGGCTGGTGGCACGCCGCCGCCGCCGCCTGCCGCGACGCCCTCGCCGGCGTCGCCGCCGAGCGCGTGCGCGCGCTGGCCACGTGCGGCACGTCGGGCACGATCGTGCTCGTGGATCGCGACGGCGAGCCGGTCACGGAGGGGCTCATGTACGACGACGGCCGCGCCGCGGTGCAGGCGCGCCGCCTCGGGATGGCGACGTCGTGGGCGCTGCCCAAGCTGCACTGGCTGCTCGAGCGCGAGCGCGCTGCGACCCGCCCGGGCGTGCGCGCTGCCCACCAGCCCGACGTCGTCACGCGCCGGCTCGTCGGGCACGCCGTGGCGTCGGACGCAAGCCACGCGCTGAAGACCGGCTACGACGCGCAGCGCGCGTGCTTCGCCGATCCCGGTGACGCCGATCTGCGCGAACTGCTGCCCGACGTCGTCGCCCCGGGGACGCGGCTGGGCGAGGTCTGCGCGCGGGCCGCAGCGGAGACCGGGCTGCCGCGCGGCGCCGCCGTGATCGCCGGAATGACCGACGGCTGCGCGGCGCAGATCGCGGCGGGCGCGCTGCGGCCGGGCGACTGCAACTCGGTGCTCGGCACGACGCTCGTGCTCAAGGGCTGCGCGCCGCAGCGCATCGACGATCGCGCCCGCGGCGTCTACTCGCACCGCTCGCCCGACGGCGACTGGCTGCCGGGCGGCGCGTCGAGCAGCGGAGCCGGCGTCCTGCCGGCGACGTTCCCCAAGCACGACCTCGACGAGCTCGGCCGCCGCGCCGCCGAGCACGAGCGCACGAGCGTGCTCGCCTATCCGCTCGTCTCGCGCGGCGAGCGCTTTCCGTTCGCCGCCGCCGACGCGCGCGCCTTCGTGCTCGGCACGCCGGCCGGCGACGGCGAGCACGCCGCCGCGCTGATGCAGGGCGTCGCGCTCGTCGAGCGGCTGTGCTTCGAGCAGCTCGCGGGGCTCGGCGCGCCCGTCGACGGCGAGCTCAGCCTGACCGGCGGAGCGACGCGCAACCGCGCGTGGTGTCAGCTGCGCGCCGATGCGCTCGGGCGCCCCGCGCGCCTGCCCGAGCAGAGCGAGTCGGCCTTCGGCATGGCGATCCTCGCGGCGGCCGCGACGGCCGGCGAGCTCCTCGCCGGCGCCGCGCGGCGGATGTCGCGCACGCGCGCCGTCGTAGAGCCGCGCGCGTCGCTGCGCGCGCACCTCGACGAGCAGTACGACCGCCTCCTCGGCGAGCTCGTGCGGCGCGGCTGGCTGGCCGGCGCCGCAGATCGCTGAGCGCCAACCGCCTGGCGCGGACGCCAACGGGTACGACGCCCGCGTCGGCAAGCGCTGCCTCGCGCGCTCGCGGCGACGACATGACGATCCGCGCGTTCACCTTCACCCCCGCCGACGGCGTGCCGCCGTCCGTCGCGCCCTTCGCGCACGCGACCGCGGCGGGCGCGACCCTGTACGTCACCGGCCAGATGCCGACCGACCTCGACGGCAGGCTCGTGCCGGGAGCGATCGCGCAGCAGACAGACCAGGTCATGCGCAACCTCGCGCGCGTGCTCGAGCTCGCCGGCGGCGACCTGCGGCGCGACGTCGTCGCGGCGCGCGCCTACCTCACCGACTGGGATGACTACGCGGCGTTCAACGCCGCCTACGAGCTCTGGTTCCCCGAGCGGCTGCCGAGCCGCACCTGCGTCGGCGTGCACGGCCTCGCCGCCGGCGCGCTCGTCGAGATCGACCTCGTCGCTTGGCGCGAAGCGGGATGGGGGACCGAATGAGTACTCGGGTCATAGAACATCCGTCCGATCCGTTCGAAAACGCGGAGTCGGTCGTGCGTCCACTTCTGGCCCCAGCCGCTGAACGCACAGACGTCCACGGTCCGACACAGGCCATGTGCCCCGCCGCCCCACACCCGCGCTCACCGCTCTTCTCGCCGCGCTTGCGCTCGGCGCCGCCGCCACGCCCGCCCAGGCCGCCGGCGACCCGCTGCTTGCCGAGCAGTGGGCGCTGAGCACCCCGACCGCGACCGGCGCGGCTGAGGCCTGGACGCAGTCGCGCGGCGACGGCGTCGTCGTCGCGATCCTCGACAGCGGCGTGCAGCTGGATCATCCCGATCTCGCCGCCAACCTCTGGAGCAATCCCGGCGAGGTCGCCGGCAACGGCATCGACGACGACCGCAACGGCTACGTCGACGACGTCCACGGCGCGAACATCATCTCGCCGGGCGCGAGCGCCGGCGACGACGAGGGTCACGGCACGCATGTGGCCGGGATCGTCGCGGCGCCGGGCAGCAACGGCGTCGGCGGCTCCGGCATCGCACCGGCCGCGCGGATCATGTCCGTCAAGGTGCTCGACGCAAACCGCGTCGGCAACTCCTCGCTGCTGGCGCGTGGTATCCGCTATGCCGTCGGCGAGGGCGCGCGCATCCTCAACATCTCGCTCAACGGCGACGGCACGAGCCCCGATCTCGACGACGCGCTGCGCTACGCCAGCGACAACGGCGCGACCGTCGTCACCTCCGCCGGCAACAACTCCCGCAACCTCGACCTGACGCCGTCCTACCCGGCATCGTCGACGCTGCCGGCGGTGCTCAGCGTCACCGCGACAGAGCAGTCCGGCAGCCTCCTGTCGATCGCCAACCGCGGGCTGAACTCGGTCGACATCGCCGCGCCGGGCGCAACGATCCTGTCGACCGCGCGCGGCTCGAGCTACGAGCTGCGGCGCGGCACCTCGATGGCGGCCCCCTTCGTCGCCGGGTCGCTGGCGCTGCTCAGCGCCGCGCGCCCGGATCTCTCGCAGTCCGCGCTGCGCGACGCGCTGCTGGCCAGCGCACCGCGCTCGGGGCTGCTCGCCGGCCTGCTCGGCTCGGGCAGCCTGGACGTCGGCGCGGCGATGCACCGTGTGCTGCCGGGCTCGATGTGGCGCGCGACCGCCGCCGCAGGACCGGCCGACGCGGCCGCGGCGGCGGCCAAGGTGAAGGTGCTCGCCAAGGCGCGCATCCGCGCCGGCCGGGCCGCGACCGTGCGCTGGCGCGCCAGCGGCGACGCCGGCGTCACGAGATGGCGCGTGCTGCTCGACGGCCGCGCAGTCGCGACGGTCGCCAAGGGCGAGCGCTCGATGCTGCGCAAGCGCGTCAGCCGCACCGGCAAGCACCGCTGGAAGGTCGTCGGCGTCGACGCCGCGGGAGCGACCGTCGCCTCCGCCGCGAAGAGCTTCCGCGTCGTGCGCACGTCCTAGTACCCGCGTCCGCAAGTTCCGGCCGCGTGTCCTGGCGATCCGCCCGGCGCTCAGCTGCGTACCGCCTGCCGTCTCGGTGGCGCGCGCGCGTGAGCGCGCGCGAGTCGCAGCGGCGATCGAGCGCGCGCTATCCTGCTCGGCAAGACCTGCGCCAGCAGGTCGTTTTTCTGTCCTCTCGCCGTCACGGAGCTACCGCATGGCCCGCGGAGACGTGCGCATCGCTGTGACCCTCGCCTGCGAGGTCTGCAAGCGGCGCAACTACCAGTCCAACAAGTCCAAGCGCAACAATCCCGAGCGGATCACCCTGCGCAAGTACTGCAAGTGGTGCAAGCAGCACACGAGCCACCGGGAGACCCGGTAGCGCTCAGGACCCACCGCATCTCATGGCCCGAAACCGCCAGCGAGCGAAAGATCGCAAGCAGAAGCTCCACCGGGAGAACGTCCCGGGGTCACTCGACCACGCCTCCGGCGAGGTCGAGGAGGTCGAGGCTGCGATCGTCGCCGGAGCAGCCGGCGTTCCGGCCGACCCCGACCCCGAGCCCGATCGCTCCGACTCCGACTCCGACTCCGACTCCGTCGCGCTCGAAGACGACTTCGACGCCGGTGCGGTCGAGGACGAGCGCCTCGGCAAGGGCGCGGGTGAACTGTCTCCCGGCGCTGCAGCGCCGCCGCACAGAGGCGGCTCGCGCCTGCTCAACTTCTTTCGCGCGTGTGTGGCCGAGCTCAAGCGCGTCGACTGGCCCAACCGCCGCCAGGTTGGCCAGGCCACGGCCGTCGTCCTGGGCTTCGTCGTCGTCGCGGGTGCCTTTCTGGGCCTCGCCGACGTCGTAGCTCAGCAGATCGTCGACCTCATCCTCTAACTCCGAACGTCGAAAGCACCCATGTTTCGCTGGTACGTCGTCAACACCTATTCAGGCCACGAGAACAAGGTCAAGCAGAACCTCGAGCACCGTGTCGTCTCCTTGAACCAGAAGCGCAACGTCCGCCAGGTCGTCGTGCCGACCGAGTCCGTGTCCGAGATGAAGGACAACCAGAAGGTCACGGTCGAGAAGCGCACGATGCCCGGCTACGTGCTCGTCAACATGGAGCTCAACGAGGATTCCTGGGGCCTGGTCAAGGGCACGCCCGGCGTCACGGGCTTCGTCGGCGCGTCCAACGAGCCGGTTCCGCTCACACAGGCCGAGGTCGATCGGTTGCTGCATCGCGAGGTCGCGGTGCGCGAGCGCAAGAAGGCGACGTTCTCGATCGGCGAGAGCGTCAAGGTCATCTCCGGGCCGCTGTCGGACTTCTCCGGCGAGATCTCGGAGATGAACGAGGACGCGTCTCGCCTCAAGGTGCTTGTGTCAATCTTCGGTCGCGAGACGCCGGTCGAGGTCGGATTCGATCAAGTGAAGAAGGTCTAGAGCCCGGATGGATCTAGTCTCAACCAGAACGCAAAGCCGAACGCCTTGCGGAGGTATCCAGTAGATGGCCAAGAAAGTCCTCACCCAGATCAAGCTGCAGGCCACCGGTGGCCAGGCCAGCCCGGCGCCGCCGGTCGGTCCCGCCCTGGGCCAGCACGGCATCAACATCATGGAGTTCTGCAAGGCGTTCAACGCCCAGACCCAGGGCGACCTCGGCACGACGATCCCGGTCGTCATCACGGTCTACGAGGATCGCTCGTTCACGTTCGTCACGAAGACGCCGCCGGCCGCCGTGCTCATCAAGCAGGCGATCAACCTCGACAAGGGGTCGGGCGAGCCGCACCGCGTCAAGGTCGGCACGATCACCCAGGCGCAGCTGCGCGACATCGCCGAGCGCAAGCTCGACGACCTCAACGCCAACGACCTCGAACAGGCGTCGAAGATCATCGCCGGAACGGCGCGGAGCATGGGAGTCGACGTTGTCTAAGCACGGGAAGACCTTTCTGGAGGCCCGTTCGCAGGTCGATCGCGAGCGCGAGATGACGCCGGCACAGGCCGTGCAGCTCATCAAGTCGCTGCCGGGGCCGAGGTTCAACGAGACCGTCGAGGTCCACGTCCGCACGGGCCTGAACGTGCGCCACGCCGACGAGCAGCTGCGCGGCACGATCGCGCTGCCCAACGGCCTCGGCAAGGAGGTCACGATCGCCGTCTTCGCCCAGGGCGACAAGGCGCGCGAGGCCGAGGAGGCCGGCGCCGACGTCGTCGGGGCCGAGGACCTCGCCAAGCGCGTCGAGGAGGGCTTCACCGAGTTCGACGTGGCGATCGCGACGCCCGACCTGATGCCCGTCGTCGGACGCCTCGGTCGCGTGCTCGGCCCGCAGGGCAAGATGCCCAACCCGAAGGTCGGGACGGTGACGATGGACGTCGGCCGCGCCGTCCAGGAGGCCAAGGCCGGCAAGATCGAGTACCGCACCGACCGCACCGCGATCGTGCACCTGCCGATCGGCAAGAAGGATTTCTCCGAGCGCCAGCTGCTCGAAAACTACGCCGCCGTCATCGACGAGCTGATCCGGGCCAAGCCGTCCGCCGCCAAGGGGCGCTACCTGCGCACCATCACGATGGCTTCGACGATGGGCCCCGGCGTGAAGGTCGACCCGTCCCGCACCCGCGACATCCTCGAGGAGGCCGCTCCGGCACCAGCCGCGTGAGCGTCCATCTCTGAGGCCACCGCAGACCCCGGGCCGCCGCTGACGCACAGCGTCAGGCAGAAGTCCCGGCGAGGAGGCAGATGAACCGAGAGCAGAAGTCCGCGGTGATCGACGAGATCAGCGCGCAGATCCAAGAGTCCGAAGCGGTCTTCGCGGTCGACTACCGCGGAATCAGCGTCGTGCAGGCCGCCGAGCTGCGCACGAAGCTGCGCGACGCGGACGCGTCGCTGCGCGTGGTCAAGAACACGCTGACGATCCGCGCCGCCGATCAGGCCGGGGCGGAGGCGCTGAAAGCCGTCCTGGAAGGCCCGACGGCGCTGACGTTCGTCCGCGGCGACGCCGCGACGGCCGCCAAGGCGGTCGCCGACTACGCCCGCACGACGGGGCTGCTGCCGTTCAAGGGCGGCATGCTCAACGGCGAGGCGCTCGCGCCGGAGCAGATGACCGCGATCGCGCGCCTTCCGTCGCGCGACGTCCTCAACGCGCAGTTCGTGAACATCGTCGCGTCGCCGCTGACCGGTCTCGTGACGAGCCTGTCGAACCTCATCAGCGGACTGGCGCGCCAGCTCAGCCAGGTCGCCGAGAAGAAGGAGGCGGGCGAGATCCCGGCCGGGGACGCGCCGACGAGCGCCGCCCCCGCGGCCGCCGCTGCCGCCGCTGCCGCCGCGGCGCCCGAGGAGGACGCCGATCTCGCGACGGTGGCTGCCGCGCAGGCCGAGGCCGACGCACCTGTCGAGTCCGAGGCCGCCGCCGCGGCCGCTGCGCCCGAGGAGGACGCCGATCTGGAGACGGTGGCGGCCGCAGAACCCACACCTGAGTCCGAGGCCGCTGTCGAAGCAGAGGCGGCGCCGGCGGACGACAGCCCATCTGACACTGACGAAGACAAGGAGTAACCCATGGCCCAGTCCACAACGGAGTGGATCGACGAGCTCAAGAGCATCTCGGTCCTCGAGCTGAGCGAGCGCATCAAGGCCCTCGAAGAGGAGTTCGGCGTCTCGGCGCAGGCGGCGGCCGTGGCAGCCCCGGCCGGCGGCGGTGGCGCCGACGGCGGCGGCGCCGCTCCCGAGGAGGAGCAGACCGCCTTCGACGTCATCGTCACCGCTGCCGGTGACAAGAAGATCCAGGTCATCAAGGTCGTGCGCGCGGCCACGAGCCTTGGGCTCAAGGAGGCCAAGGCGCTCGTAGACGAGGCTCCCAAGGCCGTGCGCGAGGGCGTCGACAGAGACGAGGCCGAGAAGCTCAAGCAGGAGCTCGAAGAGGCCGGCGCGACGGTGGAGATCAAGTAGGACCGTTCGCTGCTGCTGTCGGCTGCTATCGAGGGGCGCCCGCTGGGCGCCCCTTCGGCGTTCTGTGACGCGCGACGCTCGGGCCGACGGGGACTTGCCCAGAAATGTCCAACATCTGGACGTTTGCGCCTGAGCCCCTGCTACTCCACGCCCTCGTCGACCACGTCGGCATAGGCGATGACCTCGACGCCCTGCCCGCCCGGCGCGTCGAGGTAGAACGACCGGCTGCCGTCGCGGTGCCCGCGGACCGCCGCCCGGTGCACGCCGGCAAGCCGATCGAGCTCCTCGCCGGAGACCTTGAACGCCAGGTGGTTGGGGTGCTCGTCGGCCATCACGAACGCGAGCTTCGCTCCGCCGGCCTCGAGCAGTCCCCACGTCTCGTCGGCATAGAGCACGCGCGCCCCCGGGACGACGCCCGACCACCACTCCAGAGCGGCGGCGATGTCCGGAACCTGCTGGGCGACGTGATCGAACTGCACGCAGACGAGGCTAATCGGTGTCGGCGCCGAGCCCGGCGGCGATCTTCGCCTCGATCTTTGCGCGCAGCCCCGTGCTCGCTGGTCTCACGCGCCAAATCGCGCTACGCTGCGTGCGTCGACCGATAGTCGCAGCCGCCTCCCGAATGGGTTTCGCGCCCACATAGCGCGAACTTCGAGGCGGGGTCCGTGAGAGTCGACAGCCCCCCGAGGGGGTCGCTTCTTGCTGTGCTATCCTGGCGAGTCCGCGCCTGATGGCCTCTGGCCGCGGCGCCGCCCCCCGAATGCTGTCCTTCTCCGACCCCTTGAGGAGTCGCCGTCTTGCCCCCTGTTGACGCCCCCCGGACGCGCCGCAGCTTCGCGCGCCTGAACCGTGTTCATGACGTCCCCAACCTCATCGACATCCAGCGGCGCTCGTTCGCCTGGCTGACCGATCCTGAGAAGGGCGGTCTGCGGGAGACGATCTCGGACATCTCGCCGATCGAGGACTACACCGGCAACCTCGCCGTCGACTTCGGCGAGTTTCACTTCGACGAGCCCGTCGCCTCGATCGAGGAGTGCCGCGAGAAGGACCTCACGTACGCCCGCCCGCTGACCGTCACCGTCGCGTTCGTCAACCGCGAGACCGGTGAGATCCGCGAGCAGTCGGTGTTCATGGGCGACTTCCCCTGGATGACCGAGCGGGGCACGTTCATCATCAACGGCACCGAGCGCGTCGTCGTCACGCAGCTCGTCCGTTCGCCCGGCGCCTACCTCATGGAGGCCAAGGATCGCGAGAAGCAGGTCTTCATCGCGAACCTCATGCCGGCGCGCGGCTCCTGGCTGGAGCTCGAGATCGACAAGAAGGGCAAGGTCTTCGTCCGCATCGACCGCAAGCGCAAGCTGCCGGTCACCGTCCTGCTGCGCGCGATGGGCTACGCGACCGACGAGGAGATCCTCAACCTCTTCGACAACAGCCTCTACATCCGCAACACGATCGAGGCCGACACCGAGCCGACGAAGACCGAGGAGGGCGCGCTCGTCGAGCTCTTCAAGAAGCAGCGCCCCGGCGAGCCGCCGAGCGTCGACAACGCGCGCGCGCTGCTGCACCAGCTCTTCTTCGACCCCAAGCGCTACGACCTCACGCGCGTCGGGCGCTACAAGCTCAACGCGCGCCTGAGCCTCGACATCGACCTCGAGACCCGCACGTTGACGCACGACGACATCCTCGCCCTCGTCAAGGAGCTCGTCTCCCTGCCGCGGCTGCTCGGCATGCCCGAGGAGCCCGAGGTCGAGATCAAGGACTACGCCGCCGAGGCGCAGACCTACCCGCGCGAGGCCGTCGGCGAGCACCTCGACGAGTACGAGCACTTCGGCAACCGCCGCCTGCGGACCGTCGGCGAGCTCATCCAGGAGGCCTTCCGGATCGGCCTGTACCGGATGGAGCGCGTCGTGCGCGAGCGCCTCACGACCGAGGACGCCGACACGATCACGCCGCAGACGATCATCAACATCCGGCCGGTCGTCGCCGCGCAGAAGGAGTTCTTCGGCTCCTCGCAGCTCAGCCAGTTCATGGACCAGACGAACTCGCTGGCCGGCCTGACGCACCGCCGCCGCCTCAGCGCCCTCGGCGCCGGCGGCCTGACGCGTGAGCGCGCGCCGATCGAGGTGCGCGACGTGCACCCGACCCACTACGGCCGCATGTGCCCGATCGAGACGCCGGAGGGGCCGAACATCGGCCTGATCGGCTCGCTGTCGAGCTACGCCGAGGTCTCCGAGCACGGCTTCGTCACGACGCCCTACCGGGTCGTCAAGGACGGTGTCATCACCGGCGAGGTCGTCCACTACGACGCCACGCAGGAGGAAGAGCTCAAGATCGCCCAGGCCAACCACCCGGTCGACGACGACGGCAGGCTGCTCGGCGACGAGGCCGTCTGCCGGACGCTCGCGGGCCAGTACGTCACGGTCAGCCCGAGCGACGTCGACCTGATGGACGTCTCGCCCGAGCAGATCTGGTCGGTCGCGACGGCGATGATCCCGTTCCTCGAGCACGACGACGCCAACCGCGCGCTGATGGGCTCGAACATGCAGCGCCAGGCCGTCCCGCTGCTGAAGACCGACGCCCCGATCGTCGGCACCGGCATGGAACGCCGCGCGGCGCTCGACACCGGCGACGTGCTGCTGGTCCGCAACGCGGGCACGGTCAGCTACGTCGACGCCGAGCGCATCGAAGTGACGGGTCACGGAGGTGACGGCGCCAAGGACGAGTACATCCTCGACAAGTACCGCCGCTCCAACCAGGGCACGCTCATCCACCAGAAGCCGACGGTCACCGCCGGCGCGGTGGTGGATGCCGGCGACGTGCTCGCCGACGGCTCGGCCACCGACCACGGCGAGATGGCGCTGGGCAAGAACCTGAAGGTCGCCTTCATGTCCTGGGAGGGCTACAACTTCGAGGACGCGATCATCCTCTCCAAGCGCCTCGTCAAGGACGACGAGCTCACCTCGATCCACATCGAGGAGTACGAGATCGACGCCCGCACGACGAAGCTGGGCGACGAGGAGATCACCCGCGACATCCCGAACCGCTCGGAGGAGTCGCTGCGCAACCTCGACGACCGCGGCATCGTCCGCATCGGCGCCGAGGTCAAGTCGGGCGACCTGCTCGTGGGCAAGGTCACGCCGAAGGGCGAGACGGAGCTCACCGCGGAGGAGAAGCTCATCCGCGCGATCTTCAAGGAGAAGGCCCGCGAGGTCCGCGACACGTCGCTGAAGGTCCCCCACGGCGAGGAGGGCGTCGTCATCGACGTCATGACCTTCTCCCGCGAGGCCGGCGACGACCTGCCGCCGGGCGTCAACGACCTGGTCCGCGTCTTCGTCGCCAAGAAGCGCAAGATCTCCGAGGGCGACAAGCTCGCCGGCCGCCACGGCAACAAGGGCGTCATCTCGAAGATCGTCGACGAGCACGACATGCCGTTCCTCGAGGACGGCACGCCGGTGGACGTCATCCTCAACCCGCTCGGCGTGCCCTCGCGCATGAACGTCGGGCAGATCCTGGAGACCCACCTCGGCTGGGCCGCCGCCCAGGGCTGGTACGAGGACGGCACGGAGGCCATGCAGGTGGCCAAGGGCTACCCGCACCGCCTGACGGGCCGGCCGAAGGTCTACACCGCCACGCCGGTGTTCGACGGCGCGTCCGTCGCCGACGTGGACAACGCCCTCGTCAAGTGGCAGGAGAACTACGAGGGCCGCATCCGGATGGACATCGACCTCTCCAAGCCGGAGGGGACGCGGGCGTCCGGCAAGTTCCAGCTCTTCAACGGCCGCACGGGCGAGCCGTTCGAGGAGAAGGTGACCGTCGGCTACATGTACATCCTGAAGCTCCACCACCTGGTGGACGACAAGATCCACGCCCGCTCCACGGGCCCCTACTCGCTCGTCACGCAGCAGCCCCTGGGCGGCAAGGCCCAGTTCGGCGGCCAGCGCTTCGGCGAGATGGAGGTCTGGGCGCTGGAGGCCTACGGCGCGGCCTACACGCTGCAGGAGATGCTCACGATCAAGTCCGACGACACCGTCGGGCGGGTGAAGGCCTACGAGGCCATCGTGAAGGGCGAGAACATCGCCGAGCCGTCCATCCCGGAGTCCTTCAAGGTGCTCCTCAAGGAGATGCAGTCGCTGGCGCTCGACGTCAACGTCGTCTCCGAGGAGGGCCAGCGCGCGGAGATGCGCGACGAGGACGACGACCTCCTCCGCGCCGCCGAGGAGCTCGGGATCGACCTGTCCGGCGTGCGCGCCGCGGCCGGCGTCGGCGAGGCGGCCGACGAGGCGATCGAGGGCGTGGACACGACGGACGCGGCCGACGTGCGGCCGGACGTCCAGACGGACAGCGACGCGGGCGACCTGGCCGAGGCGCCGGATGTGGAAGCCGCAGCAGTCGCCGACGACGACATCGACCTCGACGTCGACGTCGAGATCGACATCCCCGAGACCGAGAACACCGAGGCGTAGGAGCCATACATGATCGACATCAATAACTTCGACGCCATCGAGATCGGTCTCGCCTCCTCCAAGCAGATCCGGGGCTGGTCCTCGGGCGAGGTGACGAAGCCCGAGACGATCAACTACCGCACGCTGAAGCCGGAGAAGGACGGCCTCTTCTGCGAGCGCATCTTCGGTCCCACGAAGGACTGGGAGTGCTACTGCGGCAAGTACAAGCGCGTCCGCTACAAGGGCAT
>CADCVQ010000083.1 GCA_902806175.1 uncultured Solirubrobacteraceae bacterium
CAGCTCGTGCGTGCGGCGCTCGGCGCGTTCGCGCAGGTCCTCGGCGGTCGAGCGCGTGCGCTCCAGGCGCAGCTCGACGCGCTCGCCCGCCGAGCGGGCGCGATAGAGCGCTTCAGCGAACGCCTCGCGCTGCTCGCTGCGCTGCGCCATCGCCTGCTCGGCCTCATGGCGGCGCGCGGCGACCGTGTTCAGGGCGGCCTGCGTCTCCTCGCGCGCCGCGCGCGCGGCGGTTGCCAGCCCCTCGGCGGCGGCCAGCTCCGCGCGGCGCGCGCGGGCGAGGTCGCGCACGAGCTCCCAGCGCGCCTCGACGGACTGGCGCTCCAGGCGCTCGTGCAGCTCGGCAGCCTCGGCCTGGCGCTTCAGCGGCCGCAGCCGCGAGCGCGCCTCGCGCTCGACGTCGAGCGCGCGATCGAGGTTGTCCTGGGTGCGCTCGAGCTTGAGCTGCGCGCGGCGGCGGCGCTTGCGGTGCTTGCCCAGGCCCGCGGCCTCCTCGATCAGCAACCGGCGGTCCTTCGGCTTGGAGGTGACGATCGACTCGACGCGGCCCTGCGAGACGACGGAGTGCATCTCCTTGCCCAGGCCCGTGTCGGAGAGGATCTCCAGCACGTCGACGAGTCGGCACTTCGCGCCGTTGAGGCGGTACTCGCCCTCGCCCGCGCGATCCAAGCGGCGGACGATCGAGACCTCCCCCAGCGGCACGTCGACCGCGCCGTCGCCGTTGTCGATGACGATCTCGACTTCGGCCGCGCCGCGCGCCTGCACGCCACGGCCGCCGCCGAAGATGACGTCGCGCATCGACTGGCCGCGGACGGCCAGCGGCGACTGCTCGCCCATCGCCCACAGCACGGCGTCGGTGATGTTCGACTTGCCCGAGCCGTTGGGCCCGACGACGACCGACACGCCGGGCGCGAACTCGAGCTTCGTGCGGTCCGGAAAGGACTTGAAGCCCTTGAGGGTGATCGATCTCAGGTGCACGCGGCCACCGCCGTCAGGCCCCTTCGGCGGGGTGGATCGGCTCCAGCGGGTGCAGTGTCTCCAGCGCGATCCGGGCGGCCTCCTGCTCGGCGTGCTTCTTCGAGCGGCCCGCGCCGCGGCCGATCGGCGCCCCGCCGACCTTCGCGATGACCTGAAAGATGCGCTCGTGCGGCGGCCCCTCCTCCGAGGCGATCGTGTACTCGACCGTCTCCGCGCGGCGCGCCAGGCGCTCCTGCAGCGTGGACTTGAAATCCACGGGGTTGTCCAGTGCGTTGTTGATCTCGGGCTCGAAGGCCTCCACGACCGCGGCCGCCGTGCGCTCGTAGCCCGTGTGCAGATAGCAGGCGCCGATCACCGCCTCGATGACGGAGGCCAGCACGCGCTCGGTCTCCACGAGCGAGTCTGCGCTCTGGCCGATCCCGGCCGGCGCCGTCGCGCGCAGCTTGTCGGGCACCCCGAGGCGCTCGGCGACCGCGCGGCATGACACCCCCGAGACGCTCTGCGCGCGGATCTTCGTCAGGCGTCCCGCGCCGAAGCGCTCGGCCTCCAGGCGCGGGTACAGGTGCGACGTCACCGCGAGGCTGAGCACGGAGTCGCCGAGAAACGCCAGCCGCGAATAGGAGTCGCTGCGGCGCTCTGTCCAGGAGGCGTGCGTGAAGACCTGCCGGTACAGGTGCTCCGGCAGCTCCTGGAGGAGATCGCTGAGGAGCTTCAGGACTCAGTGGGCTCGTGGACGGCGGCGTGCGCCAGGACGAAGTCGACGGCTTGACCGACCGTGACGATCTTCGCCGCCTGCTCGTCGGTCATCTTCACGCCGTAGGAGTCCTCGAGCTCCTGCACGAGCGTGTAGAGGTCCAGAGAGTCCGCCTCGAGGTCGACGCGGAAGTTCGTGCTGTCGTCGATCCGCGCGGGGTCGACCTCGAGCTCGTCGACGAGGTGCGCCTGGATCAACGCGAACACTTCTTCTCTGGTCATCACTGCGCCGAAACCGTATTCGCCGTCTCGGACAGCGCGCCGCCGGACTTGCGCAGCGCGCCGGCGCGCTCGAGCGCGTCGTGCGTGCGTCCGGGGACATCGCCTGTGACGCCGCGCGCGGCGAGCAGGATCGCGTGCGCGAAGCCGCGGCTCGTGAAGCGCCCGTGGCCGACGACGCCGAGCTTGCGCAGGCCCAGCAGGTACGCGCCGCCGGCGAGCTCGGGGTGGATCTCGTCGCGAAACGCGCGCAGCGCCGGCGCCATCAGCAGGCCGCCCGCCTTCGCCCGCGTCGAGGAGGTCGCCGTCTGGCGCAGCAGGGCGATCATCTTGCTCGACACGCCCTCCATGACCTTCAGCGCGACGTTGCCGGTGAATCCGTCGGTGACGACGATGTCGGCCTTGCCCTCGACGAGCGCGTGGCCTTCGATGTTGCCGACGAAGTTCAGGCCGGCGAGCGCGGCGAGGCGGGCGTGGACGTCGATCGTCAGCGGCGAGCCGCGGCTCGCCTCCTCGCCGACGGACAGCAGCGCGATGCGCGGCCTGTCGATGCCGTGCACGACCTGCGCGAGCGCCGCCCCCATGAAGGCGAACTGGACGAGGTGCTCGGGGCGGACCTCGGTGTTGGCGCCGACGTCGACGAGCGTCACCGGCGCGCCCGGGACCGGGATCGTGGCGGCCAGCGCGGGGCGCAGGATGCCGCGATCGCGCTTGATGTTGAACAGCGCGGCGGCGAGCGCGGCGCCGGTTGCTCCTGCCGACACGAGCGCGTCGGCGTCGCCGGCGGCGACGGCCCGCGCGGCGCGGACGATCGAGGACTCCGGATTGGAGCGCGCGGCAGCCGCCGGGTTGGGCTCCTTGGCGATCGACTGCGGCGCGTCGATGACCTCGATCCCGGGGCCGGCGGAGCCGAGCTGCGCAGCCGGTCCGAACAGCAGGATGCGCACGCCCTGTGCGGCGGCGATGTTCGCGCCGGCGGCGACCTCGGCCGGGCCCCTGTCGGCGCCGTTGGCGTCGACTGCGACGACGGGAACGGGGGCCGGCTCGACGGGAGCTTCCCCGTTCGAGCGGTCGATCAGCGCCCGTATGCGCGCGGCCGGCATCCGCCGGCCAGCCTCAGTGGTCGTGGTGGTCGTGCGCCGTCGGCGCGACGACCTCGCGGCCGGCGTAGTAACCGCACACCGGGCACACGCGGTGCGGGCGGCGGGGACTGTGGCACTGCGGGCAGGAGTTGTAGACCGGCGCGGCCATCTTGTGCTGGGCACGGCGCTGCGCGGTCCGCGCGTGGGACTGCTTCTGCTTGGGGACGGCCATGGCTGCGCAAGGGTAGCGCAGCGCGGGAGCCGGTCCCCACCCGCCCCGCTGCCACGCCTTCGCAGAAGCCGGGAAGGAGTGGCGCGCTCGTCCGCGAACGGTATGCGCATGAGCGTCCTCGAGCTCGATCCGACACTGCTGGAGGCCCTGCGCACGCTCGCCGAGCACGACGTCGAGTTCGTCGTCATCGGCGACGTCGCCCACGCGATCCACGACCAGGGCGGCTTCGTCGCCGGGCTGGCGATCGTGCCGGGCGCCTACGGGCGCAATGCCGAGCGCCTGAACAGCGCGCTGCAGGCGATGAACGCCGAGCTCGGCATCGCCGGGACGGCGGCCCACACGCAGTTCGACTACCGCCGCATGGACCTGCGCGAGGTCGCGCCCTGCTCGTTCATCACGCGCTACGTCGACGTCGACGTGAACTTCGAGCCGCACGGGAGCGGTGGCTACCGCGATCTCTTCGACGACGCCGCGCCGGTCGAGCTGGCGCGCGGCGTGCGACCGCTCGTCGCCGCGCCTGCGGACCTGGAGCGGATCGGACGCGGTGGCGCGCCCGCCGTGCCCTACGCCAAGCCGCCCGTCCAGCTTCCGCCCGAGCCCGACGAGGACGGCTGGCGCGCGCAGGACCTCCGCGCCGGCCGGCCTACTCGAATCTGATCTCGCCGAGCTTGGCCCAGCGCGGATCGGGCTCGCGCTCGTGCGCGTGCTGTGGCCCGGCCACGTTGAGGTCGGTGCCGCAGATCGCGCACAGCCCGGCGCAGTCCTCGCGGCACAGCAGCTGCGCGGGCAGCGCGAGCGCCAACGCGTCGCGCGCCCAGCCGTGCACGTCGAGCACCTCGTCTGTGACATAGGGGCTGCGCAGCTCCTCGACGTCGCCGGGCTGGTCGACCTCGCGGCTGTCGACGGAGATCTCCGGACGGGCGGGCTCCAGGCAGCGCATGCACGGCCCCTGCAGCGACGCGCCGAAGCGCAGCCTCAGCGCGTAGCCGTGGTGCGTCGTGGCCGAGATGTCGAGGATCGCCTCGACCGCCGCGGGCGTCGGCGCGTACGTCTCGCCGCCGAACTGCAGCGGGTCCAGGGCGACCTCGAGCACGAGGCGGCGGCCCTCGCCGGAGGTCAGCCGCAGTCGACCGAGGTCGAAGCTGTCGGTGCGGGGGCCCATGACTCACATCAAGGGTAGTGGGCGCCGGCGCGGGTCAGGGCAGCTTCACCAGCTCGCGCTTGAGCACCTTGCCCGTGGCGTTGCGCGGCAGCGCGTCGAGGAAGACGACGTCGCGCGGGACCTTGAAGCGGGCGAGGTTTTCCTTGACGTGCGCCTTGACGTCCTGCTCGGAGACCGTCGCTCCCTCGCGCACGACGACGAACGCCTTCAGCCGCTGTCCGAAGTCGCCGTCCTCGACGCCGACCGCGGCGACCTCCTCGATCCCCGCGAGGCGGGCGATCGTGTCCTCGACCTCGCGCGGGAAGACGTTCTCGCCGCCCGAGACGATCATCTCGTCGTCGCGACCGTCGACGAACAGGCGCCCGTCCTCGTCGAAGTGGCCGACGTCGCCGGAGGACATGAGGCCGTCGATCCGCGCCTTCTGGCCGCCGCCGGAGTAGCCGTCGAAGCACAGCTCGTTGCCGACGAAGATGCGGCCCGTCTCGCCGGGGGCGACCTCCTCGTCGTCGGCGTCGTAGAGGCGCACGACCGTGCCGCGCGGCGGGCGCCCGGCGGTGCCCGGCGCGGCGCGCAGGTCCTCGGGAGTGGCAACGGTCGCCCAGGCCACCTCGGTCGAGCCGTAGAGGTTGTAGAGGATGTCGCCGAAGGTGTCCATGACCTTCGTCGCAAGCTCGCCGGGCAGCGCCGAGCCGCTGGCGGCGATCACGCGCAGCGAGCCGGTGTCGTAGCGGCCGAGCGTCTTCGGGCCGAGCTCGAGGATCCGCTGCAGCATGACCGGCACGACGATCAGCGCCGTCGCGCCGTGCTCGTCGATCGCGCTCAGCGTGTCCTGCGGATCAAAGCGCCGGCGCAGGATGAGCGTCGACGACAGCCCGATCGCGAGGATGAAGTGCGCCAGGCCCCAGGAGTGAAAGAGCGGCGCGGCGATCAGCGTGCGCCCGCGCGCACGCAGCGGGATCTTCTCGATCAGGCCGGCGATCGGGTCCAGCGTCTCGGGCTGCTTGCGGTTGGCGCCCTTTGGCGTGCCCGTCGTGCCGCTCGTGAGGATCACGATCTTGCCCTTCGTCGCGGGCACGACGACGTCGGCGGGGTCGCCGCGCTCGATGAGCGTCTCGAGCAGGTCGGCGCCGGCGGGCGGCGTGCCGCCGTCAGACCAGGCGATGAAGCGGCGGCTGTCCTGCGCGGCGGCGCCGATGAGCTCGTCGAACTCCTCGTCGTAGACGATCGCGCGCGGCTGCTCGCGCGCGCAGATCTCGGCGAGCTGCGGCCCCGCGAAGGCGGTGTTGAGAAACAGCGCGTGGGCGCCGAGCTTCGAGCAGGCGACCATCGCCTCGACGAAGCCGCGGTGGTTGCGGCACAGCAGCGCGACGTTGTCGCCCTCGCCGATGCCCTCGTCACTCCAGGCGTGCGCGAGCGCGTTCGTGCGCCGGTGCACCTCGTCGAACGTCAGCGAGCCGGCCTCGTCGATGATCGACACGTCGTCCGGATAGCGAATCGAGGACGTGGTGTAGCCGCCGGCGGTCGTCGGGCCCCAGTCCTTGAGCGCCTTGAGCGCGCGCACGAGCTTGTCGGGACGAGTCGGTCCGAACATGCCGCATTCGATCAGCGTGCGGGCGGTCAGCGCCTTCGTCGACAAGGTGTCGAGGAGCATGCGCGGCAATCTATATCGGCGCCGCTGCGGGAGCGCAGACGCCGGGTGCGCTAGGGCAGCCGCAACCCCTTGGGCAGCTCGCCGGACTCGATCAGGCGGTGGATGTCCGCCGCCCGCCGCGAGTTGAGGAACACGTGGCGCTGTCCCACGCTCGGCTTCTCGTCGAGCAGCCCGGCGGCGAGCAGCGCCTCTCCCACCTCGTCGGCAAGCGCGCGCTCGTTGCCCGCAAAGCCGCGCGAGAGGTGGCGAAAGTCGGTGTGGTAGCCACCCCACTTGCCCATCCCGTTTAGTAGCTGCCGGATCCGCCGCGCGATCCGCCGCGCGGGCTGCGGGTCGTCGTGCGGGCGCGCCGTGACGCCGTCGGCGCCGATCAGCGCGAGCACCGCATCCTCGTGCGCGGCGACCGACTCGCCGTCGGCCGGCCGGCCGCCGAGACGCGCGACGACCTCGGCGCTGCGCAGCGCCTGGGCGATCGGCGGGCGCCAGTCGCCGGCATCGGCGAGGGCATGGACGGGCAGCGCCAGGCCGCGGATGCGCATGCGCGCGATGCCGGCCGCATGCTCGTCGAAGG
>CADCVQ010000084.1 GCA_902806175.1 uncultured Solirubrobacteraceae bacterium
GATCGCCGCCAGCGCGACCGCCGCGCCCGCCGCGACGTCGAGCTCGGCGCTTGCCACGAGCCCGAGCAGGCCGGCGAGCGCGCCGAGCCCCGCGGCCAGGCCGATCTGCGCGCGCAGGCTCGCGCCGAGGCGGATCCCCGCCGACGCCGGGGCGACGATCAGCGCGAGCACGAGCAGGTTGCCGAGCCCCTGCACGGCGGCGACGACGGCGACGGCCAGCAGCACGAGCAGGGCGAGCTGGGCGCGCGCGGGACGAACACCGAGCGATGGCGCCGCGACGGGATCGAAGACGGCCGTGACCAGCGCGCGATGCCCGGCGGCGAGCGCGACGGCGACGACGCCGCCCAGCGCGGCGGCGGCGACGAGATCGGATGTGCTCGTGCCGAGCAGGTCGCCGAACAGCAGCTCGCCGAGTCGCGCCGGAACGTCGGGCGCGAGCGCCAGCACGGCGCCGAGGCCGAAGGCCGTCGTCACCGTGACGCCGACCGCGACCTCCGCGCCGACGCGCGTGTCGCGCGCCGCGAGCGCGATCAGCGCCGCTGCGGCGAGCACGCCGCCGGCGGCGCCGAGCAACAGCGGCGCTCCGGCGAGCGCCGCGACGACAAGGCCCGGCAGCATCGCGTGCGCGAGCGACTCGGCCGCGTAGGTGCTGCGCACGTGCAGCAGCCACACGCCGAGCGCGCCGCACGTCGCGCCGAGGATCACGACCTCCAGCAGCGCGCGCTGCAGGAGCCCTGAGCGAAGGATCTCCATGCTCAGTGCGAGTGCGAGTGCGAGTGCGAGTGGTGCTGGATCGCGACCGCGCGGTGGCCGCAGTCGAGCATCACGATCTCCTCCCCGTAGGTGCTCTCGAGGACGGCGTTGGTCAGGGTCTCGGCCGGAGGGCCGTAGGCGACCTGCACTCCCGCCAGGCACAGCACGCGGTCCCAGTGTCGCGCCTGCTCGACGTCGTGCGTCGCGATCAGCAGCACGCGGCCCTCGCCGCGCAGCTCGTCGAGGATGCCCATGAGCGCCTCCTCGCTCGTGCGGTCCACGCCGGCAAACGGCTCGTCGAGCAGCAGCACGCCCGCGTCCTGCACGAGCGCGCGCGCGATCAGCACGCGCTGGCGCTGGCCGCCCGACAGCGCGCCGAAGCGCGTGCTCGCGCGATCGGCGAGGCCGACGCGCTCCAGCGCGGTGCGCGCCAGCGCGCGGTCGCCGCCCGCGATCCGCCGGTACCAGGGGGTGCGCGCGTAGGCGCCCATGAGCGCGACGTCGAGCGCGCTGACCGGGAAGTCCAGGCGCGAGCGCTCGGTCTGCGGGACGTAGGCCGTGCTCTCGTCGACGCGGATCTTGCCGCTCGTGAGCGGCAGTTCGCCGAGCAGTGCCCGAAAGAGCGTCGTCTTGCCGCCGCCGTTGGGTCCCAGCACGGCGACCGCCTGACCCTCGTCGACGATGAAGCTCACCTTGCTGAGCGCGACGGGGCCGGTGCCATAGCCGGCCGACAGGTCGGCGACCTCGACGGTCGCGCTCATCCGGCGCTCCGCAGCGATCTGGCGACCGCGACGAGCCCGAAGCCGCTGCCGCCGATGACGGCGATCGCGGGTCCCGGCGGCAGATCGAGGTGGTAGGCGAGCAGCAGGCCGCCGGTGCCCTCCAGCGCAGCGAGCGCGACGGCCGCCACGAGCAGCGCCGCCAGTGACTCGGTCAACAGCCGTGCTGTGGCGGCGGGCACGACGAGCAAGGTGCTGACGAGCAGCGCGCCCACGGCCGGCAGCACGGCGACGACCGTGACGGCGAGGAGCGCGAGCAGCAGCCAGTCGCCGCGTGTCGCGCGAACGCCGAGCGCGGCGGCGCCGGCGGGATCAAATCCAGCGGCCAGCCACGTGCGCGCAAGCGCCGCGGTTGCCGCGACGGCCGCCGCGGCGACGCCGGCCGCAAGCGCGACGTCGCCCTCGCCGAGCCCGAGCAGCGTCCCGAAGAGCAGCCGGTCGACGCCCGCGCCGGAGCGGTAGACGTCGCTTGCGAGGACGGTGCCGAGCGCGAGCGCGGCCGTCAGCAGCAGGCCGGTCGCGGCATCGGCCCGCGTCGCGCCGCCGCGCGTCATCCGCGCCAGCAGCGCGGCGAAGCCCAGGCCGGCGCCAAGCGCGGCAAGCGGCGGCGCGATCCCCCACGGACCGGCGACGACGAGCCCCGGGAAGGTCGCCGTCCCGACCGCGTGCGCAAAGAACGCGAGCCTGCGCAGGACGATCCAGGTCCCGAGCAGCCCCGCGGCGACCGCCAGCAGAAGCGTCGCCAGCAGCGCGCGCTGCATGAACGGGAGCGCAAGGGGATCGGTCAGCCAGCGCACGCCGCGAGCTTATCGAAAACAGTTCTCATCTAGGATGATGAGCGCGAGCGCGCCAACTCGGCGGGGGAAGGTCAAGGTCTGCGGCGCCTCTGCCGATAGCTCCTTGGGTACCGCTGATGCGCGCCCCTAGCTCGCCCACGCTGCTGCCGCGCCTTGCACTTGTCGTCGCCGGACTGGCGATCGGGGCGGTCCTCGTGACGGTCGCCGGCGGCCTCGTCGGCTTCGTCTGGCCTGGGTCTCCGCCGCAGGAAGAACCGAGCGAGATCGTCCTCGCCGGCTCGCGCGCCCAGCCCGCACGCGATAGGCAGCCGCCCGCCGACGTCCGCGCGCGCAGAGTCGCGCGTCCGGCGCCGGGCCGCGTCGCGCCCGCCGCGTCCGAGGTCGACGTCGCGCGACCGGCCGCGCCGACGGCCGGTCTCCTCGCCGGCGACGAGCAGCCCGTCTTCCCCGAGCCGGAGCCGCCCCTGCCGCCTGACCCGCCACCGCCGCCCGCGGAAGATCCGATCGGCCCGCTCGAGCCCGTGGCCGACGCCCTCGTCGGGACGACGAGCGTCCTGGCACATGGCATGCGCCGCGTCACGAACGCTCTTGCGGAGGGGGTCGCGCCCGCCCTTCCCGCGGTCGCGCCGGCCGTCACGCGGATCGGCGAGGTGCTCGCCGCCACGCTCGACGCGACCGGGCGTGCGCTCGACGAGCTACTCGGCGGCGGCCCCGTCCGCTGACAAGGCGCGACCGCGCTCATGCCGTCGTGGTCAGCGCGACGAGGAAGCTGACGGCTGCGGCCTGCGCGGCGGGGTCGTGCTGCGCCGACTGGTGGTCGCCGCCGGGTATCGCGATCAGGCGGCTGCCGCGGGCGGCCGCCTGCAGGCGCCGCGAGTGGGCGATCGCCACGCGGTCGTCGCCCTCGGCGTGGACGAGCAGCAGCCGCGGCCCGAGCGCCCGCGCGGCCTCCTCGATGTCCTGCTGGGCGACCAGCGCCTCGAGCGCGGCGCGGTCGGCGCGAAACTCGAACTGCAGCTGACTCAGGCCGGCGAGCAGCAGCTCGCGCCCCGCCGGGCAGATCGCGACGACGCCGGCGGCGCCGGTGTGGCCGGCGGCCGCGAGGGCCACGAAGCCGCCCATCGACGAGCCGCGCAGAAAGAGCGGGACGCCGCCCGGCAGCAGCGATGCCATCGACGCGACGTCCTCGAGCGCGCGGGCGTCCAGCGCGCCGTCGCTGGCGCCGTGCCCGCGCTGGTCGAAGACGATCGCGGCCAGGCCGGCGGCGGCGCACAGCTGCGCGAAGTCGCGGTGGTTCTCCTTGCAGGAGCCGGCGCCGTGCAGCACCACGACGGCGCCGCGCGGCTTGCCCTGCGGCAGCGCCAGCTCGTAGGCGAGCCCGTTGTGGCGGTTGCCGCTCATGAGACTCGCATACTCTCCGATCGGCATGGCGGCCACCCGCACCCAGCTCTCACAGGCCTACCCGATCGGCAGCCGCCTCGACGAGGACGGCCGCCTGCAGATCGGAGGTTGTGACGCCGTCGAGCTCGCGCGCGAGTTCGGCACCCCGGCCTACATCGTCTCCGAGGACGACCTGCGCGCCCGCGCGCAGACCTTCGTCGAGGCCTTCCGCGCGCGGACGGAGGACTTCGACGTGCTGTTCGCCTCCAAGGCCTTTCCGTGCACCGCCGTCTATCGCGTGCTCGCGCAGGAGGGGGTCGCCTGCGACGTCGCGTCCGGCGGCGAGCTTGCGCTCGCGCTGCGCGGAGGCTTTGACCCCGCGCGGATCTACATGCACGGCAACGCGAAGTCCGTCGCCGAGCTGCGCTTCGCGCGCGAGTCCGGCGTCGGCCACATCGTCATCGACAACGCCGGTGAGATCGAGCGCCTCGAGGCGGTCGTCGGCGACGGTGCGCCGCAGCCGGTGCTGCTGCGCGTCACGCCCGACGTGCGCGGCGCCACGAACGCCAAGATCTCGACCGGCCAGGCCGACTCGAAGTTCGGCGTCTCGATGGCCGACGCGCCGGGCGCGATCGCGCGCATCCAGCGCAGCGAGCGGCTCGACCTCGCCGGCCTGCACATCCACATCGGCTCGCAGATCCTCGAGCTCGAGCCGTTTCGGCGCGCGATCGAGGCGATCGCGCCGCTCGGCGACTTCGGCACGTACAACCTCGGTGGCGGGCTCGGTGTCGCCTACACCGCCGAGCTCAAGGCGCCGCGGATCGCCGACTACGTCGCGGCGAAGGTCGACACGGCGACGCGCGTGCTGGGCGCGGGCAAGCGGATCCTCGACGAGCCCGGCCGCGCGCTCGTGGCGAACTCGACGGTGACGCTCTACACGGTGCAGAGCGTCAAGCGCAACGTCTCGACGTGGGTCGGCGTCGACGGCGGGATGTCCGACAACCTGCGGCCGATGCTCTACGGGTCGGTTTACGAGGCGCAGGTCGCCGATCGCTTCGGCGGCGGCACGCTCGCGCAGCTGGCGGGCAAGCACTGCGAGTCCGGCGACGTGCTCGTGCCCGGCGTCGAGCTCGACGACCCGCGCGTCGGCGACGTCATCGTCACGCCCGCGACCGGCGCCTACGGCTACGCGCTGGCCAACAACTACAACGGCGTCCCGCGCCCGCCGGTGATCTTCGTCTCGCAGGGCGGCGCGCGCGTGGTGGTCAGGCGCGAGACCTACGACGACCTCTTCGCGCGCGATGTCGACTGATCCGCAGCCGCCCGCCGCCCCCTCCGCGGCGTTCAGGATCGGCCTGCTCGGCCACGGCACGGTCGGTGCGGCCTTCGCCACCCTGCTCGGGCAGCGCGCCGATCACGTCGCCGCGACGACCGGGCTGTGCCCGCAGATCTCCGGCGTCCTGACGCGTTCGCGCGGCGACTTCGACGAGATCCTCGCCGGCTGCGACCTCGTCGTCGAGCTGATCGGCGGCCTAGATCCGGCGCGCGACTACGTGCTGCGCGCGATGCGCGCAGGCAAGCACGTCGTGACGGCCAACAAGCAGCTGCTCAGCCAGCACGGCGAGGAGCTGTGGGCGGTCGCGCGCGAGCGCGGGGTGCAGCTGCGCTTCGAGGCCGCGGTGGCGGGCGTCGTGCCGGTCATCCGCGTGCTGCAGGAGTCGCTCGCCGCGGCGCACATCGATCGCGTGCACGGGATCGTCAACGGGACGACGAACTTCATCCTCTCCGAGATGGCGCGCACCGGCTGCTCGTACGCGGACGCGCTGGCGGACGCGCAGCGCCTCGGCTATGCCGAGGCCGACCCCAGCGACGACGTCAACGGCAAGGACGCGGCCGCGAAGATGGCGATCCTCGCGCGACTGGCGTTCGACACGCCCGTCCACATCGACCAGGTCACCTACGAGGGCATCGAGCTGATCACCGCCGACGACATGGAGTACGCGCAGGACCTCGGCCTCGGGCTCAAGCTCATCGGCACCGCCGAGCGGATCGACGGCAGGCTCGCGGTGCGGGTGCACCCGGCGTTCCTCTACTCCGCCCACCCGCTGGCCAGCGTGCACGGCCCATTCAACGCCGTGACGGTCGAGTCCGACGCGATCACCGAGATCACGATGTCCGGCCCCGGCGCCGGCGGGACGCAGACGGCGAGCGCGGTCCTCGGCGATGTCATCAGCGCGATGATCCCGCCGGCATCCACGCCGGAGACGACGCAGTCGCTGGAGATCGTCGACGACGTCGCGTCCTCGTTCTACCTGCACATGGAGGTCGCCGACCGGCCCGGCGTGCTGGCCCAGGTCGCGCTGGCGCTCGGCGAGCAGGGGGCGTCGATCAAGTCCGTCGTCCAGAAGGGGCTCGGCGCGAAGGCGCGTCTCGTGATGGTCGTGCACCCGGTCCTCGAGTCGCGCTTCTTCGCCGCGGTGGAGCAGATCGCCGCGCTGGACTTCATGCGCTCGCCGCCGCGCGCGATCCGGGTCATCGACGAGGAGTTCGGGTAGGGGCTCGGGCGGGTCGTGGCGCCTGTGCAGCGCCATGCGCGGCATTTGCGCCACGACCATCGCCGGGCCGGGGGTCGTGGCGCGTTTGCAGTCCCATGCGCAGCAATTTCGCCACGACGGCGTCGGCAGTGACCGCGACTGGCGAACCTGCTCAAGCTCCATCGTTGCGGGGCGGACGTCCAACGGCGAACGACTCCTGGGACAGCTCCGCGGCCCGCGCTACTGCTTCTGTCTCTAAGCAGCGGCGCCGCGCTGCACAATCTGGTGTCTACGGACCGCTTGCGGGGCCGAGCTGGGCGCTGCTCTCCGACGAATCGGGCGGCGGCTCCTTCAGCTCGACGAAGATCACATGGGAGTCGGTCGTGCCGATGTTCTCGCCGCTGTGCTCCTGCGCCGAGAGCCAGTTGACGCGGCCGGCCTGCAGCTGGACGTCTCGGTGTTGATCGTCGTGGACCAACCGACGCTCGAACGAGCTCAGCGTGTACATGACGCTGTCGGGATGGCCGTGGGGCGAGGTGCGGTCGCCGGGTCTGTCTGTGTATTCCAGGACCCTGATGCGGTCGTTCTCGAAGATGACCTTGTACTTGTCCGGATCGGTCTGCGTCGGATCTGCGCTCACGCGACGACCGTACAGATTGCATCTCGTTGAATCCAGGCTGGGCTGCCGCTTTCGGCCTGCAGGGGGTAGCCTCGTTGAGCTTGCCGGCGGCGACAGCGTCGCCCCATCTCGGTCCGGAGGCGTGAAACTCGTACTTCTGGCGGGTGTGGCGAGCGCGGCATTGAGCTTTCGTGTCTCGACCCACAGGGCGAGCACGCGGCTGTCCCTGAGGGCGCCGATCACCGGCCGTGAGGCATTGCTCGTAGAGAGGCGCTGAAGAGCGCCCGCGCGGCCGTTTGCATCCAGGAACGTGCCGTAGACGGGCGCGAGAGATGTGAAGGGGTCTGGACGGCGCTTGCGCTGGAAGACGATCGCGGTGCGCGGTCCAGCGATTTCGCTTGACGCGCGTGAACGCGAGCGCGATGTCCTTCGAGCCGACGACCAGGTCGCCGTCAGCCGCTTGCGGAATCGACATCGGCGCGCTGAACGCCCCGCCATGGCGGCGCACGCTGACAGCGACGCTGACGGGAAACGAGCGAGGCTCGATCAGCACGGCGGCCAGGCCACGGTCATCGACGGCGAGATCGGTCAGCGCGCCCTCACCGAGATCCTGCGCGCTGCCGAGAAGGCGGCCGCTGTCATCTAACGACACGGCTCGCACTCGATCGGCGGGCGCGACGCGATCAGTGGAGGTGTCGGCCTGGCTGGCCAATACGCAGGTACCCCGCGGGTCGCTTCGACCGAGCACGCTGGCGTATCGCGACCAGCCCTCATAGCTCCTCGTCGCAGACCATCCTGCCGTCGTGAGCGCGCGCACACGCACCGACTCGCCGCTCATCCAGGCGACCAGCACCCGGTCGCGCTTGACCGCCACCGAGTAGCCGCCAAGCTGACGAGAACCGGCAACGATCCCCATACCCCGAAGCCGCGCCCCCGGGCGGGCAACCGCCACGCGTAGCGAGCCATCCTTGCGGCGGTACGCAACCGCTGCGCGGCCGTTGCTCGCGATCGCGACTGCCGGCGGTGAGGCGAGCCCATCAACGCCGTCTGAGAGCGCCACCGGACGCTGCCAGTCCGCCCACGCAACCGACACAGACACGCCCAAGCACAGCAGCCCGCCAGTCAGCACGAGCGTCAGCGCTCCCCTCATCCTGCGGTACGGAGACGTTGTTCGCAGGACGCTTGCTCTCTTTCGCTGACCCGCAGTTGCTGGGCGTACTCGTGCTCACGCCGCGCGGGCTGGCCGGGCGCGGGCGCCGTGTCGGGCTTGGTCGGCGCCTTGGCCTGGATGCCGGTCTTCTCATCGATCGAGATGACGAGCACGTTCTGCGGCGGGTCGACATACAAGCCGCAGACCGCTGCGCAGCGCTCCTCAAACTCGGGCTGGGAGAAGTCGCTCATGATCCAGTAGTCAGTGCGGTGAGGCTTGATGTCGGCGCGCGCGAGGATCGCGTGCGCTTGGGAGCGCGACATCCCGACGGCCTGCCCGAGTTGCTCATTCGGCAGCGAGCACCCGACGGGCGGGGAGATGATCTCGCGGATCCGCGCCGGCTCATCGCCGGCGTTTCAGAAGGTGTGCCGCTGCCCGCGCGGCTTGTAGGGTCACGCCCGATGCCCGGACTCATCGAGCGCTACCGCGACCGCCTCCCGTTCGCCGACGGCGACCCCGTCGTCACGCTCGGCGAGGGCGACACGCCGCTCGTCCACGCGCCCCACATCTCAGAGCTCGTCGACACCGAAGTCTGGCTGAAGCTCGACGGCACGAACCCGACCGGCTCGTTCAAGGACCGCGGCATGACATGCGCGCTCAGCGCCGCCGTACGCGAGGGCGCCAAGGCCGTCATCTGCGCCTCGACCGGCAACACGGCCGCGAGCGCGGCGGCCTACGCGGCACGCGCCGATCTGACGTGCGCGGTGATCGTCCCGGAGGGCAAGATCGCCGCCGGCAAGCTCGCCCAGGCGCTCATGCACGGCGCGCGCGTGATCGCCCTGCGCGGCAACTTCGACCAGGCGCTGACGCTCGTGCGCGCTCTGACCGACCGCCAGCCGATCGCGCTCGTCAACTCCGTCAACCGGTTTCGCCTCGAGGGCCAGAAGACCGGCGCCTTCGAGATCATGGAGCAGCTCGACACGCTCGACGGGCTGTGCATCCCGGTCGGAAACGCCGGCAACATCACCGCCTACTGGAAGGGCTTCAACGAGCTCGACGTCGCGCCGCGCCTGTTCGGCTTCCAGGCCGAAGGGGCCGCGCCGCTCGTGCTCGGCAAGCGCGTCGACCAGCCCGAGACGATCGCCAGCGCGATCCGGATCGGCAACCCCGCCCGCTGGGAGGAGGCGATGGAGGCGATGACCGCCTCGCGCGGGATGGTGCGCGCGGTCACCGACGCCGAGATCCTTGCCGCCTACCGTCTGCTGGCCGCGCGCGAAGGCGTCTTCTGCGAGCCCGCGAGCGCCGCCTCGGTCGCCGGGCTGCTGCGCTACGGCGCCGACGGGGCGCGTCGCGTCGCCTGCATCCTCACCGGCCACGGCCTGAAGGACCCCGACACGGCGCTGCACCAGGTCGGCGGCGTGATCGCCTGCGAGCCGAACCTCTCCGCCGTCGAGGAGGCAGTGCTCGGGTGACCCACCGCCGCCGGCTCGTCCGCGTGCCCGCGTCGTCGGCGAACCTCGGGCCGGGCTTCGACGCGTTCGCGGCCGCGCTTGCGCTGCACGTCGAGGTGGAGGTGATCGAGAGCGGCCGCTTCGGCGTCGACACGAAGCTCGACATCGCGCGCGACCGGCGCAACCTCTGCGTGCGCGGCTTCGCGAGGCTGCATCCACCCGACAGCTTCACCTTCCGGATCGGCTCGACGATCCCGCTCTCCGGCGGCCTGGGATCGAGCGCCGCCGCCTACACGGCAGGCGTCCTGGCGGCGGCGCACATGTTCGAGCTGCAGGAGGACCTGCTCGGCCACGTCGCCGAGCTCGAGGGCCATCCCGACAACGCCGCCGCGGCGCTGCTGGGCGGCTTCGTGATCGTCACCGGCGGCGACGTCGCCCGCTTCGAGCCGCCCGACGGCCTGGAGGCGGTGATCGTCGTGCCGCGCATCGCGGTCCGCACGGCGGTCGCGCGCAAGGCGCTGCCGGCGACCGTGCCGATCGCCGATGCCTCGGCGAACGTGGCGCACGGCGCGATGTTGACGCTCGGTCTGAGCACCGGCGACTTCGCCCTGATCGGCCGCGGCCTGCAGGACCGGCTGCACCAGCCCTACCGCGCGCACCTGTTTCCCCGGTCGATGGCGCTGCTGCAGCGCGCCAGCCGGCTCGGCGCGATCGGCGCGACGATCTCAGGCGCGGGGCCGACCGTGCTGTTCTGGACGCAGGTCGACGCGACCGGCGCCGTCGTCGCCAAGCTGCGCCGCGAGTGCGACGGCTGGGCCGACGTGCTGCGCGCGCCGTTTGAGCCACAGGGCGCCGACGTGCGAGAGCTGTAGGCCTGGCGCACCACCCGGGCTTTCCCCATCTACCGCCGAGATGTCGTCCCCGGCGCTCGGTGCAGGCGGATGCTCACCTCCATGTCCGCGATGCCGCGGCTCGCCGCGCGCGGAATCGCGCGCGTCCCCGCCGCGCGACCTGACGAGCCTCGCCAAGCTCGCCTGCGCGCTCGGCCGGGGGCGCGCGGTTCGCGGCGTAGGTGCGCACGCGAAAAAACCGCCGCGACAGCACAAGCTGCAGTAGGCTCGTCTCATGCGGCCCAGGCGAGAAGTTGGACCTTTGCTACTGGTTCTATTGTCACCATTCTTCCGGTACAGCTACGGCCGGGACGCCTGGGTGGTTCGCGGCGTGGGAAACCGTTATGGACCGGTTCTCAAGCGCAAGAACGACGGCGCTATCGCGAATCGTTTCGCGAGGACCTAGGTCTACTAGGCGCGGATCCGCACCGGCGCGCCGAGCGGCACGTTGGCGATCAGCCAACGCATGTCCCTCTCGCGGGCGCGCAGGCAGCCGCTGCTCACCGCCGTACCGACCGTGCGCTCGTTCGTCGTGCCGTGGATCGCCAGGCGATCGCCGCCCGTCCAGCCCTGCGGAATGTTGGGCTGGCGGCCGGTCAGCGCCAGTACACAGCAGCCGTACGGGCTTGCGGCACCACCGACGGCGAGCACGTCGGTGACGGCAAAGCGGCCGGTCGGGGTTGTCGTCTCGGGCCGCCCGATCGCGATCGTGATGCGCCGCGCGACCCGGCTCTCGCGGCGCACGACGAGCCTGCGCGCGGACAGGTCGACCTGCAGCGTGTAGGGCTCGCGAACGAGCCGCACCCCGGCGGCCGGGATCCAGGCGGTGCGCGAGTTGCCCACATGGTGCGTCAGCACCCCCAGCCAGCCGCGTTTGCGCTCGACGACCGCCAGCACGCGCTGGGAACCGAACTCTGTACGCAGCCCGATCGGGCGCAGGATACGGCCGCCGGGACGAGCGCGCAGCAGCACCCGGCGCGTGAGCCGTGCGCCGAATGGGCCTCTGACCGCGCGGCCGTCACTGCGCTGCGCCGGCGCGCGCGGGTCCTGCTGGGGCGACAGGATCGTGGGGGCGCCAGGAGCCGCCCGCGGCGTCGGCGCTTCCTGCTCCGTACGCGCGAGCAGAACGAGCGCGAGCGTGCCCGTGAGCGCCACGGCGGCAACTGCGCCGGCAACCCTGCGCGCCACCGCTATGCCTTCGCGAGCGCCTGCAGCCGCGCGCGCGGCGCCGCCATCTTCAGGCGCTGGAGGATTTCGTCGGCGAGCACGAGGTAGTCCGCGCCGAGGTCGGGGCGGTGGTCGAGGATCGAGACCGCGCGCTCGGCGGCCTCGGCGTAGGCGATCGACTGGCGGATCGTCGTGTCAAACAGCTTGCGGCCGACGCTCTCGCGCAGCGCGGCGTACGCGTCGCGGCTGTGACGGGTGCGCATGTCGGCGATGTTGAAGACGACGCCGAGCCAGCCGAGGTCGGGGTTCAGCCCGTCGCGCGCAAGCTCGATGACCTCGAGCGCCTGCTCGACGCCCTGCATCGCGAAGTACTGCGCCTCCGTGCTCAGCAGCGCGTGGTCGGCCGCGACGAGCGCGTTGACGGTCAGCAGCCCCAGCGATGGCGGGCAGTCGAGCATGATCAGGTCATAACGCTCCTTGATCGGCTTGAGCGCGCGCTTGAGCGTCAGCTCGCGGCCCATCTTGCCGGCCAGCAGCAGCTCGGCCTCGGCAAGCGAGAGGTTCGACGGCATGACGTCGTCGTGGATCGCCGCGCCGGCCTCCGCGCGCCCGGCGAGCACGTCGCCGACCGACGGCGAGGCCGCGGGATCGATGTCGAAGTAGTCCGACAGGTTGCCCTGCGGATCGAGGTCGACCGCGAGCACGTTCAGCCCGACGCGGCGAAACACGTCGGTCAGGGTGCGGACGGCCGTCGTCTTGCCGGTGCCGCCCTTCTGGGACAGGACTGCGATCGTGGCGCCCAAGGGCGCCTGATGCTACTCGGCCGTCAGCGCTGCGCCCGCGGCATCCGCAGGCCGAGCGGACACGTCCGCGAAGCGCAGGCGGTAGCGCCCGATGACGACCTCGTCGCCGTCGAGCAGAACACGCGAGACGCTCCGCTCGCCGTTGACGAACACGCCGTTGAGACTGCGGTCGTCGAGCAGGCGCACACCCTCGGCCTCGGTCACGAGAACGGCGTGGCGACGCGAGACGGTGGGATCCTCGAAGCGCAGGTGCGCCGACAGGCTGCGGCCGATCCGCATCGTGTCGCCCGGCATCGCAACCGCGCGCACCTCTCCGGCGTCATGGAAGATGAGGTAGCGGCCCGGCTCGACGAGCGCCTCGCGCGCGGCGACGAGCGCGTCGGCATCGCTCGTCGTCTGCGCGTCGGGCTCCGTGCGCTTGAAGCGATGGTTGGTCCCGGCGAACAGCGAGGTGCGGGTGAAGCTCGCCCCGTCACAGCCCGGGCAGGCGGGAAGCACGTCTGCGGTGGTCATCTCGACGACATGACCACAGACCTCGCAGCGAAACGATCCGGTACCGGCGAGCGTTCCAGACGTGAGCGACTCCATACCGACACTCCCTTCCGCCAATGGGTTGCAGCGCTCGGCTCCGCCGAAGCTTGTGCGAAATATAACGATCGCGTCAAGCTGCAACCCGTTGTGCGCGGGCCTCGGGGTGAGCGGTCTACCCATGTTGGGCAGATACATAAACGCTTGCTCAAGACGCGCGCGCGAGCGCGAAGGAGGCGCGCGCCGCGCGGCGAAGCACGGGCCATGGCCCGTCCCGCGCAGACGATCGACGAGCAGGACCTCGAGCGTGCGCTGCTGCGAAAGAGCGTCGACACGCTCGCCGACCGCCGCGACCTCTGCGCCGACTGCAATCGCACGCCCCTGATCGGCGAGTCGCTGCACCGCTACGCGGGCGGGGTGACCGTCTGCGAGCTGTGCAGCCCGCTGCGCCGCGGCGAGCCCGTCGAGAGCGAGCGCGTGCGCCACAGCGAGTTCGGCCTCACCGTGCGCGTGCACCGCGCGTAGCGTCCGTGGCGCCAGGCAGCCACGCCGGTTGATCCGCGGTCGCGAAGCCACCGTATTTCCACACTTCAGGAGAACGACTGGGAGATCATCATGAGAGCACGTCTTCTCGCGGGCGCAGCGGTAGGCATCGGACTTGCCGCCGGCGTCCTTCTGTCGCCGGTCGGCGGCGCCCTGGCGGGCCACACGAACACGATCCTCGAGGCCTCGCTCGACGGGCGCCAGGAAGTCAAGACCGGGGCAACCAACAGGGGCCTCGCCGGCGATCCGAACGGCCGCGGAGAAGCGTACGTGTTCGGTATCGACGGTGACACGAAGACGCTCTGCTACGTGCTGAAGGTCGCCAAGATCCAGCTCGTCGAGCCCGGCATGGCGGCCCACATCCACGAAGGCGCGGCGGGCGAGAACGGGCCGGTCGTCGCCAACCTGGCGCGTCCCTTCGACGGCGACGCGGCCGACTGCCTGACCGAGGGCGAGATCCTCCCCAACGGCGCCGGCGCGTTCCCCACCGGCGAGACGGTCGCCGACATCCTCGCCAACCCGTCGGGCTACTACGTCAACGTGCACAACCCGCAATACCCCGGCGGCGCGATTCGCGGCCAGCTGGGCGCCGAGTAGTACCGCCCTCACGGACGGCGGCAGGTGTCGTCGCCGGTCGCGCCATGTGCGCGACCCGCGACGGCGGCCGCTGTCGCCGCACTCAGGCACTCGACGCGGCTGTGCAGATAGATTCCAGGTCATGGAGCCGCTCTCGCTGTCGACGACGATCGCCAAGCCGCGCGAGGAGGTCTTCGAGTACCTGGCCGACGTCGCCAACCACGAGGAGTTCAGCGACCACTGCATGGTCGACTGGCACCTGACGCGCGAGGACTCCTATGGCCGCGGCGCGGGCGCGCGCTTTCGCGTGAAGTCGCGCTTTGATCGCTTCTCCTACGGCGACATCACGCTCGCCGAGCTGACGCCGCCCGAGCGGATCGTGGCGACCGGCCGCTCCGGACGCTTCAACCGCATCAGCACGCTCTCGACGTGGACGCTCGAGGAGGGCGGCGACGGGCGCACGAAGGTGACGTTCGAGACGCAGTCGACGCCCGTCCTACGGTCCGACGAGCTGATGGAGAAGTTCCTGCGCGTGCGTGCGGCGACGACGCGCTGTCACAAGCGCGCGCTCGAGCGCCTGCGCTCGATCCTCGAGTCGGGCGAGGGTCGCGGCGAGCGCACGACGGTGGCCGGCGGGGCACGTAAACCGGCCACCGGCTTCAGGTTGTAGATTTTTCGCCCTTGTCTCGTCCGCGCCGTCCGCTCCGTTGCCTCGCCGTCCTCGCCGTGCTGCTCGCCGGCGGTGGCCTGGCCGCATGCGGCAATCACCACGACGAGGAGGCGCGCGTCCAGCACATCGAGGGCGAGGGCTTCTACCTCAGCCTGGGCGAGCTGAAGTACCAGGTGCAGATGTCGCGCCAGCTCAACCCCGGCGACGTCCAGGACAGATCGCTGCTCAGCGGCGTGCCCGCGGCCGAGCGGGAACTGTCCTCACAGGAGGTCTGGTTTGGCATCTTCCTGCAGGTCGAGAACGAGTCCGGCGAACCGCTGGAGCCCTCCGGCGACATCGAGATCATCGACACCCAGGAGCGGGTCTTCGAGCCGCTCGAGCTCGAAGAAGCCAACGTCTTCGCCTACCGCCCGGACGATCCGATTCCCCCGGGCGAGATCCTGCCGGTCGCCGACACCCCCGCCTACGACTCGCCGATCCGCGGCTCGCTGCTGCTCTTCAAGCTCCCGCGAACGGCGCTCGACAACCGCCCGCTCGAGCTGAAGATCGAGGGCGACGTGTTCCCTCCGCAGACGGGCATCATCGACCTCGACGTGTAGGTCAGCGCGTCGCCTTGAGCCCCGCCAGCAGCGCCTGCTTGGCGACCGGCGCCGCCGTGTCGCCACCGGCGCCGGACTGCACGAGCAGCACGCCGACGGCGACCCGCGGGTTGCTTGCGGGCGCATAGGCGGCAAACCAGGCGTCGGTGTCGGTCGGGTCGTCGGCCGCCACGGGCGGGCATTGCGTCACGACGGCCGGGTCGGGGCTCGGCGCGCAGTCTGGCTGGCTCGTGGTCTTGAGCTCGGCCGTGCCCGTCTTGCCGGCGACGCGCACGCCGGAGATCTGCGCCGACTTGCCGGTGCCCTCGCGCACGACGGCCTCCATCATGCGCCCCACGAGGCGCGCGACGGCGGCGTCGATCGCCTGCGTGCGCCGCGGCGCGCGGCCGCGCTCGAGCGTCAGCTGGGCGCGCCTGCCGCGAGCGGCGATCGTCGCTGCGACCCAGGCCATCTGCAACGCGCTCGCCTGGACGCGGCCCTGGCCGATCGCAGTCGAGCCGACGGCGAGGTCGTCGCCGATCTCGCCGGCGGCGGGGATCGTGCTCGTCGCGGCCCCCGCGATGCCGACCGGCGTGTTGAAGCCGAACTTCTCGGCGGTCTTGACGAGCCGCTCGGCACCGAGGCGCGCGCCGAGCGGCGCGAACACCGAGTTGCACGAATGCGCGAAGGAGTTGCGCAGCGTCCCGCCGCAGGACTCGCCGTTGGCGTTCTCGAGGTCGACGCCCTCGATCGTCGTCTTCGTCTCGACGGGGTACGTCGAGTTCACGCCGGCGAGCCCGGCCTCGAGCACGCCGGCCAGCGTCACGATCTTGAACGTCGAGCCCGGCGGCTGAAGCCCCGAGAACGCGATCCCGCCGAGGGCGAGGATCTCGCCCGTGCGCGGGCGCACGACCGCGACGCCGCCGAGGCGCTCGCCCTTCGCCGCCACGGCTGCGCGCTGCACGCGGGGGTCGATCGAGCTGCGAACGGGGCGCGCGGGCCGCGGCAGCGTCTGCGCGAGCACGCGCCTGCCGGCGCGCAACTGGCCGCCGGGCGTGCCCGCCAGCCGCTCCTCGAAGACGCGCTCCAGGCCTGACGTGCCGACGGTGGCGCCGGTCGGGTAGCCGAGCTCGCGCATCCTCCCGGCGCGCTCGGGCGGGGGCGCGCCGAGCTCGCCGACGATCGAGCTCGCCACGTCGTCGATCGACGAGCTGCGCTCCTCGCCCTGCGCGAGCGGCGTGCCGTCGCGGGCGAGGATGTCGGCGCGCCGCGGCAGCTCCGTTCGCCGCTCGAGGCGCTCGCCGACCTTCAGGCCGGGGAAGACGAGACTGGGCTTCCAGCGGATCTGCTTGTCGTCGCCTTCGCCCGAGAACGTCAGGCGCAGCGTGCCGCGCAGGGTCCCGAAGACGCGCGTCGTCACCCGCATCGGCACGCTGACGACGCCGTCGCGCGGATCGCCGACCTTGCCATGGGCGATCGCCGTCGTGGTCGCCGTCGTCGCCGCCGCCCGGTAGGCGTCGCTGAAGCGGCGCACGGTCATCGACTGGCGGTCCTGCTCGGCCAGCTGCGCGCGCATCGCGGGGAGATCGCCGCGCGCCCAGGCGGCCACGAAGCGCTGCGCGACGACCCTCTCGGCAGGCTCGCCACCGGTCAGCACGAGCACGCCGGCGACGACCAGGACCCCCGCCGCGAGAGCGCTTGCGATGATCACCTGCCGAGCAGGAGTGGCTCGGCGCGAGCGTGACGACTGCATGAGCATCCGACACAACTATGGCCCGCGCGCGGACGTACCCGCGCCACCTGCCGCCGGCGCCACCTGATCGGCCCTTCGCGTGACCCTCATCGACATCCTCATCATCCTCGCCGCCGCGTTCTTCGGCTTCGTCGGCTTCGCGCGCGGATTTCTCATCGGGATCCTCTCGCTCGTTGGGTTTGCGGGCGGCGCGTACCTCGGCACGCGGTTCGGTCCGCTGCTGCTCGAGGAGGACCACGCATCCCCCTACGCGCCGCTGTTCGGGCTGCTCGGCGCGCTGATCGGCGGGGTGATCCTGTCGGGGCTTGCGGAGAGCATCGCCGGCGCGATGCGCTCGGGGATCCGCTCGCCCGCGTTTGCGCTCTTCGACGGCCTGCTCGGCAGCGTGCTGGCGGTCGCGCTGGCGCTCGGGCTGGCGTGGCTCGTGAGCGTGATCGTGCTGCAGACGCCGGGCATCCGCGACGCGCGCCGGCCGATCCAGCGCTCCGTGATCCTCAAGCAGCTCAACGCCGTCCTGCCGTCGGACAGGGTCCTCAAGGCGCTCGCGCGCTTTGATCCCTTGCCGAGCATTCGCGGGCCGCAGGCGAACGTCGAGCGGCCGCGCTCGCGGTATGCGCGCGATTCCGACGTGCAGGCCGCCGGGGAGTCGATCGTGCGCGTGCTGTCGCGCGCCTGCGGCCTCGGCGTGGCCGGCTCGGGCTGGGTGGCGGGCCCCGGCATCGTCGTGACGAACGCCCACGTCATCGCGGGCGCGGACAACACCACGATCGAGCCCAACGGCAGCGACTCGCGGCTGGACGCGACGGCGATCGCGTTTGATCCGCGCAACGACGTCGCCGTGCTGCGCGTGCCGGCGCTGGACCGCCCGGCGCTGCGCTTCTCGCGCGAGGTCAAGCCGACCGAGCCCGGCGCCGTGCTCGGCTTTCCGCTCAACGGCCCGTTCAAGATCATCCCGGCGCGGATCGCGCGGACCGCCAGCGTGCTCGCAAACGACGCCTACGGGCGCCGGCGGGTGCGGCGCACGGTGACCGGCTTTCGCGCGGACGTGCAGCCCGGGAACTCGGGCGGGCCGATCGTCGACGTCGCCGGTCGCGTGTCCGGCACGGTGTTCTCCAAGGTGGTGCTCGGCCCCGAGGGCGGCTATGCCGTCCCCAACGCCATCGTGCGCGACAGGCTGCGCGGCGCCGACGGCCCGGTCGACACCGGACCTTGCGTTAAGTAACTCCTCGTTTCGAGTGGGGGCGCCGCTATGGCGCTACCCTGCGGCCCCGTGCCGGAGACCAAGACGCTCGTCATCGCCGAGAAGCCGTCCGTCGGTCGCGACCTCGCGCGCGTGCTGCCGGGCCCGTTTCAGAAGCAGGAGGGCTACCTCGAGGGCCCCGAGCACGTCCTGACCTGGGCTGTCGGCCATCTCGTCCAGCTCGCCGAGCCCGACGAGTACGACGCGAAGTTCAAGAAGTGGCGCATGGCCGACCTGCCGATCGTGCCCGAGAAGTTCAAGCTCGTCGTGCGCGACGAGCGCTCCAAGAAGCAGATGGCGGTCGTCACGCAGCAGCTCAAGCGCGCGGACATCGACTCGGTCGTCAACGCCTGCGACGCCGGCCGCGAGGGCGAGCTGATCTTCGCCTACCTCTACGAGAAGGCCGGCTCCAAGAAGCCCGTGCAGCGGCTGTGGCTGTCGTCGATGACCAAGAGCGCGATGCAGCGCGCGTTCGAGGAACTGCGCCCGGCAAGCGAGTTCGCCGCGCTCGAGGCGGCCGCGCGGTCGCGTTCGGAGTCGGACTGGATCGTCGGCATGAACGCGACGCGCGCGGCGACGATCCGCCTGCGCTCGTCGTTTGACGGCGCGGTCTCGCTGGGACGCGTGCAGACGCCGACGCTGGCGATCATCACCCGCCGCGAGGAGGAGATCCGCGCCTTCGAGCCCGAGCCGTACTGGCTCGTCGACGCGCTGTTCGCCGCAGCGGGCGAGCGTCTGTACGAGGGCCGCTACCACGACGGCGCCAAGCCCCGGCTGGCGAGCGCCGAGCAGGCCGATGCGATCGTCGCCGCGGTGCGCGAGCAGACCGGCACGATCACGCAGCTCGAGCGCAAGAAGCGCAAGGAGCGCGCGCCGCTGCTCTACGACCTCACGTCGCTGCAGCGCGACGCCAACAGCCGCTTCGGCTTCACGGCGCGCCGCACGCTCGCCGCAGCGCAGCGCTGCTATGAGGAGCACAAGGTCCTGACCTATCCGCGTACGAGCTCGCGCTACCTGACGAGCGACATGATCGCCGAGCTCAAGCCGATCGCCGGCCACGTCGGCGGCGCGTCACGCGACTATCAGGCCGCGGCCGCGTACGTGCAGGGCCTCGACATGCTGCCGCTCGGGCGCGTCGTCGCCGACGACAAGGTCGGCGACCACCACGCGATCATCCCGACGAACTCGACGCACACCCTCGACAAGCTCTCCGACGACGACCGCCGCATCTACGACCTCGTCGCGCGCCGCTTCCTCGCGGTCTTCCACCCCGAGGCGGAGTTCGAGAACACGAAGGTCGAGACGACCGTCGCCGGCCACGTCTTCCGCACGTCGGGCAAGGTCCTGCTCGTGCCGGGCTGGCGCGGTGTGTACGGCGAGCTGCCCGAGAGCTCCAGCGCGGTCGAGGACGACGCCGGGCGCGACCAGCAGCTGCCCAGGCTCGAGCTCGAGGAGGACGTGCAGACACGCGACGTGACCGCCGCCGAGAAGGAGACCCAGCCGCCGCGACGCTACTCCGACGCATCGCTGCTGGGCGCGATGGAGACCGCCGGCCGGCTCGTCGACGACGACGAGATGCGCGAGGCGATGAAGGAGTCGGGGATCGGCACGCCGGCCACCCGCGCCTCGATCATCGAGCGGCTGATCGACGTCGGCTACGTCGAGCGCGACGCGCGTGCGCTCGTCGCGACGGAGAAGGGGCTGAACGTCATCCGCCTGCTTGATGACCACCCGCTGACATCGCCCTCGATGACCGGCGACTGGGAGCAGCGGCTGGGCAAGATCGAGCGCGGCGAGGAGCCGCGCGCGCGCTTCATGGCCGACATCAAGGGCTTTGCGCAATCCACCGTCGCCGATCTCGACGCCAAGCTCAAGGACGTGCGCATCCCGCGCGCGAACCTCGGGCCGTGCCCGGTCTGCGGCCACGACATCGTCGAGAACCGCAAGGGCTTCTCGTGCTGGTCGCGCGAGGATCCGGGCTGCGGCTTTGTCATCTGGAAGGCGAAGGCGGGCAAGACGCTGCCGCTCGCGGTCGCCAAGGAGCTCATCGCGACGGGGCGGACGGCGAAGCCGGTGACCGGCTTCAAGGGCCGAAGCGGTCGGTCGTTCCGTGCGAAGCTGGCGCTGCAGCAGAGCGAGGAGGGCAAGTGGCGGGTGGAGTTCGACGAGGCCTGGGCGCGGGAGGGCGGCGCAAGCGCACCGGATCCGTCCGAGGTCGCTGCCGAGCCGGCCGAGCAGGTCGCCGCGGCGGCGGCCAAGGCCGAAGCGGCCGCCTAGTGGCCACTACAACGCGGCGCGGGAGCTGTCCGGTGCGCCGCGGGGTTCCGTCGTGAGGCTGCTCGCGCTCGTCGTCGCGCTCGCCGCCGGGGCGGCGGGGCTGTTGGCGACCGGCATGCTCTCCTCCTCCGAAGGCAGTGCCGACCGGGCCGCGGGCGCGCCGACCGCGATGCAGACGGTGGCGCGCCTGGCGCCGCCGCTGCCGCCGGTGTCAGAACCGCAGGAGGCCGTCGGGCCGCTGCCCGAGCCCGCGGGGGCGGCGCACGTCGACCTGACGCAGCGCTCGCTGCTGTCCTACATGCGCCTCAGGCCCGGCCCGAAGGCAGGCCTCGCGTTCGATCTGGCCGACGGCAAGATGCTGTGGCGCCACCACGCGACGGCGGTGCGTCCGATCGCCAGCCTGACGAAGCTCATGACGGCATTGCTGGCGATCGAGCGCTTCGGCCCCGACCAGCTCGTGCGGATCACGCGCGCCGCCGACGCCGTCGGCGGGTCGCGGATGGGGGGCCTGAGGGCGGGGCGGCGCGTGCGCGCCGACGTGCTGCTGAAGGGCCTGATGATCTCCTCCGCCAACAACGCGGCGGTGGCGCTGGCAATCGCCGGCGCCGGCTCCGAGCGCGCGTGGGTGGCGCTCATGAACAGGCGCGCGAAGCTGCTCGGTCTGACCTGCACGCACTACGCCGACGCGCACGGCCTCGATCGGCGCAACCGCTCGTGCGCCGCCGACGTCGCGGCGCTTGCGATGCGCGCCATGAACGAGCCGCGGATCGTCAAGATCGCGCGAAAGCGCTACGCGCGCGTCTGGCCGGGATCGGGCAAGAAGCTCACGCTGTACACGACGAACCACCTGCTGCGCGAGAGGTACCCGGGCGCGATCGGCCTGAAGACGGGCTACACGAGGTTCGCCGGCTACTGCCTCGTCGCGATCGTGCAGCGCGGCGAGCAGCGGATCGGGATCGTCGTGCTCGGCTCGCGGGACTCGTTCGGCGACGCGCGGCGGGTGGCGCGGGAGGCCGCGCGGATGGGGGTGCTGCCGGCGGCGTGAGGGACGGCCCGTCGCTGCGTCGCACGTGACGAACGCCCGCCGCGCCCGTAGTGTCCGCAAGAGCGCAACAGGGAGGGCAGCCATGACCGCCGTACGGACACAGCCGGCAACGCAGCTCAGACGCGCGGCACTCGTCGCGCTCGCTGTGCTGCTGCTCACCCTTCCCGCCGGTGCGCCGGCGGCCGCCAAGGCGCCCGTCAAGCCGGCGGCGCTGCCCGCGTTTGCCTCCTGCAAGTCGCTGCTCGGCTACGCCCGGCGCAACGCGCGCCGCACCGGCGGGCGCACCGGCGTGCCGATGCGCGCCGGGGTCCTACAGGCGCAGGTGCTCACGAGCCCGGTGCAGAGCGACGTGCAGGCAAGCCCGACCGCTGCGCTCGACGCCCCCGCGGCGGAGGGCAGGAGCGGGGCCGACAGCGCCGCGCCGGCGTTCTCGTCGACCAACGTGCAGGAGGCCGGCGTCGACGAGCCCGACATCGTCAAGACCGACGGCCGCACCGTCTACGCGATTGCCGATCGCAAGCTGCACGCGCTCGACGTCGCCGGCGCGCGGCCGCGGCTCATCGGCTCGCTGGAGCTCGCGGGCTCCTATGGCCACCAGCTGCTGATCCGCGGCAACCGCCTGCTCGTCATGAGCAGCTCCTTCGGCGGCGCTCAGATGGCCTCGCGCGTGATCGCGTCGGCGTCGCAGGTCGTGCTCAGCGAGGTCGACATCAGCGACCCGGCGCTGATGAAGGTGCTGCGCACGATGACGCTGGAGGGAGCGCTCGTCGACGGGCGGCTGACCGGCGCCACGGCGCGGATCGTCGTGGGCGCCTCGCCCGAGTACATCGCCCCTGCCGCGCTCGCCAAGTCATCCGTGCGCAGCTTCGTGCCGCGCACGGTTCTCAAGAGCAACGTCTCCGGGCGTACGTTTCGCCGCTCCGTCGTCTCCTGCGACGACGTGCGCCACCCGCGCCGCTTCTCCGGGCTGGATCTGCTCACCGTCTTGACGATCGACCTCGACAAGGGCATGTTCGACGTCGACCGCGACGCGATCATGGCCGGCGCGCAGACGGTCTACGCCTCGACGACCGGGCTCTACATCGCTTCCCAGCGCTACGTGCCGGCGCTCGAGGCGGGCCGCGCGGTGCCCGCGCACAGCCGCACCGAGCTGCATCGCTTCGAGGCCTCCAAGCCGGGTCAGACGAGCTACGCCTCGTCGGGCAGCGTCGCCGGCTTCGTGCTCAACCAGTACTCCCTGTCGGAGTTCGACGGCGCGTTGCGGGTCGCCTCGACCGAGCAGCCGGCGTGGTTGGACGCGGACGCCACGCGCGACAGCGAGTCCTTCGTGACGGTGTTGACCGAGCGCGGGTCTGAGCTCGCGCCCGTCGGCCGCGCCGAGGGCCTGGGCCGGGGCGAGCGCATCTACGCGGTGCGCTTCGCCGGCGACAAGGGCTATGTCGTCACCTTCCGCCAGGTCGATCCGCTCTACACGCTGGATCTGTCCAAGAAGACCGATCCGCGCGTCGTCGGCGAGCTGAAGATCCTCGGCTACTCCGCCTACCTGCACCCGATCTCCGAGGACCTGCTGCTCGGCGTCGGCCAGGACGCGACGGCGCAGGGGCGCACGCAGGGCACGCAGCTGTCGCTCTTCGACGTGTCCGACCCGCGGCGTCCCGGGCGCCGGGCGCAGGTCTCGCTCGGCGCCAGCGCGTCGTCGACGGCGGAGTACGACCCGCACGCCTTCCTGTTCTGGAAGCCGTCGAACCTCGCGGTGATCCCGCTGTCGACATACGGCGAGCGCGGCGAGGAGTTCCAGGGCGCCGTCGGCTTCTCGATCGGCGCGGCGCGCATCACCGAGGCGGGCCGGATCACGCATCCGCCCAAGGTCGCCGGTGAGACGTACAAGCCGCCGATCGGCCGCTCGCTCGTCGTCGGCGAGACGCTCTACACGCTGTCCTTCGCGGGCCTCGCGGCCAACCGCGTCGACGGACTCGCGTCGCTGTCGTTCACGCCGTTTCCGTAGCGCTTGACCGCATCGACCGCAGACTTCTCGCAAGAACGCGGGCAGACCGTCGTCTCGAGGCGCGACTATGCAGGGGTGGCACTGAAGCTCGTCACCGGTCCCGCGAACGCGGAGAAGGCGAAGGTCGTCCTCGACGGCTACCGCGCCGCGCTGAAGCAGGGCGCCGAGCCGATCCTCGTGGTGCCGCGCGTGGAGGACGTGGAGCGCTACCGCGCCGAGCTCGCGGCGTCGGGTGTCGTCTTCGGAGCCAAGGTCATGCGCTTCGCCTGGCTGATCGAGGAGTGCGCGCGGCGCGGCGGGGTGCGCGGCCGGCCGCTGCGCACGCTCGCGCGCGAGCGCGTCGCCGCAAGTGCCGTCAAGGCCGCCCGGCTGCAGGCGCTGGCGCGCTCGGCGCGGACGC
>CADCVQ010000085.1 GCA_902806175.1 uncultured Solirubrobacteraceae bacterium
CCTGCCGGCGCCGCGGGTGGCGGCGGCCAGCCCGGCGGCGGCGGCCAGCACGGCGCGCCGGTGCGGTCGGCCGCCTCCACCGGCGGCAGCACCGCCGCGGCTGCCGCGGCGGGTGCAGGGCCGCCCGCACCGGGCTGGACCGCCGCGCCGATCTCGTGCGCGAGCAGTTCGAGGTCGAAGCCCTCCTTGCGCACGCGCAGATCGAAGTACACGACGGTCAGCAGCGCGGCCTGAAACGGCGTGCTCACGGCAAGCCCGACGATCCCCGCGATCGCGCTGAGCACGAGCACGAGCGCGTCGTTGCCCTCGCCGACGAAGATCCCGACGAGGAACACGGCCTGCACGACCGTCGCGACGATCGTCGCCAGGATGAAGCCGATGATCAACACGCCGAACGTGCGCCACCAGCGTCCCTTGACGAGGCCGAAGGAGCGTCCCAGCGCCTTGCGCCCGCGCCGGCCCTCGACGAGCAGCGCCGGCGTCGCGAACGCCCAGGCGACGAACAGCCAGATGCCCGGCAGGATCAGCAGCACGAACCCGAGCATCAGGCCGAGGGCGTACAGCAGCGTCAGCAGGAGCAGCGACGGTGTCAGGCGCAGCGCGTACTTCAGCGAGCTGCGCCAGTCGGTCTGCTCACCGAGGTACGCCTGGGCGATCGCGCGCAGGCATGCCGCTGTCGCCAGCAGGGCGGCCAGTCCCTGCAGCACCGTCGCGATGGCCAGGCCGCCGAGGTACTGGTTGAACTCCTCGAGGGTCTCCTCCGGCGTCTGCGTCTGGCTCGTGCTGAAGTCAAAGGACTCGACGGTGTAGTCGGCGTTGACGATCGTGCCGACGATCTGCACCGGCACGACGACGACCAGCACCGCCTTGAGCAGCGTGCGCCAGTGGGCGAGGCAGATCTTGATCGAGACGTCGAGGATCTCGCCCAGCGACAGCGGCCGCAGCCGCGGGCGGGTCACCTCGGTCGTCGTCACGCGGTCAGCCGACCGGGTAGGCGCTCGTGGGGACCACGACGGAGCCCGCGAACTTGTCGTGCCAGGTCTGCTTCTCCTTGTCCCACAGCATCCAGAAGTAGCCCAGGCCGAGCGGGATCGAGGAGACGATGCGGCCGATGTAGCGGATGAACGCGCGGCCGTAGCCGATCGAGCCGCCACGCGCAAGGTCGATCACGCGGATGCCCACGGCCATCTTGCCGACGGTCTGCCCCTTTGCCCCGCCCTCGAGCAGGGTGTAGTAGGCGATGCCGATGATCAGGCCCAGCACGGTGCCGAGCGCGGGGTCGATCAGCTGCAGCACCACCGAGAGCACCCCGAGCATGATGCCGTCGATCAGGCTGGCCGCGAAACGGATCCAGAAGCCGGCGCGCGGCCCGGACGGCCCCGATGCCGCCGGCGTCTCCGCGCCGAACGGATCGGGCTGTTGTGTGGCTGCCATCTGGACCTCCAGGTTCGTCAGTCTGTCCCCGCGCGCTGCAACGTACCCGTTCTGCGCGACCATGACGAGCTATGCGCTCTCACACGGTCTACCGCACCTTCACCACATCGCAGCGGCGCGAGTTCGTCCGCATCACCGAGGACGTCGAGCAGGCCGTCAGCGACGCGGGCGTCCAGGAAGGCATGGTCTTGTGCTCGGCCATGCACATCACCGCAGGCGTCTGGGTCAACGACGACGAGCCGGGCATCCTCGAGGACACGCTGGAATGGCTCGACAAGCTCGCGCCGCCCTCGTGGCGCCCGCCGGCCAACGACGTCGCGGCACAGCTGTCTCCCGATCCCGGCGACTTTCGCCACCATCGCGGCGGCGAGGACAACGGCGACGCGCACTTCAAGAACCTGCTCGTCCACCATCAGGTGATCCTGCCGATCACCGGCGGCCGGCTCGACCTCGGCCCGTGGCAGGCGGTCTTCTACGCCGAGTTCGACGGCGGGCGCCCGAAGCGGCTCGTGATCAAGGTGCTCGGCGAGTAGGCGCACGCGGCCGGCGGCGCGCGCTACCGCCGGCGCACCTTCCAGACCTCCTCCGTCGGCCACTTCTGGGCCCACTGCAGCGAGTCGCTGGGACGGTAGGTGTTCGTCGAGCCGTCCGGCGGGCGGATCTCGACGAGCTCCTCGATCTCGAAGCCGCTCGAGCGCAGCAGCGCGATCCGCTCACCGTGCGGGAGGTGGAACTCGACGCTGTCGTCGTCGGGCCACTCGAAGCGGTGCATCCCGAAGTACGGGCGCAGCAGCCGGTCGCGCGCGGGCTCGTCGGCGTCGTCGGGCGCGCACAGCATCGCCAGCGTCGAGTGGACGAGGAACACGAGCCTGCCACCGGGCCGCAGCAGCCGCGCCGCCTCGGGTATCCACGCGTAGGGGTCGCACCAGATGCTCGCGCCGTACTCGGAGATCGCGAAGTGAAAGCTCGCGTCGGGAAGCGGAACCTGCTCGGCGTTGCCGTGCAGCAGCGGGAAGTCGAGGCCGAACTCGCTCTGCAGCTGCCGCGCGGTGTCGAGCTGCTTGCGCGAGTTGTCGATGCCGACCGGCCGGGCGCCGCGGCGCGCGAGCCATGCCGAGACGTAGCCCGTGCCGCAGCCGAGCTCGATCGCATCGAGGCCGTCGAGCTCGCCCGCGAGCATCCCCACCTGCGCCTCGGGGACGCGCCAGTTGCCCCAGACGGGCTCGTCGAGGCCCCAGAGAAAGCGTCCCGGCTGCACCCAGTCGGGCGCCATGCGATCCCACTCGGCGCGGTTGCGGCGCACGTGGTCGGGCAGCTCGTCGCTCATGCTCAGCGCTGCGGGGTGCGCGGGTCGGGCAGCAGCAGCTCGACGTTGCGGTCCTGCGGGCGTCCCTCCGCCCCGGCCTCGACGCCGGCCTGCGGATCGTTGTAGGCCAGCTCGCGCCCGAGCGCGGCCAGCGTCCCGGGATCGAAGCCGCTCGCCGGCGTGCCGCGCGCCGGCGTCGCGAGCGACGCGCCGTGATCGATCAGCGTCCCGAAGATCGACAGCGTGCCGTCGCGGTTGTCCATCACCTCGAGCAGGCGCGACTGGATCGGCCAGTCGATCTCCGACGCGGTCTCGATCCCCCAGAACCCGCCGCCGCCGTCGCGAGCCCGTCTGAAGGCCGTGATGCGGTTCTCGTGCGTGTGGCCGGCGACGTAGGCGATCGCGGCCGGGTGGGCGAGCAGCAGCCGCTCGAAGTCCGCTCCGAGACGCAGCGGCTTGGAGTTGCGCGGATCGCGGTCGCAGCCGGGCCCGGTGACCGCGCGCAGCGCGCAGTCGCCGGCGTTCTCGTCGGGCGCGGAGTTGCGCAGGCTGCGGATCGGGTGGTGGCCGAAGAGGATCACGAGCTCGTCGCGGCCGGCGGCGGCCTTCAGCTCGCGCTCGATCCAGCGAAACTGCGGCGCGTCGACGTTGCCCAGCGAGCTCAGGCGGTCGCCCTCGGCCACCGTGTTGACGGAGATGAGCCGCAGTCCCCGCTTCGGGCTGAAGGCGTAGTACGACGCCTCGCCGTTGGACGCCGACAGCTCGTTGCGATCGACGTGGCCGAAGCCGTGCGCGTCAGCCTGCCGGCCGGTCGCATGCAGCGCCCGGTAGGTCGGCCGGTCGGCGAACCCGCGTTCGCGGTCGGGCGGCACGACGATCGACCGGGCCGGGCTCGTCAGCAGCGCGCTGAGACCGGCGATGCCCGTCGCCGCCAGCGGCTTGACGCAGCCGCGCGCGACGTCGTCGAGCGCCTGCAGCGCGTGGAGGCTGCCTTGCACCGTCGCATCATGGTTGCCGAACGCGACGTAGCTGGGCTTCGTCAGGCCGGCCGCCTCGAAGGGCACCTGCGCGCGGTCCATCAGGCCCGGGTGGCGCGGGAACGCGGCGAATGCCCCGGCTGGGCGGTCGGGATCGTAGAAGCGGCCCGATTCGAGCACGTCGTCGTCGTCCTGCACGCCGGTGTAGCGCGCCGCCTCGCCCCTCGGAGCGGCGGCGAGCGCGCCGCAGAGGCCGCCCTCGACGCCGGAGTTCGGGTTCAGGCGGCCGCCCTCGAGCAGCCGCACGACCCACTTGGTCTCGTTGATTTGCTGGTTGTCGGCCGAGTCTCCCGTCGTGATCGTCAGCGCCAGCCGCGCGCGGCGGCGGCGCTGGTTGCGGATCGGGCTCTGATCGAAGCGGTTGACCTGGCGCACGACCTGGTCGACCGTGAAGGGCTCCAGCGCCTCCTGCGGACGCCACGCGGAGGTGAACGGGCTGTTGGCGACGTCGAGCGCCTCGGCGCGCGCCGGCGACTCCTCGTCGGCGAGCTGGAAGTCCGACAGTTGCGCGAAGTACAGCAGCGAGCGGCGGCGCGCGAGGCGGCGCTTGCGCGGCGCCGCGAGCTCGCCGCGCACGACGCGCCTCCAGCCCGCCAGGGGCTTCAGCCGCGAATACGACGCGGCCGGGTCGCCGCCGATCGTGGCGTGGGACGTCGTCGTCCCCGCCGGCGACTTCGCCGCGGCGCCGGCCGCCGCGACCGCGACGACGAGCACCAGGAGCACAAGCGTGAGCCAGGGGATGCGCCGCATGAACGCAAACGTACCGCGGACAGCCCCGCCCAGCTGCACCGCTACCACGCGCCGGTACGCTCGGGCGCGTCGTGTCCCAGTCGCCGTCGCTGCCGATCCGCCGCAACACCGCCCTGCTGTCGGGCTCGCTCGCGATGAACTCCGCGACGCTGCAGCTCGCCGCGGCGGTCGCCTCGCTGACGCTCGTGCGCGTGCTCGACATCGAGGGACTGCTCGGCCTGGGGCCGGCGATCACGCTCGGGGCCGGCGCCCTCGCGGCGCTGCCCGCGGGGCTGCTGATGGACCGCTTCGGACGCGTGCCGGTGCTCGCGGGCGGCTTCGCCGCCGGCGCCTGCGGGTGCGCGCTCGCCGCGCTGGGCAGCGCGCAGGGGTGGGCGCCGGCGGTGCTTGCCGGCCTCGTGCTCGTCGGCTCGTCGAGCGCCACCGGCCTGCTCGCGCGGACGGCGGCGGGCGACATGTATCCGGCGCAGCGCCGCGCACGCGGGATCGCGCTCGTGCTCTTCGGCTCGGTCTTCGGGGCGATCCTCGGCCCAGCGGTGTTCAGCCCGCTGCTTGCCGGCCGCGAGCTCGACGGCGACGCGCTGAGCACGCTGTGGCTCGCCGCGGGCGCGTTCATGCTCGCCGGCCTGGCGATCGTGCTGACCGTCCGCCCCGACCCCAAGCGGATCGCAGAGCTGCTGGCGACGCACGCCGCCGACACCGGCGCGCCTGCGATCCGGGCGGCGACGCCGCTGCGCGAGCTCGTGCGGCGCCCCGGCGTGGTCCCGGCGCTCGTCGCCGCCCAGGCGAGCTTTGCCGTCATGGTCGCGGTGATGACGCTCACCGGCGCCGTCGTCGTCGACCATCACCACCACGCCGCGAGCAACGTCTTTCCGATCATCGGCGCGCACGTGATCGGGATGTTCGGCCTGATCATCGTCGTCGGCGACCTCGTCGATCGCATCGGCCGGACGCCCGCCCTGGCCGGCGGTCTGCTGCTGATGGGCGCCTCGACGATCAGCCTGCTGTGGCTCACGAGCGTGGCAGCCAGCGCGGTCGCGCTGTTCGGGCTGGGGCTGGGCTGGAACTTCTCGTTCGTCGCCGCCACCGCCGTGCTCTCCGACAGCGCGGCGTCACACGAGCGCGGCAAGCTGCTGGGCTTCAACGACCTGCTCGCGGGCGCGACCGGAGCCGGTCTTGCGCTGCTCGGCGGCCTCGCCCTGACTGCGCTCGGCGTCGCGGCGCTGGCGATCGGCGGCGCGGCGCTCGTGGCGGCGCCAGCGCTGTGGATCCTGCGCAGCGACCCCGCGCGAGCGGCGACCGCCGCCGCGCCGGGGCCGTGACGAGCAACCACGCGGCGCCCTCGCCGACGCCGCAAACGCCGCCGGCGCGCGTTGCGCCTTGCCCACCGCCGGGTGCCCTGCGACGATCCGCCGCTGCATGGGAACCGGTAGACCCGCATCTCGTCGCGCACTCGCGGTCGCCGTCGCCGTCGCCGTCGCCGTCGTGCTCGCGGGTTGCGGTGGGTCGTCGTCGGATGACGACACGGCTGAGCTCAACAGCCCCGAGGCCGGGCTCGAGATCAAGATCGAGGCCGCGCAGAAGGAGGCGGAGGTCGATCCGAGCGATCCCGAGCCGCTCGTCGAGCTCGCGAAGGCACACTTCCAGGCGGCGGGCCTGAAGACCAGCTCGACGGGCGAGTACAGCGACAAGGGCAAGGCCGAGCTGCGTCGCGCGACGCGGGCGTGGGACCGCTATGTCGCGCTGAATCCCAAGTCGCTGGACACCGGCGTGGCGCAGTTGATCGCCGCCGCCTACGGGCCGGGCTCGCTCGACGAGCCCAAGAAGGCCGTCGAGGTCCAGCAGCTGCTCACGGAGAACAGCCGTCCCCCGCGCGCTTCGCAGTACGCGCAGCTCGCCCAGATGGCGTACTACGCGGGCGAGGTCCGCATCGCCGAGCGGGCCGCCGATCGCGCGCTCGAGCTGTCGCCGAAGCGGGCGCGCAAGGCGCTGCGCAAGCGGCTGGCGTCGGCCCGCCAGCTCGCGCCGGCGCAGACGCAGCCGTAGTGGCCGGTCAGTCGCCGAGTTCCAGCACGGCGAGAAACGCCTCCTGGGGCACGTCGATGCGCCCGACCTTCTTCATGCGCTTCTTGCCCTCCTTCTGCTTCTCGAGCAGCTTGCGCTTACGGCTGATGTCGCCGCCGTAGCAGCCGGCGATGACGTCCTTGCGGAAGGCCTTGACGGTCTCGCGGGCGACGATGCTCGCGCCGATCGCCGCCTGGATCGGGACGTCGTACTGCTGGCGCGGGATCTTCGCCTTGAGCTTCTCGGTCAGCGTGCGGCCGACCTCGTAGGCCTTGTCGCGGTGCACGACCATCGACAGCGCGTCGACCTGCTCGCCGCCGAGCAGGATGTCGAGCTTGACCATGTTGGAGGCCTGCATCCCCCTGAGCTCGTAGTCCAGCGAGGCGTAGCCGCGGGTGCGCGACTTCAGCGCGTCGAAGAAGTCGATCACGATCTCCGCCAGCGGCAGGTCGTATTGCAGCTGCACCCGCTCGGCAGACAGGTAGTGCATCCCGCGGTGCGTGCCGCGGCGGTCCTGGCAGAGCTCCATGATCGCGCCGATGTACTCCTTCGGCGTGAGGATCGAGGCCTCGATCATCGGCTCGCGGATCTCCTGGATGCGCCCCGGGTCGGGAAAGTCCGACGGGATGTGGACCTCCGTCTCGGTCCCGTCGGTGAGCGTGACCTCGAAGCGCACGGAGGGCATCGTCGCCATGAGCTCGATGTCGTACTCGCGCTCCAGGCGCTCGCGCACGATGTCCATGTGCAGCAGGCCGAGGAAGCCGCAGCGAAAGCCGAAGCCGAGCGCCTCGGACACCTCGGGCTCCCAGGAGAGCGCCGCGTCGTTGAGCGTGAGCTTCTCGAGCGCGTCGCGCAGGTCGGGATACTCGTCGGAGTCGATCGGAAACAGGCCACAGAACACGACGGGCTGGACGTCGCGGTAGCCAGGCAGCGCCTCGAGGCCGGGATTGCGCGCCCAGCCGTCCTTCGTCGTGAGCGTGTCCCCGACGGCCAGTGCCGAGACCTCCTTGATGCCGGTGATGAGAAACCCGACCTCGCCGGCCGCCAGCTGCTCGGTGACGACCATCGCCGGTGTGAAGAAGCCGATGTCGTCGATGTCGGCGACCGTGTCACCGGCCATCGAGCGGATCACGTCGCCCTTCTTGAAGGTGCCGTCGACGACGCGGATGTAGGCGATCACGCCGCGGTACTGATCGAACTCGGAGTCGAAGATCAGCGCGCGCGGCGGCGCGTCGGGATCGCCGGACGGGGGCGGCACGAGCGCGACGAGCTGCTCGAGCACCTCGACGACGCCGTCACCGGTCTTGCCGGAGATCCGCAGGATGTCCTCGCCGGGCTCGCCGAGCAGGTCGGCGACCTCCTCGGCCACGCGCTCGGGCTCCGCGCCCGGCAGGTCGATCTTGTTCAGCACCGGGATCAGCTCCAGGCCGTTCTCGACCGCGAGGTACGTGTTGGCGACCGTCTGCGCCTCGACGCCCTGCGATGCGTCGACGACGAGCAGCGCGCCCTCGCACGCCGCCAGCGACCGGCTGACCTCGTAGGTGAAGTCGACGTGGCCGGGCGTGTCGATCAGGTGCAGCTGGTAGGTCTCGCCGTCCTGCGCGTCGTACAGGACGCGCACCGCCTGCGCCTTGATCGTGATCCCGCGCTCGCGCTCGAGGTCCATCGAGTCGAGCACCTGGGCGCGCATCGAGCGCGGCTCGACGGTCTTGGTCATCTCGAGGATGCGGTCGGCGAGCGTCGACTTGCCGTGATCGATGTGGGCGATGATCGAGAAGTTGCGGATATGGGCCTGGTCTGCCACGCGGTACAGGGTAGGCGCACCCACCGGCGGTGCCGTGCGCCGCGCCGATAGCGCGAGCTCACGAGGCGGAAGTGACGTTCTCCCGGCAGATCAAGCCGCGAACGCGAAGCCGTCGCCGCCGATCGTGTCCCGCAGCGTCGCCAGGATCGCGATCGGGTCGTCGTGGGGTCCTGGGACGTACAGCGGCCGACCGTCGCGCCCGAACGTGATCTCGCACGGCTCATCGAGCTCGCCGAGATGCCGACGGGCAGCTTCGAAGTCCGGGTGCGGCGCGAATCCGAGCCCGGACGCGAACGCAACGGCGCCGAGCACGAGGTGCCGCGCAAGCTCGATCGGTGCCTTCAGGGCCGGTGCCGGGAAGGCCATGAAGTACGCGCGCACGAACGCCGGCAGATCCCGGTCGCGCATGCGCTCTGGGCCGATCACGCCCTTGACGCCGAGGCAGAACGTGTCGACGAGGTAGCCGCACACGCTGACGCGGTCGCCGCGTCCCACGCGCGCGACAAGCGCGAGCGCGATGCCCGCCGGCGCGCCGGGGCCGAGATCGACGTCGTCCCAGCCCTCGCGGGCCACGACGAGCAGCTCACGGCTCCAGCCGGGGCTCACCCAGCATCCGGCAAGCTCGGGCTCGCCGATGGGACCGCGATCCTGCTCGGCGGCGATCTGCCGCACGATCGGCGCGACAACCGCCGGGCGAAGCCCAAGCGCTCGCGCGATGTCCTTCGGCGTCGCCCCGCCGGCCCGCAGTCGGCGTATGTCCTCGACCAGCTGCGCATCGGTCATGCCTGAAGGTCAGCACGGGGGTCGGACGGTCCAGGCAAGCCCGCCGCGCACGTCCGGCGCCGCACCGGGCGCAGACCACGATCAGCGGTCGAGCATCGCCGCCGACAAGCGCTCGTCGATCGCCTCGATGCTGCCGGGGATGCGCAGGCGCTCGGCCTGCTCCGGATAGGCGGCGGCAAGCTTGGTCAGCTCCGAGCGCAGGAACGCCAGCCCGTCGTCGAGCTCGCGCTCGCCGGCATCGGTCCGCCGTGCGACGCCCATCGCCCGGTTGACGCGCGCCTGCGCCTGGGGCCACGTGTACTCGGGGTCGATCTCGCGGCGCAGCTTGGCCCAGCGCCGCGCGAGGCGACCCAGCGCGCGGCGCTTGTCCTCGATACGGCGGTGCGCGGGGACCTTCGTCGCCGGCCCCGCTGATCGGGGCGGCCGCGCGGTGGCGCGCTGCTCGCCGCCCACGCGCTCGCGCCGGACGAACTCGAGCACGGAGCGCAGCGCCCGCTCCGGCTGGCCCAGCTCGCGCAGCAGGCGCCGAGCCGCGTCGACCTCCTCGCGGCGGTAGTGGTCACCGGCGACGATCATCCCGCCGGGCGCGACCTCGGCGTCGAGCGCCTGGAAGTCCGCGCGGCGGCCGGTGCCGATCGGCGGCTCGATCTCGAATCCCTGGCCGACCTCGTCGGAGACCTGCTGGCGCAGCTCCACCTCGATGCGCTCGGCGCAGCCCTTGAGGGTGGGGTCGGCGGGCAGGAAGACCGTCGCCACGAGGTCGTCGGGATCGTGACCGCGCCGCCGCACGACCCGCCCGACCGCCTGTCGGAAGAACAGGTCGGTTCGCTTGACGGTCGCGTACGCGGCGAGCACGAGGCGGGGGACGTCGACGCCCTCGCTGACCATGTTCACCGCGACGATCCAGCGCGGCGCGTCGGCGCCGCCGCGCGCGAAGCGGTCGATCCGCGCGTGTGCTCCCGCTTCGTCGCTGACGACGACGACCGGCTTCTCGCCGGCGATCGTGCGCAGCAACGTCGCCGTGGCGCGGGCGTGGCCGCGGTCGTCGCAGAGCACGAGCCCGGCCGCGTCCGCGATCAAGGCACGCGCCTTGACCAGCAGGGCGTCGGCGTCGCGCAGCATCCTCGGCAGCAGCGGCGTCGCCGGATCGATCGCGGTGCGCAGCCGGCGCGCGTCGTCCTGCGGGTCGAGCTCGTCGGCGAAGGCGGCGATCGTCTCCTGCGCGTCGACGCGCCAGTGCAACGTCGCGTCCAGCAGCCGGAACGTGAGCGGGCGGCAGACGTCATCCGCGACCGCCTCACCGTAGCCGTAGACGAAGTCCGGGGCGCAACGCCGGTCCTCGTCGTAGGTGACGAACGGGATCGCGCGCGCGTCGGAGCGAAACGGCGTGCCGGACAGGGCAAGCCGCCGCTGCGCGTCGCCGAACGCAGTCCGCAGCGCGGTTCCCCAGGTCGCGGACTCGCCGGCATGATGGATCTCGTCGAGGACGACGAACGTCGGGCGGGCGAGATGGTGGGCGAACAGGTCCGGCGCGGACGCGACCTGCTGGTAGGTGACGGCGACCCCGTCGACGTCGGACCGCCAGGCACCGTCGGCGTTGCGCCAGCGCGGGTCCAGGTGCAGGCCCGTGGCGACGTCGCGCGCGTGCTCGACGGCTGGCGCACGACGACCGACGGTGGCTAGTGCACGCGGCCACAAGTTCCGCGCGTTTCCCGGGCGCCCGATCCGTGCCTGACGGCCTGCGGCGCCCGGGCGGGCCGGGTTCACCAGCACGAAGGCGGGACACCGCCGACCGTCAGATCACGGCCGGGCATCCCGGGATTTCACGCAGAACTTCCGGCCGCGTGTACTAGCGCCCATCGATGCGTCCGACCGGCAGCCGCCCCTATCCCGACCGCGGCCGGCGCGACGCCACGAGCTCACGGATCTGCTGCACCTCGGGCACCCGCAGCGCCACGACGACAGCCACGTAGGCGGCGATCCCCCCGACGAGCCCGCCGCCGACGGCCACGATCTGCGCCGGCAGCGACCGGCCCAGCGCCTCGTCCAGGCCGAGCCACACCAGGTACGCCACGGTCCCGAGCGCAACGGCTGCGAGCAGCATCCGCACTACCGCGCGCAGCGTCTCGCCGCCCTCGAGGCGCCCGCCGAGCTCGCGACGCAGGTAGTACGCCTGCCCCGCGGTCATGGCAGCGCTCGCGACGGCCGTCGCCACCACGATGCCGCCGATCCCGAACGGACCGACCAGCACGAGCGCGACGACGAGGTTGACGAGCAGCGTGGCCGCGCCGAGACCGGTCGGAAGCCAGGGCCGCTGCAGCGAGAAGAACGTCCGGGTGAGCAGCAGGTTGACGCCCGCGAACGGCAGGCTGAAGGAGAACCAGAACAGCGCCTCGGCAACGATCTCGGTGGATGCGGGGCCGAAGGCGCCGCGCTCGTAGACGAGGCGCGTGATCGGCTCGGAAAGCACGAGCGTGCAGGCGGCGGCAGGGATCAGCAGCAGGCAGATCTGCCGCGTGCCGGTGCCAGTCAGCTTGCGCAGGCCGTCGATGTCGCGCCGCGTCGCAAGCCGCGCCAGGGCCGGGAACAGCACCGTCGCCACCGCGACGCTGAACATCCCCTGGGGCAGCATGTACAGCCGAAAGGCCGCGTCGATCGCGCGCGGGACAGCCTCGGACACCGTCGCGCCGAGGACCGAGTTGATGAACAGGTTGAAGTTGATCAGCCCGAGGCTGAGCGTGATCGGCAGCATGAGCGCGAGCACCTGCTTGACGCGCTCGTCGCGAAACGAGATCCCGTTCCACTCGAACGCGAACTCGAGCTTGCGCAGCACGGGCACGCACATCACGAGCTGCACGAGCGTCCCGGCGAGCACGCCGATCGCGTAGGCGTACAGCTGGTCGGGGCCGTCGAAGTACGGCCGCAGCACGACCAGCACGGCGATGATCACGACGTTCCAGACGAGCGGCGAGAGCGCCGGGATCGTGAAGTGGTCGTAGGCGTTGAGGATCCCCACGAGCAGGCCGTTGAGGCCGAGCAGCAGCACGATCGGAAACAGCACCTGCGACAGGCCCACCATCAGCCGGTCCAGCTCGGGCGAGAAGTCGTCCCCCGGCGTCAGCGGCGGCATGATCCACGGCGCGACGAGCACGAAGAACACGCAGACAGAGGTCAGCGCGGCGATGATCAGCACCACGAACGTCGACGCGAGGCGGTAGGCGTCGCGCTTGCTGCCCTTCTCCAGCAGCTCCGTGAAGACGGGCACGAACGCCGCGCTCAGCGCGACGTCCGCGAACAGGCTGCGCACGAGGTTGGGCACCTGGAAGGCGACTGTGAAGGCCGAGAACGCGCCGCTCGTGCCGAAGTAGCTGGACGCCACGACCTCACGCCCGAGCCCCATGATTCGCGACAGCCCGGTGAGGAGCGAGAAGATCGCGGTGTTGCGGGCGATTCGCCCGGAACCGCTCGCCCGCCCACGCGCTTCGGTCGCCATCGGTTGCGCTACTCTAGGGACCGCCGCGGTCCTCTCCGCGGCGCTTTCGCGCCATGGCCAACATTCACTCACAGAAGAAGCGGATCCTGCGCTCCGAGCGCGAGCGCCTGGAGAACCGCCACTACACCTCGGCGGTGCGCACGTACTTCCGCCGCCTGGAGGCCGCCGTCAGCGCCGGTGACGACGCCCTTGCCGACAAGGAGCACAAGGAGCTTGTCAGCCTCATCGACAAGTCCGTCAAGCGCGGCGCGATGCATCGCAACACGGGCGCTCGCAAGAAGTCCCGTGCGTCCCGCGTGCGCCGCGGCGCGCCCGACGCGTAGGTCCCCGCTCGATCTACCGGCCCCGGGGGCCGTCGGCCGCCGCTGAACAGGACGCGCTGCGCCGATGGACGGCTTCGTCGTAGAGCCCTCGCAGGTGTGTCGGCACCGCCTGCGCGTGAACCACCTCGCGGCGCGCATGCCGGCCGGGTCGCCGACGGCGACGGCGTTCGCCGGACTGCAGGACTCGGCCCCGCGGACCGCCCTCACCGCGCTGTACTCGCGCGTGGAGGACGTCGGGTCGAGCGACTGGGAGCACCCTTCGCTGGTGCAGACCTGGGCGCCCCGCGGCGCGGTCTTCGTGGTGCCGAGATCTGACCTCGCCGTCTTCGCGTTGGGAATCGTGCCGCGCGATGCGCAGTTGCGGCGCGCGCTCGAGCAGCTCGCGAGCAGGGCACGTGACTCGATCCTGGAGCCCCGCAAGGACGACGGCCGTCGCGAGCACGACCGCCTCGGCCCGCTCCCGCCGGTGGTCGCCGAGCGCATGCGGCGACGGCCGGTCTGGCGGCTCGTGTGTGCCCTCGCGGGGGTGCAGATCCGCCGGGATGCTCGCAGCACCAGCTTCTTCGAGGTCCCGCGCTGGCGATGGACGAGGAAGAGGCCGGGCGTGAGCTGGCCCGCCGGTTCCTGCGCTCGCTCGACCCCAGCGGGCCGGCACGATTCAGCCGCTGGGCCGCAGTCGGCAGCACCGGCGCAGAGGTCACGTTCGACGCGATCGGCCACGAGCTCGTGCGAGTCCGGTGGACGGGCGGCTCGGGCTTCGTCCTCGCCGAGGATGCCGAGCACCTCGCGCGCGCCCAGCCCGTCGAGGCGGTCAGGTTCGTCGCGTTCGGCGCCGATCGCGCCTGCGTCAGGCCGAGGCGGCGCGCTCGTAGAAGCGCAGGCGATTGGAGGCCGGGTCGATCAGCTGCATCTCGCGACCGCCCCCGGGACCGGGACCGACCCCCGGGTTGAGGAACGGGTAGCCGCGCTGGCGCAGCTCGGCGTGCAGAGCGTCGACGCCACGCATCTGGACGAGCACCGCCGTGCCCGGCGTGCCGTCGTCGTGGTGGGAGGACAGATGCAGGACGAGGTCGCCCCGTGACACCTGCATGTAGACCGGCTGATCGCCCTCGCCGTCGCGCCAGTCCAGCGTGCAGCCGAGGTACTCGACATAGAACCGCGTTGTCACGGCCACGTCGAACATGCGCAGGATCGGGATTGCCGGGTCGATCGAGGCGCTCATCGTGCGATCCAAGCAGACGGCGGCCCGCGGCGCGAGCCTGCCGACGGCGCGAACGCGCCGCCTACGAGTGGGCGGCGGCCGGGACGGGCGCCGCTCGTCGCGCCACGTCGAGCAGCTCCGCACGCGACGTGAGCTTCACGCGCGGGCGCCGCTCGCGGCGCCCGGCCTCGAGCTCGTGGCGGGCGATCGCACGCCAGCCCGCGACCGTGACGATGTCGGGTTTGCGCTCTGCCAGCAGCGCGTCGATCTGCTCGCGATCGGCGTTCGCAGGCTGCGCGAGCTTGCCCGCCGCCAGGTCCTCCGCGAAGCAGGTCACGGTCTCCTCGGCGTCGCGCTTGTTCGTCCCGAGGATGCCCGTCGGACCGCGCTTGATCCAGCCCACGGCATACACGCCCGGCAGCGGCTCGCGGTCGCTGCCGAGCACCCGCCCGCGCGCGTTGGGCAGCACGAAGCTGCGCTCGTCGAAGGGCACGTCGGGCAGCGGCACCGCGCGGTAGCCGACCGAGCGCAGGACGAGGCCGCAGTCGATCGTCTCGCGGTCCTCGTCGTCGACCGGACGCGCGCGCAGCATGCCGTCGTCGGCGCGAACGATCTCGTTGCGGCGCACGTCGATCGACTCGACCCTGCCGTCTCCGCCGATCAGCCGCGGGGAGCGCAGGAAGCGCAGGACGATCCGCCGCTCGGCGTCCGCGCGCCGTGGCCGCGCGCCGAACTCCCTCAGCAGCTCGACGTTGGTGCGCGCCGTGAAGGTGCCTTCCTGCGCCAGCCACTGCTGCGAGACGCCGTCAAGCTCGACGTCCGCGGCGTCCACACGCAGGTCGACGCCGTCCAGGTGCCCGAGCTCGCGCAGCTCGGCGCTCGTGAACGCGGCCTGCGCAGGACCGCGACGGCCGAGCACGACCACCTCCTCGATGCTGCTCTCGCGCAGCGCTTGGAGCGCGTGGTCGGCGACGTCGGTGCGCGCGAGCTCGGCCGCGCTCAACGTGAGCATCCGCGTGACGTCGGCGGCGACGTTGCCGTTGCCGATCACGACCGCGCGCCTGGCCGACAGGTCGAACTCGAGGTCGCGGAAGTCGGGGTGGCCGTTGTACCAGGCGACGAACTCGGTCGCCGCCCAGCTGCCGGGAAGATCCTCGCCGGGAATGCCGAGCGACTTGTCGGTCTGCGCGCCCGTGGCGTAGATCACCGCGCCGTAGTGGCTCATCAGCTCGGCGTGCGAGATGTCGGCGCCGACCTCCACGTTGCCCAGGAAGCGACAGCCGCGCTTGAGCGTCTGGCGGTCGAAGGTGTCCTCCAGGCGCTTGATCTCCTGGTGATCGGGCGCGACGCCGCCGCGCAGCAGGCCCCACGGCGTGGGCAACCGCTCCAACAGGTCGATCTCGACGTCGCCGCAGGCCCGCAGCAGGCTGGCCGCGGCGAACGCCCCGGCGGGGCCGGCGCCGACGATCGCGACGCGTGGCCGCGTGCGGCTGGCCGCCGTCATCCGGACGTGTGCTCGGCGGTGCTCAGCTCGCCGAAGAAGCGGCTGTTGAGATCCAGCGCGTAGTCGTACTTCTCGGGGATCTCCGGCTGCGCGTAGATCGCGTCGACGGGACATGCCTCGACGCAGGCGTCGCAGTCGATGCAGACGGCGGGATCGATGTAGAGCTGCTCCACCGTCTCGAAGTCGGGCGCCCCCGGCTTGGGATGGATGCAGTCGACCGGACAGACCTCGATGCACGAGTCGTCCTTGATGCAGCTGCCGACGATGACGTAGGTCATGGCCGGAAAGGCTACATACATGGCAATCCCGAGCTTCTTTTGGGTGTTGCCCACGCCGGACGAGGCCGGGCGATCCTGCGCGCGACCGCCAGGCGTGCGCGCTATCCGGCCTGCTCGGCGCTGCGCAGCCCGCCCCGCGCCCACAACGCCGCGAGCGCGAACATCGCGACGAGGCAGATCGCGGTGATGCCGACCTTCGTCGGCTCGCCCGATACGAACCCGCGCGCGGCCTCGAGGAACGCTGTCGCCGGATTGAAGCGCGCGACGTCGTGGACCCAGCCGGCGACGAGGTTCAGCGGCACGTAGACCGGCGCGAGGAACAGCAGGATGAAGACCGGCATCTGCATCGCGGGACCGGCCTGCATCGTGCGCAGCCGCATTGCGATCCCGGCCGACCACAGCGTCGCGACCGCGCTCACGCAGAGCGCGAGGACGAGCAGCGCGGCGAGATCGCCGAGCGAGCCGTCGATGCGCATCCCGGCGACGAGCCCCGCGAGGAAGACGACGCCCAGCACGAAGATCGCGCGCACCATCGCCGAGATCATGTAGCCGATGATGATCCCGCCGCGGTTGGGCGCGGCGAGCATGAGCCTGCGCGCAAAGCCGAACTCGAAGTCGGCGGCGATCGCAAAGCCGGTGAAGACGCCGCCGAACGCCGCCGCCTGGATGCACACGAAGGCAAACTGAAACGACGTGTAGCCGGACTTGTAGTCGAAGTCGGGCGCGTTCTGCACGCCCGACAGCCCGCCGGCGAACGCGATGAAGAAGAACAGCGGAAAGAGCACGCTGGGCAGCAGGAAGGCGGGGTTCGTGAACGCGTTGTGGATGCTGCGCCACGCGACGGCGAGCGCGACCGAGCGCGTCCTGCCGAGCGCGCTCATGTCCGCACCAGCCGGGTGCGCAGGGCGCGCGCGCTGAGGGCCAGGAAGGCGACGATCGCGATCGCGGAGATCCCGAACGCCTGCGCGAGCGCCTGCCCGTCCCAGCCGGCGATCACGAGGCTGCGGATCCCCTCGACCATGTAGGAGACGGGGTTGTAGGTCGCGACGATTGCAAACCAGTCCTGCTCGATCAGGTCGCGCGGAAAGAACGCCGAGCTGAGAAACAGCAGCACGAAGAACAGCGGAAAGAAGCCCTGGACGGCCTCGCCGGTCCCGGCGCGCAGCGCGACGAACGTGCCAAAGCAGGCGAAGGCGAACGAGATCACGATCGCGAGCGCCAGCAGGACGAGCGCGCCGGCCACGCCGGTGGCGATTCCGGCGCCGAACGCGACGCCTACCGCGAGGTACAGCACGGCGCTGATGACGCCCATGAACAGCGCGCCGCCGAGCTGTCCCGCGAGCAGCGCGGCGCCGGACATCGGGGTCATCGCGAGGCGGTCGAGGAAGCCGCCCTGGATGTCGCGCGCGAGGTCCTGGCCGCCGTTGAGCGCGGCGAACAGCGCGCCCTGCATGAAGGGGATCGCGAGCGCGAAGTCCAGGTAGCTCGCGGTCGGAAAGCCCGGCAGTTGCGTCGCGGCGTCGAGGCCCGACGTGTTGACGGCGAGCAGGATGAGCGGAAAGAGGATCGGAAAGACGAGCTGTGCGGGCTGGCGCAGGATCCGGCGAATCGCGCGGCCGGCGAGCAGGCCGACCTGCGACGGCAGCGCGCTGTGCGCAAGCGCGGTCATGCCAGTGCGCGCTCGCGCTCGGCCGCGGGCTCCGGCGGCGCCTCCTGCGCCGCGCCCTCGAGGCTGCGGCCGGTCTTGGCCAGGAAGACGTCGTCGAGCGTCGGCTCGTGCAGCGCGAGGTTCATGACGGCGACGTTCGCCTGGTCCAGCGCCCGGACGATGTCGGCCAGCTGGTCGGCGCCGGAGTCCAGGCGCACGGCGATCGAGCCGGCCGTGCGCGGCGCGACGGCTTCTCCGAAGGGCGCCAGCGCGGCGCTCGCGGCCGCGCATTCGCCGCCGTCGCGCGGGACGAGCTCGACGGTCGGCTTGGCGACCTGCGCCTTCAGCGCGGCGGGAGTGCCCTCCGCGACGATCGTTCCGCGGTCGATGATCCCGACGCGGTTGGCCAGCACGTCGGCCTCCTCGAGGTACTGCGTCGTGAGAAAGACGGTCGTGCCCTCCTCGCGTGCCAGGCGCGCGACCTCCTCCCACAGCGCCGTGCGCGACTGCACGTCCAGGCCGGTCGTCGGCTCGTCGAGAAAGAGGATGCGCGGCTTGTGCAGCAGCGCGAGCGCGAGGTCGAGGCGGCGCTTCATGCCGCCCGAGTAGGTCGACGCCTTGCGGTCGGCGGCGTCCGACAGCCCGACGCGCTCGAGCAGCTCGTCGCCGCGCCTGCCGCGCTCGGCGCGCGGGATTCCCTGCAGCCCGCCCTGCAGGCGCATGTGCTCGCTGCCGGTCAGCATCGGGTCAAGCGCGACGTCCTGCAGCGCGACTCCGATCGCGGCGCGCACCTTGGCCCCCTGCTTCGCGACGTCGTAGCCGGCCACGGTGGCCCGCCCGGTGGTCGGCGGCAGCAGCGTCGTGAGGACCTTCACCGTCGTCGACTTGCCCGCGCCGTTGGGGCCGAGGAAGCCATAGATCTCGCCCGCCGCGACGCGCAGGTCGATGCCGTCGACGGCGCGCACGCCGCCCTTGAACTCGCGGACGAGGCCCTGCACGTCGATTCCACGCTCTTCGGTCATGGCGGCAGGATATGCCGCAATGGTTGAGCTTGTCAACTGTCGACTCAATCTACTATTCTGTTGGTCACATGGATTTCGCCGTCAAGCGACGCACCGCCGTAGAGGATGCCTGGAGCCTGATGGGCCAGCTGTTCTGGCAGATGCGTCCGCGCATGGTGCGCGTCGCCGGCGAGTTCGGTTTGAGTCCTCCCCAGCTGTTCGCGCTCAAGACACTGGACCCCGACGACCCGGTGCCGATGAGCGCGCTCGCAGCCGCGCTGCACTGCGACAACTCGAACGTCACGGGTCTCGTCGACGGGCTCGAGTCGCAGGGGCTCGTGGAGCGCCGGCCCGGCGAGCACGACCGCCGCGTGCGGATGCTCGTCGTCACCGAGCGCGGCATCGAGGTGCGCAGCCGGCTCGCCGAGGTCATGCAGGAGGTCCCGCCGGAGCTTGCGACGCTGAGCGCGGCCGACCAGCGCGCGCTGCGCGACATCCTGCGCCGCGCGCTGGGCTGAACGCTACGCGGCGATCTTCGCGATCGCGCTGATCATCTCGGTCGGGTCGCTGAGCTCGCTCGCTCCGTGCGTCGCAAGCTCGAGGTCCGACAGCGCCTCGAGCGCGCGGCTGAGCCGATCGGCGTCGGAGCGGCGAGCCTCGGCGATCCGGCGATCGAGCGCCCACGGGTTGCCCTTCATGCCGGCCTTGATCTGCTGCGGGTTCTCGCCCGCCTCCAAGCGCTGGGCGATCACGAGCACCTCGCGCACGCGGCGCGCGAGCAGCCCGACGAGGCGCGTCACCGACTCGCCCTGCGCGGCGAGCTCGAGGTAGGCGCGCGTCGCCGCCGCGCCGTCACCGGCGACGAGCGTGTCGACGAGCCCCCAGACCTGGTGCTCGGCTGAGCGCGCCGCCGCCTGCTCGACCTCCTCGGCGCCGATCCGCGCGCCCTCGCCGTGCTCGAGCGCGAGCTTCTCGAGCTCGCGCAGCAGCCGCTGCTGGCGCTCGCCGACGTGCGCCACGAGCGCCTGCGCCGCCTCGCGATCGAGGCTGACGCCGATCCTGCCCGCCTCGCCCTGCAGCCACTTCGGCAGCTCCTTGGCCTTCATCGTGCGCTCGGCGGCGACGCTGCCGCCCGCCTTCTCGACCGCCTTGGCGAGCTGCGCGCTGACCTTGAAGCGCCCCTCCTCGCGCGCGAAGAAGGCGACCGTCGTCTCCTCGCCGAGGTCGGCGAGCGCGGGCAGCAGATGCGTCTGGATGTCGGCGTCCTTCCAGCGCTCGGCGCCGTCGACGATCAAGAAGCGCCGCCCGATCGCGAAGGTCATCGCGGCGAGCGCCCCGGCCACGACGTCGGGCGCCGCCGTGTCGCCCTCGAAGCACTCCACACCGTTTGATCCCGATTGGCGCTCAGCGAGCGCGCGCAGCGCGGCGCGCCGCTCGCCGATGCGGCCGTGGTCGTCGCCGTGGATGAGGTAGGCGGGCTTGAACTCGGCCATCGGAGGGCGAGTCTAGGCCCCGGGCCCGTCGCTCACGCGCAGCGGATCGGCACGCCCCGGCCGGGTGACCGCGCCGCTGCACGATGTTGGCTGTTGCGCTACTCGCCCTCGCCGGTCTTTCCGATCCACGTGCCCTGCGACCTCGCGGCCCCCACGCGCAGACCGCGGTCGACCGCCATGCGGGCGAGCTTGTAGAGCGTTCCCTCGATGATCGCGGCAGGGATCAGCAGTCCCACGCGGACGTTCTGCTGCGCGGTGTCAGGTACGTCGTCGTCGAAGATCACGCTCCAGAGCTTCGCGGCGATTTTCTGGGCGATGATGCCGGCGACGACGAGGATCGGCAGCTCGGCCTTGAGGAGGATCTTGAACATGGTCAGCCACGTACCCCGCAGGCGCGGGCATAAGCGCTGCACGGCTCCATTTGCCCGGGAACGGCGAGCGATGCTGCGCTGCGCGGCACCGTTCTCCGAGAGCTGCGTTGATGGGACTCGACCTCATGGGCTCGCCCCCGAAACGCCGGACGCTTGATCACCGGGTCGTGACGGGCCGAGTGCGATATCCGCACCTCGCGCGACAGGAGTTCTCGGGTCTTGGCGGTCGTGACGGGCGGAGGGCGATATCCGCACCTGGCGCGACACGAGCGCCAGTTCTCTCACGCGCTCGGACGCCCAGAGCGAGCCGTCGCCGTCGCCGCCCAGCCGGATGGTGCCCGGGCATCTCGTGGGCCGTCCACAAACGTTCCTGGGCGACCCGCTAGTGGGCGCGTCCGGAAGTTGTGCGAGGTTTTGCGGGATGCCCGGCCGTGATCTGACGGTCGACGGTTTCCCGCCTTCGTGCTGGTGGCACGGGGGCGGGCGCCGGCGGACGTCAGGCGCGGATCGGGCGCCCGGAAAACCCGCAGAACTTGCGGACGCGTCCACTAGCCGCCGCCCTCCTCACCGCTCACGTGCATCCGGCCGTCGCGGACGGTGATCCTCACGGTGCCGTCGCGGTCGGTGCGCCGCACGACGGGCACCGCGCGTTGCAGTGCCGCCAGCGTCGACGGCGTCGGGTGGCCGTAGCTGTTGTGCGCGCCGACCTCGATCGCGGCGACCTGCGGGCGCAGTCGCTCCAGCAGGCCCGGCAGCCCGGGGTCGTCGCTGCCGTGGTGGGAGACCTTCAGCGCCTCGACGACCGGCAGGTGCAGCCCGGCGAGCACGTTGGACTCGGCGTCGGCCGTCAGCAGCAGGTCGAAGTCGCCGTCGCGGACGTGCAGCACGGTCGCGCGGTCGTTGGGCTCGGCGTCGGCCGGCGCGGCGGGCTCGCGGCGCGGCCACAGCACGCGCAACTGCAGCGGTCCGGCACGGATCACCTGGCCGGCGTCCGAGGCGATGCGCCGCACGCTGTGCGCGGCGGCCAGGCGGCGCACCTCTCCGCCCGCTGTCACCTCCTCGCCGTCGAGCACGAGGCCGACCGGCATCGTGGCGAGCACCGCCGCGGTCGCGCCGTCGTGATCTGCCGCGTCGTGGGTCGCGACGAGCATGTCGAGTCTGCGCACCCCGGCGCGGCGCAGCCGCTCGAGCACGGGCCCACCGGGCGGGCCGGTGTCGACGAGCACGGCCGCGTCGCCGTGCTGGATCAGGGTCGCGTCGCCCTGGCCGACGTCGAGAAACGAGATCGTGAGGTCCTTCGGAGGGTGTCCCGGCCCATGGCCGGCGGCGAGCGCCGCGACGGCGCCCAGCGCGCCGAGCGCGAGCACGCCGCTCGTCGCGCGCCTGGCGGTGCGTGGCAGGCGCCGCCAGGCGAGCAGCGCGGCCGCGGTCGCCGCGTAGATCGCGAGCACGCCGGCCGCACCCGGCGAAGGGACGACGACCTCGGCGAAGGCCGGCGCGGCCGCGGCGTCGGCGAGCCAGGTCAGGTAGCCGAGCGGCAGCGCTGCCAGCGCCGCGACCGGCGCCGCCAGCGCCGGCGCGATCTGGCCGAGCGCGCCGGCGATCGTGCCCAGCCACATGACGGGCGCGACGGCAGGCGCCGCGAGCAGGTTCGCGGGCAGCGACACGAGCGAGAGCCGCTCGAAGTGCAGCGCGATCAACGGCGCGGTACCGATCGTCGCCGCCGCGGTCACGGCGAGCGCGTCGGCCAGCGCGGGCGGTGCGCGCGTCGCGGCCAGCCGCGTTCGCAACCCCGGGACGAGCGCGAGCATCGCGAGCACGGCGGCGAAGCTCAGCTGCCAGCCCGCATCACCGGCCGCGCGCGGGTTCCAGGCCAGCGTCACGGCCGCGGCCAGCAGCAGGGCGTACCAGCGCGAGCTCGGCCGCCCTGCGAGCGCTGCGACGATCCCCGCGATGCCCATCACCGCGGCGCGCTGGATCGAGGGCCCGCCGCCGGCCAGCGGCACGTAGGCGGCGATCAGCGCGATCGCCAGCCACAGACGCGCGCTCAGCCCGAGACCCAGCGCGGCGCCCGCCGCAAGCACGAGCGCCGCGAGCAGCATGACGTTCGCCCCGCTCGCCGCGACGAGGTGCGCGAGCCCGGTCACGCGGAAGTCCTCGCGCACGTCATCGGTCAGCGCGGAGTCCTGCCCGAGCACCATCCCGCGCGCGAGCGCGCCCTGCGGCGCCGGCAGACCGCCCGCGAGCGCCCGCTCGCTGCGGTCGCGCACACGGTCAAGGGCACCGAGCAGGCCGCCGCGCCGCGCGCCCGTGGCGCGGATCGTCGTCGCGACGAGCAGCGCGTGCGCACCACGGCGGCGCTCGTGGGCGTCGTGCGGTCCGAGCGCCGCCAGGCGCCCCTCGATCGCGACGATGATGCCGGGCGCCACCACGCGCGGCCACGCGACGCGCGCCGGCGCCTTGACGAGCACCCGCTCCCCGCGCAGCTGCGCCGCCGCGACGCGCGTGTTGAAGGACCGCGTCCGCGGATGCTCGAGCAGCGTCACGCGCGCCGTGACGTCGCCCGGCGCCAGCTCGCTGCGATCAAGCGCCGCGAGGCGCGCGTCGCCGACCGCCGCACCGGCGAGCAGCGCCGCGAGCGTGCCGAACACGAGCGGCGTCTCGCGGACGGTGACGAGCACGAGCGCGGTCGCCGCAGCCAGCGCAACCGCAGATGACGGGCCGGCCAGGAGCCCCGCGGCAAGCGCGGCCAGCAGGAGATGACGCGGATGGCGCGCAAGCGCCGCCTGGGCGTCCGCGGCGCGCCGCAGCACGTCACGCCGTCACGAGCGGCTTCAGCGTCGCGAGCCGCTTGGGGCCGATGCCGGGCACCTCCCCCAGCTCCTCCACGCGCGTGAAGCCGCCGTGCTGCTCGCGGTAGTCCAAGATGCGCTGCGCGATGCCCGGCCCGACGCCGTCGAGCGTGTCGAGCTGCTCGAGCGTCGCGGTATTGAGGTTGACGGGCGCGGCAGGTTGCGCCGTGCCAGGCGCACCCGCCGGGGCGGCGACGCCACCGGCCGCCGCACCCGGTGTGGCCGCTTGAGCGCGCTGCGGCACGATCACCTGGCGTCCGTCCTCGAGCTTCGCCGCGAGGTTCACCGCCGTCAGGTCCGCGCGAGCGCGCGCTCCTCCGGCGCGCTGCAGCGCGTCGTCGACGCGCGCCCCCGCCGCCAGGCGGTAGACACCCGGGCGCCGCACCGCGCCTGCGACGTGGACGGTCACGCGCCCGCCGTCGGCGCGCGCGACGCGCACGGCGGAACCGCCGCCACCGCCACCGTCGCCGCCGGCGACGACCACCCC